>JAIOIK010000036.1 GCA_019912545.1 Ignavibacteria bacterium | reverse complement strand
GCAAAAAGCGCCGGGGGAGGGAATTTTGATATTTTCTTTAGTCGACAATTTTATCTATAGTTTTGTTACGGGATGATTTGCCAGTGAAGATCGATTCAAAATCGCTCAGATTGCCGTTGACGACCATTTCTTTCAACTCATTAAGATCTTTGGTGAGCTTGTTCTGCATCCGCATAGTCAAATCTCGCGGCACGTTTCCCTGAAAACTTCCAGGCTCGCCGATGGAAATAAAAACCTCCGGGCGTTGTTCCATTAGAAATTCATACCTGAAGGAAACGGGTACAAGATTCACACTGCCGAGTTTTTCTGCAAGCTTTGCGGTGCCGCCGAAAAACTCAATTGGACGCATGTCCTGCGGCTGCAATATTCCCTGCGGGAATACCCACAAATATTTCTTTGAATCATGCAGAAGATCTGCAGCATAATTGATTGTATTCAATGCATCTTTAGCATCATTTCTGTTGACCGAAAACACTCCTACATATTTAAAGAACCTGTATTTCTCCATTTGATCAATATCCATCATAAGGTAATCATCAACCTTCAGGATTTTTGATGTAAGCTGGTAAGCTATAAATCCATCCCACCAGTTTGAGTGATTGGTATACAGGATTACCGGAAAATCCCGGTTAATATCATCCAAATTCTTTCTGCCGGCAAGATGAATGCGGTAGAAATGTTTTTTAAGGAGCCTGCCATGGTATATGCCAAAAGCGAGGTTTACGAGTCCGTTTTTCTTTGCTTTTATCACAATTGTAAAAACGCAATTTACTTAAGTAAATGATTAATGTTAATTCTAAATGGTAGTACTGAATCCTGATTTCTGAAATCCATAGTTCTGCAGGTTATACTGTATCTGCCGGAAGTTTGAATCTTTGCCCCAGGGGTATGAATGCAATAATTAAGAGTGATATTTTCAGGAAGTTATGAAAATATGAACATGACCGTATTGTGAATGAAATTCAACACAAAGGCACAACAAGAATAAAGTTATGTTATTGCTTAGCAATATCACCCCATCACGGTATATAAAGTGTAAAAAATAAAGAATATTTAGCAAAAACAAAATTGCAGCAATCAACATTTAATTTAGAAATCAATTAATGCACAAAAAGATTTTCAGAGCCCCGTTTATTATAACACTGGTTATAGCAGCAATGATTTCGTTTTCAGGATGTGATATTGGCGGCGATATAGTTGTCCCAAGCGGAGCAACAGAGCTTTCTATGAATCTTAAAGTGAATGATGCAACAAATACAGGCAGCCTTATAGTAACCGAGGCTAAGGCCCTTGTTACAGATCTTCAATATGAACGCGAAAGGGACGGAAGAGATCAGCTTCATCACACAGGACCATACGCATTAAATTTCTTTTTAAATGGAAGCCTTAAGGAGCTTATGAACGGATATGTTGTAAGAGATATTTACACAAAAGTGAAATTCAAACTGCATAAACCGGGCGAAACCGAAACTATACCCGATGCTGAATTCAGAGACGGAACAGCCGAGAGCCAGAGATACTCATTCATTATTAAAGGTACCTATAACGGCACGGCATTTGTATATAAATCCCGCCAGGAAATGAATATAGTAGTTGCATTAAACAAATCTACTAACATTAACCTGAAAACAATGAACCTGACAACTGTATTCAACAAGAATATGTGGTTCAAAAACGGCACCGCAGTTCTGAACCCGAATGATGCAAATAACGCTGCACTTATTGACACGAGTATATTGAACTCATTTATAGACGCATTCCAGGACAATAACAAAGACGGTCAGCCGGATTGAACGGATCCATGATATAAAACAAATAGATTTTTTCTCCTCTAATATCCCAGGGTTTGGCTGTAAAAAGTTGAGCCCCCTTTTTTTATTGGATTTTTTTGCAGTGATAGAAAAGCTTCCTATTGTTATTACCCGTAGTGAAAAAAAGGTAATCATCACCCCCATCTAAAATTTTAAATACACGGCGAATCTCATCAACATTTTCAGGAAAATTCCTGCGTGCCACATTGGCTTTGGAAATATGTTTTGCCCTCAGGTAATTTTTTACGGCTGACTTTCCGAAATCAAATTTTGAAATTACTTTGAAACTCCTTCCGAAAAAATCGTCCAATAATTCATAACCCATTAAATATATTCCATTTCTGCTTACCGGCGTAAGTCCTTTTTTAGAAGCATACTCTAAAGATAATCCTGCTTTTATCAGACTTGCTGAGGGTTCATAAAAGAAGATGCCATTATCATCTGTTCCGGGTTCAGTATGAACTGAAACATCCGCAGAAAAAACCATATCTTGCTTTCCCTGCATTAATTCAATGGCATGTATTGCCGGCAAATTGCTGTGACCCCTCTCCAGCAATACGAGAACTTCCTTTACTTCGTTTTCAAGAGAAATAACACGGATCTCGCTGATTCCGCGAAGCGCTCTCAATATATAGGGGATATCGATGAGCGGTGAAAGTTTCAAAAGTATCGTTTGAGATATTTCAAACAGGCGATCTGACATCAAAAGAACAGGAGGAGTAGATTCTTCCAGTCTTATTGAGCGTTTGGCCGTTGTTCTACGGTCTGCATCTATATATATCAGCGAGGCTGAAAGGCCATTCTTTATGAATTCTTCTGCAGTTGAATCAATGCGTGTTACATTGCGAATGCCCATTATTTCAAGATTTGTGCGAACAAGCTCATTTAATGCAGGATCGCGATCAATAGAAACCACAGAATTAAACGATCTGGAAAATGCAATGTCATCTATGCCCAGCCCACCAGAGAGATCAAGGAAAACATCACCTTTAAATAAGCGGGCTTTGTATTCTGCAAGCGGTTCGGAGCTTGATTGCTCATAGCTTTTTGCCGTCAAAAAGCATCCAAGTGAGGTAAAAACGGGCAGTTTCTTAATGGCTTTCGGATATATGCTTAGCTGTTCTGAGATCAATTTATAATGTTCAGGGAATTTCTTCTTTAGAGCAAGGGAGTTCCTGCCGGAATATTCTTCCAGCAATGATTTCAAGTTTAAGTTTAATAGAGTATTTTTGTATTCCGGCATATTTATTATAATGCAATATTCGAAAATCTGTTTTACAAATAAAGACTAAATAAAATCAGCATGAAACAAATTATTATCCTTCTGCTTATTGCTCTTTCGGTAAGATCAAACTCACAGGATTACGATAAGTATTTCGATGAATATGGTGTTAAAGGCTCATTTATGATGTATGACATGAATAATGACAAATTCCTTTATGTAGATTCTGCAAGATGTATGAAAGGATTTATCCCTGCCTCAACTTTTAAGATACCGAACTCAATTATAGGACTTGAAACAGGCGTTATTGCTGATGAGAATTTTGTTATACCATGGGACGGGAAATCAAGGTGGAAGGATTGTGACAAAGATCTCTCACTTAAGGAAGCAATAAAATATTCGTGTATTGCATATTACCAGGAGCTGGCACGAAAGGTGGGAGAAGATAAAATGAAGGAGTTTCTTGCGAAATTCGATTACGGCAATAAGGATATTTCAGCAGGTTTAGATCTGTTCTGGCTTGAAGGCGGATTCAGGATAAGCCAGGCAGAGCAGATCGGATTTCTGAAGAAAATGTATAATTATGAGTTACCGGTTTCGAAGCGCTCGATAGATATTGTGAAAAATATTATCGTGCTGGATTCAACCGAAAATTATGTATTAAGAGGAAAAACGGGCTGGGGCTTTCAGGATGAAAAGAATATCGGCTGGCTTGTAGGATGGCTTGAAACCGGAGGGAATGCATATTTTTATGCAACAAATATTGAAAGTGAAAAGGAGACAGAGTCATTTGCTCAATCACGCAGGACAATTACAGAGAAGATATTCAGGGATTTGGGATTGATGAAGTGAGTAAATTTGTAGAGACGGGTTTTAAACCCGTCTCGCAGTTAAAAAATTGCAAATGTTATAAAGTTATATGAGATCTAAACTATTCTCTAATAAATATAGAACAGAGTCGCTTAGACTTAAAGGATTTGATTATTCAAACGCAGGCGCTTATTTTGTTACAATTTGCACTTTGGGAATGAAAAAAGTGCTCGGAGATGTGAAAAACGGAGTATTTACAGGTAATGAATTTTCAGATATTGCTTTCGATAAGTGGAATGACCTGGGAAATCATTATTTAAATTATATTCCGGATATTTTTGTTGTTATGCCAAATCATATTCATGGGATAATCAGGATAACATACCCTGTATCAGGAACAAATATTAAAAACAGTAACCTGGAGACAGGTTTAAAACCTGTCTCTACAGAAGCGAACATTAAAAAGCATCCGCTTTCTGAAATGATTAGAGCATTCAAGACTTTTTCCACAAAGGAAATAAATCTGCAGCTTGAAACTCCCGGAAAATCATTCTGGCAAAAGGATTATTATGAACGAGTAATCCGAAACGAAAAAGAATACGAAAGAATATGGGATTATATCCATTACAATCCGCTTCGCTGGACTTGGGAAAAGGAAAAATTTGAAGAGAATACAATTAAAACAAATAAAAACAAAAATGATTAGACTATGTACATTTTTTTTACAGGTATTAGTTGTAGAGTTGCATAATCACATAAAAAGGATGATTTAGAGACAGGTTTGAAACCTGTCTCTACAAAAAAAATGCATAAAACTAAAAGAATTTGCCAAAAACAACTTTGATTACGGGTGCAACGGGGATGATCGGCAAGCATATTGCTGAGGCAATTACAGCGCGTGGTGATGAATTCACTGCTATGACAACAAATGCTGTTTCTGCCGCAAAATTATTGCCCCGTGCAAAGAAGATAGTTGAGTTAAGTGAATACCTTAGTCTGAGGGATGATAAAATTGACGCTGTGATAAATCTTGCAGGCGCTAATTTAGGGAGCAAGCGGTGGAACGATAAAACAAAGAAAGAGTTTTATGATTCGAGGATTGAAACAACTGCAAAGCTGGTTGATCTTATCTCACAAATGCCCGTTAAGCCGGATGTGCTGGTAAGTTCATCAGGAGTAGATTATTACGGTGATTGCGGCAGCAGGGATGTTTATGAAGATTCACCACGGGCAGATTCGTATTTGGGTAAACTAACAGGTGACTGGGAGCAGGAAGCATTGAAAGCCGAAAATTACGGAGTGCGCGTAGCTGTGCTTAGAACAGGCTTTGTAATGGCAAAGGATTCTGAGGCAGTGGATAAACTTCTGATGCCTTATAAGCTATTCGTTGGCGGCCCCCTGGGCGGAGGAAAACAGTATGTTTCGTGGATACACATAGATGACCTCGTGCGCATCTATCTTTTTGCTATAGATAATCCTGGAATAAGGGGAATATACAATGCTGCATCACCAAACCCCGAAATGATGAAAGAATTTGGCAAAGCTGCAGCGAAAGTGCTTCATCGTCCTGCAATATTTCCGGTACCCGGATTTGTTGTGAAGATTATAGCAGGCGAAATGGCGGCAGTTGTGCTCGAAGGCAGAAGAGCGCTCCCCAATAAATTGATCGATGCCGGTTATAAATTCAAATTTATCCGCGCAGAGGATGCGTGGAAGGACGTACTCAGGAAATGATAAGTTATACTGAAGATATATCCGCAGTAAAACCAGAAGATCTTTCGGGATTCTTTGAGGGTTGGTCAAATCCGCCCAGTACAGATAAGCGATACCTGATACTTCAAAACAGCCATCATGTTCTGCTTGCATTGGAGGGTAGCAAACCGGTTGGATTCATAACGGCAATTACCGATAAGACCATTTCAGCATACATTCCGTTTGTAGAAGTACTGCCTGTTTACAGAGGCAAAGGAGTTGGAAAGGAACTGGTAAGACGCATGATGGATAGATTAAGTGATCTGTATATGATCGATCTATGCTGTGATGAAGAACTTGAAAAATTTTATGAAAATTTTGGAATGCTTAAAGTTAGCGGAATGATAAAGAGAAATTACGATAAGATATGATAATATGGTGGCACAGGCATTCCTGCCTGCGCCGAGTCTCCCGCCTGTACGCCTGCCTGCAGCAGGCAGGGGCAGGTCGGCAGACAGGCCTCCCAAGAGTGGAATAAAAACAGCATCAGAAAATTACCGGTTTACAAGAAATTCATCATGCCAAATGGTTTCGCGGAGGTCGTTGCCAAATTCATGTACGGATTTGAGATTTGTGATAAAGAATGCCCAGCATACACAGCAGTTGATATGCGCAAAATCTTCATGTGATGCGCCGGAGGTATATTCCTGTTGAAGGGTGAATAAGATTCTCTCATTATGAGTCTTCACAGTCATGGTAACTTCAAATAGTGAACCGAAAGTAAATTTTACATGCGAGTTATCAGCAGCCTCTATCACAATACCATTTATTGAGAGGTCTTTTTCAAGCCACTTCCAGGTAAATTTATCACCTGTTTTAATATATTCATTTCTTTCTCTTGGCTTATTCCCGTCGTATAAGTATTCAGCGCTTCCGATGAACCATTTTGTTAATCCTTCGGGTGTTCCAAAATATTTATATATTTCATCAGTGCTTGCGGCTTTCAATAAAATGCCGTGATGAAATTCATTCATTGAAAAGTTTTCTTTATTCACTATTACTCAGTATCTGCAAGCCATTTAACAGCTTCCTCGAAATCACCGAAAGCATTTACATTAAAGCCGCGGTTGCCGGCGCACATTTCAAGGAAACGTGCCTTATCAAAATCATGTGAGGGTCCCAGCAAAACGGCAATTTTCTTGCGGAAAGCTTTGCGAAACTTACCTACTTCATTCACTATTGTGAAGATATCAGAAAGTGATAATACTGATTCAGTTTCACGAATATCTATGAGGATTTCTTTTACAGGATCATCACTATTAAGATCAGCCAGCTTTGAAAGCACTTTCCTGGTTTCATTCAGATTCAGCTCTCCGCTTGATTTTGTTTTCAGAAAATCCTTTGTTTTAACAACCTTGAATTCTGTTTTCATGGCAAAAGTTTTTAATTAATGGACGAATTGTTAACTAAAAAGGCAGCGCGGATACATTTACATTGCCACCGGATATAATAATACCGATTTTTTTGTTATTAAACAGGGAAGAATTTTTCAACAGAGCAGCAAAAGCAACCGCGCCGGATGGTTCTGCGACTATCTTAAGCCTTTCCCAGATGAGTTTCATTGCATCTATTATTTCTTCTTCGCTCACGCGGATTATTTCACTTACATGATCTTTTATGATCGGGAAAGTTACATCGCCAAGGGAAGTCCTGAGGCCATCTGCAATAGTATCAGGGTGTGTTTGAGGAACAATCTTACCTGATCTAATGCTCCGGTAAGCATCATCTGCATTTAACGGCTCGCCTGCAAATATTTTTGTTGAATGGGAAAAGTGTTTGAAGCCAATTGCTATTCCGCTTAACAATCCGCCACCGCCTACTGGGGCAAACACGGCGTCGAGTGATTCTGCATCACTGATCAACTCAATAGCGCACGAGGAATGACCTGAAATAACATTGATGTTATTGGATGGATGAACAAAAACTGCACCGGTTGATGCAATGACCTCATCGCATTTCTGCTCGCGGTCAAGCGGCACATTGCCCGAGTAAACAATCTCCGCGCCATAGCCTAGTACTGCATCACGCTTTGAAGGAGTTACATTTTCAGGCATTACAATAGTTGCCTTAGTGCCGATCCTGGAGGCTGCATATGCCAAAGCTGCTGCAAAGTTACCGCTTGAGTGAGTTATGATTCCATTAGCAATTGCATTTCTACCCAGCTCAAATACTGCATTCATTGCACCGCGAATTTTGAAAGAACCAGTCTTCTGAAAATTTTCGCATTTGAAATATAGTTCACATCCCGCAAGGCTATTTAGAGATGTTGAAGTCAGCATTGGTGTGCGGTGGATGAAAGGTTTAATGTGTTCAGCTATCTTTTGCAGCTTTTCCTTATCCGGAAGGTTTTTTTGCATTATTCTTTGATCTGAGAATACTAATTATTGCAAATATAGCAATTATGAGCCAAACTATATTAACAAAAGTTGAGGGATATGCGCTGTAGAAAAATGTATTTACTATCAGGCAAATGCTGCCAAATACGTTAAGGAACTGGTACAGGCGGGAGTGAGAGTTCAGCTTGTGCATGCTAAGCAATCCGTAAGCCGTAAGTACACAAACGGAGCCTGCCCAGCCGGTTATATCTATTATAGTTTTTTCTGTCAAGAAATTAAACTAATCTTTTGTGGATTGTTCAGGGACTATCAAGATCATAGCCCAGCTTAATGTATCAAGGTGCGTAACAGGAAGTCCTGGTGATTTGCCGAGCCCATCCCCAAGTGTGGATTTCCCGGTTTCCCCCGTCGCCGACTATTATTATTTTTATATCATAATGTAATTAAACAGAAGGTGCAATGTTTTATAAAAAGAAAAAGGCAGGTCAAAAACACCTGCCTGAATTTATAATGAACTTTTAACTATTAAGCACTGTAACCAGTACATTAATAATTATACCTACTGCAAATCCGATCAGCGCAAATGTGCAAGCCGATTTAGCGGCTTTTGGTTCTTTATCTTTCTTTAAGAACCAGATAATTGCTCCTACAAGCGGAATGCAAAAAGAAACTATCTTGAGTATGACGCTAAGATCTTCCTGGCTTTTACCTGAATCTACAGGTGGTGCAGGTGGTGTTGTTGGTTCCATTTTTTATCTCCTTTAGATGTTAATGAATGTATTATTATTTAAAAGATAAGCAGAATTAGCTGCCCGATCCATTTCCCAAGAAGTGCGGCAAAAGCAATTGCTCCTGTGCCCGCAACCAGCCCGGTAATAAACCTAAGCCAGTTAGTGCTTTCCCTGTTCATATATGCCTGGGATAGTCCATCAACGAGCGCAGGAAGCATTAGTAATACAACTAAAAGAAGAGAGGGTTCCCAAATCGAAAAAGTAAAGATTGGCAGGGCAACATACCCGGCATAAAATCCGGTGCATCTTGCACAAACAGGGAACTGCCTGCCTTTGTAGAAGAAAGACCTTTCGGGCATTCTGTGGCAAAGCGTGAATTCAAGCTTCGTTTTCTGTTTTACTGCGGCGGCTTCAATCAATTGGGATTAAAATATAAATTTTAATATGTTAAACTAACAATGAAAAAACGTAAATGCAATGAAAAACAATGAGTAAAAAATCACTAATCCTATTATAGTTATACTCTATTTTCCCGGATCGGTTTCCTCAATTCTTTTAAGCTCGGCTTCTACCCATTTGCAAAGTATATCTTTATCGGCCTGGCTTAGCTTGGCTTCGCCATGCAAAAGCAGGTATTTAGGCATCGGCATTTCATCGGACTTTATTTCTTCACAGATCTCATTAAGCCTTGCCTCGCGTTTAGCCTCGGAAAGGGATGTCCAGTCGCTGAAATTCATTTTCTTTCTTCCGGTTGTAATATCATCTGCTACAAGCCATGAAGCCGGGGCAATGCTTGAGTACCATGGCCATTTTGTGTGGTTACTGTGGCAGTCATAGCAGGAGCGTTTGAGAATGCTTTCAACATTTGAGGGAACCTGGAGCTGTTTTGTTATATGTGCTGCAGTAACTTCGGCTGTTGTGGTCTTTTCTGGCCTTCCAATAAACTGAATCACAACAAAGCCTATAAGCAGAATAACAAAAACAAATTTCAGGATCTTTTTTATCATAATGAAGAAATTAAATTAAATATCCATTTCCCACAGTTTTTTGCCTGTTTCAAAATCAAAACCTATCAAGCCTTCATATTGAAGCTGAAGGATAACAAGGTTGCCTCTTCTTTTCACGCCTATCTTATCTTTGGTGAAAAATAAGCTTGAAAACACATCATCTTCTTCATCTATCTGCATTTTTTCAAAAAGGTCATCTTTACCAAGCGTCCATTTTTCTTTCCCGGTTTTAAGATCAACACAGGTCATGAACCTGTTTGATTTCTTCCCCAGCTGATCAAGGTAAATAATTATTGCGCAGTCTTTATCCGTATGGTACATTATTCCTTCAAGGTAAACTTTCTCACCCAGGCTTTGGGAGCTAAGCTTATAGTCTTTCATTCTATCGTCATCTGCAGCAAAATTGTCGAGGCTCGAAAGGTTATCACTTATTTTATTTGAAGGGCCTGAAATTTTATAGAGTTTTTTTCTTGGCGAAGAGGTCGAGTTTTCTCCTGCAAGAATTGCAACAAAGGTTTCAGATGAATCCTTCATCGCAGCCTTCTTCATAGCGCTGAAGTCCTTATACAGCTTTCCGTCTTTTATGCTGTATAATAAACCGTCAATTCCGTCCTTTGTTTTCAATCTGATAACACCGTCTGCTTTATCATAGTATGCCGTAGCAAGTCCGGCGCTAAGCTCGGGAAATTGAGCCAGGAATTGTTTTGTATCCATGGTCTTTTCGCCGGTTTCGGGATCAAAAGTCTCTATCCGGGGTTCATTCTCGCCGTAATCTCTTGTGAAAGCCCATACCTTGCCATCCTGGTAAAACAGATCTATCTGTGTAATAATATCTTCATAGGGAGTCTTGATCTTCTTTTCAACTGATTGATCTTTTGGGTTGAGAATATATGTCCAGGTTTTACAGAAATAGCATTCCCTGCCGGTTGAAGTCCTTCCGGGTGACTTAGTTGTTTGAATAAAATTAAAAGACCCGTCTGTTAACACCCAAAGCTTTTGCTCGCCGCTTTTTGTTGGCACGATCTCTGCATCAAGGAATGAACCACTTATGCTGTTTGGCATAATTGCAGGCAAAGCAAAGAAGTAGCCAATTGCGATAACTGCAATAATAATTACAATAGCTCCGATTATGCCGAAACATCCTTTTCCTGCGCAGCCCGATCTTTTGCCGTAAACCTTCCTGCCCTGGTAACTATCTGATTGCGGGTATGATACCGGTGGTTCCATTTTTTTTGAGGTTGATTGCGTAAATATATGAATAATTGTTGAATAAAGGAGTTAAATTTTGATACTCCGAAAAGGTTAGGCAGGTATAGTTTTAATAGAGAAGAGATCAATGTAACTGTTAGTAATAGATCATTAGCGAGACACCCAGAGATACATCATTAATATCGGATTTAGTTTTGTCTTTAATAAAAGTATTTCGGTACCGAAAATAAGGGCTAAACCCAACAAAATTACCAAGAGGCAGGATAACTCCAAATGATCCGTGAAGGAACCATCCTTTGTTCTTTGTATCAGTAAAGTAACCTGCTCCGGGAGTGGCTATAAATGCAGCAAAATCACCGGCCTGGAGTATTATATCATAGTTGTATGAAAATCTAAAATGGCTGGTATTGTAGCTGCGGAAAATATACGAGTACTCAAAGGCAACTCTTCCGTAAGGGAATTTCCCAATGGAGATCTCTTTGGTTAGCCCGAAAAACACTTTCTTATCTTCAATAACCAGCATGGGATTAATTATAGCCATAGCATAGAAGTAAAGTGGCGGACCGGTTTTTGAAATAGATCTTGTGCTGAGTTTTTTGCTTTCTTTGAGTTTTAGATCTAAACTTTGCGAGCCGGAGCTTATGCAAACCAGTAATATGAGAAAAAGTGCGAGAACAGATCTTTTCATATGCGCCATACTATTTTGTTACGAATTTTAGTCCAACAATAGAGCCGATGAGCGTAAAAATGAAGAACAGCCTCCAGAATTCAGCCGGTTCTTTGAGAAATACAATACCTATTAATGCAATACCGGCAGCCCCTATTCCTGTCCATACAGCGTAAGCAGTACCAAGAGGAATATAGGTAATAGTCTTATCCAAAAAGAAATAGCTGAGAATTGTAAATACAATAAACAGCACAGTTGGTACGGGTTTTGAGAAGCTTTCTGAATATTTCAGCGAAAGCGCAAAGCATATTTCGAAAACTCCCGCTATTAGAAGATAGATCCAGCTCATATTTGTTTGCAAAAATTTTGTACAAAGATAGTGTTAATAGAAATGAAAATCACGCTTTAATGGAAATAAAAAGCGCCATTTCAAAAAAATGGGACGTTAATGAATAATGAAGCCAATAATGCAGCCATTATAGCTGTGTTGACCTCCGTAACAATTGTCCGCCTATTTTTCAATATTCTCTTTGAGCAGGTGAGAGAATTCTTTGTAGAACTTCTTTACTTTCGGGGCAATAACAATTGAGCAATATGATTTTTCGGGATTATTGTTAAAATAATCCTGGTGATAATCTTCAGCGGGATAATATTCGCCAAGTGCAGTTACTTCTGTAACAATGGGATCACTCCACAAATTTGATTTAGTAATATCTTCAATTACCTTTTCTGCCGTCTTCTTCTGTTCAGGGCTGTTATAGAATATTGCCGAGCGGTACTGCGTACCGGCATCCGCGCCCTGCCTGTTAAGTGTGGTGGGGTCATGTACATGGAAGAAAACCGTAAGGATCTGTTCGAACGAAATTACCGCAGGATCGAAAGTGATCCGGATCACTTCGGCATGGCCTGTTGTGCCTGTGCATACTTCGGTGTACGTTGGTGATTTAGTTGTGCCGCCTGAGTAACCGGATTCAACTTTTTCAACACCTTTTAAATCCTGAAATAAAGTTTCTGTGCACCAGAAGCATCCGCCGGCAAGTACTGCAGTTTCCATTTTAGCTGTATCTGTCATTTTGTTTTTATCTGAATTTGCTGAGGTTTTAATGGTTTTTTCGCTGTTTTTCAGCGAGCAGCCCAAAAGGACTGCCGCAAAAAACGAAAATATCATAATATATTTAAACATTATACATCCTTTCCTGTATATTTTTTAAACCGGAAATAAACGGGAATCGTTTCAATGCATAAGCGCAAGGATTAGAAATGAGTTCTATTTAAAGCTATTTGCCCGGCTTCTTCTTTCAAAAAGAAATGTATCTCGCCATTTGCCGTCAATTCTTCCTATCTTTTCGCGGTGACCGAATTTGCGGAATCCGCATGATGTATGCAGGCGAATGCTTGCCGTATTTTTCGGGAAGACAGATGCCTGAAGGGTCCATATACCCTTTTTCTCACTTTCATCAATAAGCTGCAAAAGCAGTTTTTTCCCAATCCCCTTTCTTGAATGCGCATGTGATACATACAGGCTGATTTCGGCAACACCTTTATATACATCTCTTACTGAAACGGGTGATAGCGCAGCCCATCCAACGACTTCTTTTCCGGATTCAGCCACAAAACGGCAAACAGGCAGGTGGTTTCTATCCCATTCGATCCATGACGGAACATTTTTTTCAAATGTTGCTTCACCTGATTCGATCGCCTGTTTGTATATTTCGCCAACAGGTTTCCAGTCGTTTATATTAAGTTTCCTTAAGGTTATATCCATTATATGGCTAATGCTATAATGTTAATAATTCAGTTTTTTATGAGAGCAGGGCAAGATAACAATAATTATTATAGTTGTGAATACCCGTTTGAGGGTTTATTGATGAAGGGCTCATGAAATGTTTATTATTGCTTTTGAGATACATGCTCTCGGAGTTCATTTGCACATATTAACCCACCCTCTACGAGTCTTCGACTCGAAGAGTCGTAGACCGCCCCGATTTACATCGGGGCACTCCTGCCTGCGCCGAGTCTCCCGCCTGTACGGGCAGGTCGGCAGGCAGGCCTCCCAAGAGGGGAATAAAGATAAGACTAACTCGCAAAAATTATTCGCGGTTTGTGCGGGATTTGAAAAAATCCCAAATGACTTCGGTTGCGTTGAAGTCGTTACAGACTCTGCCAACAATTATTTTAGGAAGATACTGAGACGCACCGGGCCAGGTATGGCCTCCGCCTGTGATCTTTATCAGCACTACTTCAGTATTATCTTTGCATCTGTATGTAGTGTACTTAGTTGCCTTGCAATCATCGTCGCCATCTTCATCATTCATCTCCTCTATTTTTGTGCTTTGCTGGCAATCATTATTTTTCTGCCATATCTTGATCGTCCACTCCGCTGCAATGCTTGTGCCTCTGCCGGACTCGTCATCTTTAAATCCAACCGCCCCGCCATCATATTTTACCAGCGGATCTTTTGTTCCGTTAATCAACAGCAGCGAAACCGGATATTCTGTTTTGAAATCTTTTGAAAGGTTTTCAGGAATACTTCCACATACAGGCGCTATGGCAAGAATTTTAGTTGAAAGTTTATATGCCAGGTAGATTGAAAAGAATGCTCCGTTAGAAATTCCCGTGGAAAAAACACGCTTGGTATCAATTTTGTATAATGCGCTAAGTGTATCTATTAATACGGAAATAAACTTAACATCATCTCTATCCATAGGCAGTTTATCGCCGATCCTTCCGTCATTCCAGTTTTTATCAACAGCATTTGGATATACGACCATGAAGTTTTCTTTATCTGAGAGCTTATCGAATTTGGTGTGACCCTGAATCTGTGAAGCAGTACCTCCGCCTCCGTGAAAGACCATTACAAGCGGAGTAAGTGCAGTGCCTTCATAGTTTTTGGGAATATGCAGTATGTACTCTCTTTCAATTCCATCTACAACAATTTTACCCTCAACATTACCGGAAATGCAAATTGCTGTAAATATCAGGGATATGAGCCACAGGATAAAAACATTTGGAATCTTCATTTCTATTCCTTAATTTTGAAACCTTTTAGGTATAAATTTCCTTTTAAAATATGAAAATATTTATTGAAATAAAGTGGAACATACAATAACAGAAAATTTACCGCTTTTTCCGCTTGGCATAATTGTACTTCCGGGAGAGACCAGGTTTCTTCATATTTTTGAAAAGAGATATAAGAATCTCTTCGAAGACCTTGAAAAGCATGATAACCGGTTTGGAATTCCCTACATATCTGCGGGAAAGCTCACAGGAACCGGCTCATACGTTAAGCTTGAAAAAGTACTGGCGAAGTACTCAAATGGCGAGGCCGATATTGCAGTCAAGGGGCTGGATGTTTTTAAGATAAACAATTATAATGATGAACATCCCGAAAGAGCGTATCCTTACGGTGATATTGAGCTTTTGAACAAAAGTAATATCAGGGCAACAAATTCACTGTTCGAAGCTTTCGAAAAATACAATACTCATGTGCTTAAGCTTGATCTGGATAAGTTCTCCGGTGTTGGGTTTTACGTTATTGCAAACTCAATTGGCTTAAGTGACCTGGAAAAGTATGATCTGCTTACCCGCGGAAGCGAGCAGGCATTGAATAAAACGCTTGTTAACCACCTAAACCTCAGAACCCTGCTTGCACTTCAGCAAAACTCAATACAGGATTATTATTGTTTGAATTAGTTTATTGACAGATTCAATATCAAACAATTGCTTACCCTAAAGAGGTTTTCGACTACTTCTTTTTTCTTTGCACTTTTTGTCTTGATACAAAAAGTGCCCCAAAAATCAAGGCTCATGAAATTTACCTCCGCCAGTTGGCGGACAAGTTTCATTATCTTCGCTTTACAGGAAAATAACTCGTCCGATTTACATCGGACTCAAACAAATTTTTCTGTGCTTCATCTGCTCGATAATTTTTTAACGGTAATTTTCATAGGCCGGATAAAAATCAACAGCCGGGAATATTATCGTAAGCAAACAACATTGGCGGAATCGGGAAATTCCGGCTGCGATGCATTAATCAATTGCCGACTTTTACGGTATTGAATTTGCTCCACTGTTCTTTTGCGTAGCTCAGGAATTCTTTTGGGGCCTTATCAAACGATGGATCGGGTTTCATTTCTCCGCCGTACGATTGGCCTTCCATTATCATTTTCATGCTGCCGCGCAGTGCATATTTGGATTCTCCCTCATGCATTATCAGCTTCATATCATCCGGAGATACATCGCCTTTACAAGCCATCTTATAAATGAAAGTATTTTCAGCAATACCGTTTTTATCAAGATCGGTTATGCTTATCGATTTTGGGAAAAGCTCCATAGTTACATCAAGAGGGCAGTCTTTTATAAAGTCATTCACTTTCCAAAGCTGCTTAACATTGTCTCCATTAATAATGTACTGGTAAGCAAAAAGCTCTTTAGAGCGTTCATCTCCTGAGGCCTTCTCTTCGGTTTCGGTAACGATTATCACATTCTGTCCGTTATTGTCTTCCCATCTTGCGCCGGCAACTACTTTGCCCTCGTATTTAACACCGGCAGGGAGCTTGCCCGGCTCATAAGAGAGGTTCTTCAACTCACCGTTGCTTGTGCCTGCGGTTTCAGTCTTATTATCCCGGGCATTTTGTGAATTTGTATTTGTTCCGGTTGTTGATTTCTGGATTGTTGTATCTTTTTTGCTTTGTGAATCTGGCGACCTGCTTTCTTTAGTGCACGATGAAAAAATCACAACCGAAAGAATTGCTGCAACAAGTAATTTCATTAATATGTGTTTGAGTTTACAAATAATATGTGATCCAGTACAAAGATAACTATTTTTTCAGCAGTTTAAACGCGTGATTCCACTGACCTTCAATGAATCCGCGTGCGCACCAGATAATGCATAAACCTTCTAGGGCGTTTGATGCCTCAATAGAGCCGCAATCAAGAGTATCCCAACCAAAATCTGTTAATAATGCTTCAACTTTCTTCTTAGAATCCGCATCATTGCCGCATATGAACATGGTCGGTGTGCCTTCTTCGAATTTAGGCCTGAACATTAACGGACTCCCGATGCTGTTGAATGCCTTAACAACAAAACTATCCGGCAGTTTGTTCTGAATAATTTCTCCTGCAGATTCTCTTCCAGTTGTTACATACTTCAGCACACCGTTGACGGGCGGTTCGTCGGCAATCGGATTAGTTGTATCTAAAATGATTTTACCCTTAAGGTTTGATACACCCGCAAGATTAAAAACATCATCAACTGCGCGGTATAAACAGCAAAGCACAATAAGCTCGCCAAACTTAGCGGCTTCTTCAAACGTGCCGGCGCGGACGCTATTTCCTGTTTTGGAAACCCAGTCTGTTACTTTAACTGATTTAGGATCACGCGTGCCTAAAATAACCTCATGTCCAAGTTCAGCAAATCCTTTGCCAAGCGCCTTGCCTACGGCACCTGAACCTAATATTCCGATCTTCATTTTTTTTCTCCTTATAATTTAATTTTTCGTTTTTCAATATCTATTTTCTTCCAACTGTAATTTTTTGGAAGGCTGAGGTGTACATGTTTTTTGTCGTCTATTTTGTACACAATATCATCAGTGAGTTCAAAATAACCCTCGTTGAAAAAAAATTGTCCAAGATCAATGTAAGTTACAAATGCTCTTATCAAAACAGGAAACACTATTATCATAGTTGAAGAGCTTCCGTTTTCAGGGTAAGTTTTGGTTATGGTGAACTTCAGGAATTTTTCCCACATCATTGCCTGGTTTGATACTTCAAAAGCCTGGCTGTAGCCGGTATCGGGGTTTGAACATGTTACTTTGCCGTAAAAACTATCAGGAAGATTGCTCCAGCTGAGCGCAGAAGTATCGTTGCCAAACCAGTAATTACCAGAGGGAATAACGGGATCATAATCAAATTCACAGGATTGCCAAGAAACTGAATAAGAAGCATTCTCCGGTGCAAATGGAGATGGATTCACATTGAATTTAATACTGTAGAAAGGAGATTGCGATAGGAGTGCCGAATTAAATAAAAAAAGAAAAAACAAAGTTTTTTTCATAATCAATGATCTGTTACTTTAAATATGCCAAAAAACCGCAAAAAAATCAAATACCATCTTCAGCTTCAAATATAGTATACCTGGATCTCTTTTATCAAGACTTGTTCAAAGGCAAGCCATTCGCAAAAAGGCTTCTTAGAACCATCCGGCATTTTTGTTTCATACCTTACGCAAACGTTGTCATCCTGAAAAATCCTTTTTGAGTAAACCCCTGCTTTTCACGAAGATATATGTAACAATTAGCAAAGTCATCGCTCCGCCAAATACTACTGAAGGGACTCCGCCCATAAGCTTTGCTGCAAGCCCGGATTCGAATGCGCCTAATTCATTTGATGTGCTGAGGAATATTCCATTTATTGCGTTGACCCTGCCGCGCATATTATCAGGCACAAGAAGCTGCAATAAAGTTGAGCGTATTACAACACTGATACTGTCAAAAGCTCCCGTAAAAAATAGTGCGGCAATTGACAAAATGAAATTCTCGGAAACAGCAAATACAAGCGTGGCCATACCAAATCCCGCAACGGCAAGCATTAAGTTGCGCCATGCATTCTTCATGGGGGAATACTTTGAAAGCACAAACAGTATCAGCACGGCGCCAATGCTTGGAGCTGCGCGCATTGTTCCAAGGCCTTCTGCTCCAACATGCAAAATGTCTTCTGAGAACACGGGGAGAATGGCAACTACTCCTCCAAACATGACGGAAAACATGTCAAGCGATATGGAATAGAGGATTATTTTGGTTTTGAAAACATAGCCGAAGCCTTCTTTTATTTTTTCAAGCATAGTACCTTCTCCCACGGGATCGGGGGCGCGGTTCTTAATGAACATTACCGCTGCCATAGATAAAAGAATAAGTACTATTACAAAAAGCAGTGTGCCTGAGAATCCGAATATATTATATAAAAACCCGGATACTCCGGGTCCGATTATAACACCCGTTTGCCATGAAGAGCTGCTCCATGTAGAAGAGTTTGCATATACCTCTCTTGGCACAAGATAAGCCTTGATAGAAGTTGCAGCCGGGAAGAAAAACGCTTTGCAAATTCCGATGAAAAATATCACGCCCCATATAACATATTTCAGGTCGCCGGGGTGATCTGACTTCAATAACTCAAACGAAAGAAAGAAAAGTACCGCCGATGCAAGCATTGTGAACGCAAGCGACCAGAGCATTATGTCTTTCTTTGAAAGCTTATCGGAGTAATGCCCGCCGAATAACGAAAGCAATATGAAAGGTATCGCCTCGGCGAGTCCAATCATGCCGATTGCAAGAGGGTCATGGGTAATGCGATAAAGCTCATAACCGATGATCACTTCCTGTATCAGAAGTCCGACGGTGACAAAGAAATTTGCAAATAAATAATAGCGGAACTCAGCGTAACGCAGAGAGAGGAAGGGGTCTTGTTTTATGGGAGGCTGCTTGGATGAAGGAGATTCAGACAAATCTATTTTTTTATTCTGGTTTGGTTTGCTGAAATAACACTAAAGGAATCTTTCATAATCTCAAAATTTTCTTTGATTGACTTTACTGCTATTTCAGATTTAAGTTTGCTTTCAAGACCGCTTAACCTGATCAGGACAATGCCTAAATGTGATTTATTCAGCCTGTAAACAAGCTCTCCAAAATCTTTATCTTATGTAATTAGTATGGCATTTTCACGCAAGGTAAAGTCTAAAACTTATTGATCGTCAGCACCTTTGAGTAATTCGTCGATCGATAAAACGGTAAATTCTTTTGACCTGAGTGAAGTTATAATATTGTAATCTACGCTATCATCAGCAACAATTTTCATCAAGCGGTCACAACTTCATTTTTGACTGATTCAGAAGCGAATTTTAAGCATGCAAATATTGAATCGATCTTAATGGAAGGGTATGACTTTAGCAACTGATCAATTGTTTCACCAAGAGAAAGTTTCTCTAAGATAATGTCGACAGGTATTCGAGTCCCTTTTATGACCGGTTTACCGAACATTACTTTGGGGTTAGACTCTATATGTTCTTTCCAGTTTACTTCCATGACCAAATTTAGTAAATTCAGATTGGATAATCTATTCTTTTATCGCTATTCAAAAAGCTAATAAGAAGCGAAATATTGGCTGTTTTTATTTAAGTTACAACAATAATGAATTTCAATTCACTTTCTTCCAGGTCTCTTTGATCTTCTTAATTATTTTCTCATCAAGTTTTTCGTTTTCGGGAACGTATTCTTCGAAATGGAAACAGCCGAGGCAGAGATACGTATCGAGGAAATACCACTTCCATGAAGATATAACCAGCTGCATACGTTCGCCGCGTTTATCCTTTCCGCTATCAGTATAGACTTCGCTTGAACCGCATTTTGGGCATTTGCCGGATTTTAATGTGCTATCCTGCATTTGTAACCTCCGAAGTTTTATTCCATTTATCTTTCACTTTTGCCATAAGTTTTTCGCTTTTCATATCTTTATCACGGATGAACTCCTTAAAATAGCCGCACTTAATGCATACATAGGTATCAACAATAAAGCTTTTTACCGCTGAGACGATTATGAATTTGCGGTGATTTGCCGGTGATTTTCCGCGATTATCATATACATCCGTTGAGCCGCATACGGGACACTTACCGCTTTTGATAGTTTCTGAAGTCATGTGAGATTGATATTAAACTAATTTATTATCTATCAATTTTCTTAATTCTGAATTACTTATACTTTCTGTTTCAGATTTATCGTAAATAGATAATAAAAATATATTAGATAGATCATTAATAACTATATTAAGCTCAATATACGTAATTATTCTAAAGCCGCCGCTTTTTCCTTTGGCTTTGCTTTTTACGGCGAGCCTTACTTTGTAAGCATTTCTTCCAAGAGAAATACCCATTTTGGGGTTTTCGGTTAACTTCTGTTCAAATTTTCTTAAATCATCCTTTAGTGAGGGGAATTTTCTAGAGAGTCTCTTGAGCTGTTTCTCAAAATTCCTGGTTGCAATGATCTTATAATTCATCAAGGACTTCTTTCAGAGTTTTTCCTTTCCTCTTTCCGCTTTGAATTTGTTTTACTTCTTCAAGAGCGTTTTGCAGCCCGGTCAATACTTTTACTTTATTTTTCATCTTGTTATAATCGGCTTCAAAATTCTTCCATTGACTGTGCGGGATTATAACAGATTTCTGTCTGCCTTTGCTATCGGTAATATATTCAATTTTTATGCGCATAGTGTAATTTAACGAATTTTAGATGTTTTTTCCATTGATTAATTTTACAATTATAACAAGAAAGGGATTATTGTCACCTTGTCTTTACAAATCAATGACCATTCGAAAATTCTGAAGGGAGTAAATCGGAATGAGCGCACAAACTAGTCTTTTTTTCGGAATGTTTTAAGCGTCTCAAGATCAAGCTTGTCTTTAGTTCTGTTTGCTGAGGATTTATTAGTTATCAGGTCGTCCAATGAAATGAAATTAACGCTTTCAATATCTGCATATTTGCCGTTTACCTTCTTCTTTATAGCATCTTCAAATTTAACACCATCTATTTTGTTCAAAATCTCAATTCGTAAAGGTGGATTCCCCATTCTATATACCTTAGTCTTATTGAGGAACTCATCTTCTTCAATAAACTTGCTGTCAAATCCAAAATCGGCAAGCGCTTTCTTCAGTCTTTGGAGGTTTTCCCGTGTCTTGTTGATCCAAAGATCAAGGTCATCGGTATATCTTGGCCTTGAATAAAATGAAACTGCGTACCCCCCAACGACAAGGTACTCAACTTCATTCTCTATCAGCAATTTCAAAAACTCTTTGAAGTCTTCGTTGTTCAGGCCCTGCATTTATTGAGTTTAAATAGTTTTCTCTGATAATTTCCAACTCGATCAATTTTTCATTAGGGTCAAGATTTGAGTAGTATTCAATATCAGCCTTCTCGGCATCTTTGAAAGAATCATATATTTTTACTACTTTATCCATGGCTTAAATTAGCGATAAATTGAACAATACTAAATTCAATTATGAATAAGCTCATTTCATACTTTCTTTTAAGGCGACAAATTCATCAACAGAGAGGTATTTTTCCGCCATCACCATTAGTTTCTTGAGCTGTTCAGGCGCATTAACCTTCATGCCGCCGAACATCATTGCGCGGTCAGCGTGAGTAATGGCTGGCATTATGTAGCTTTGCCATTTTTCAAACACTTCGGGAGTAAACTTTCCGATTATTCTGCCCCTCATTGCGTGAAGCTCAGCATCAGTGAAATTTTCCCACAGCATGCGCTGCGTATCGGTTTCTTCATCAACGGTATGCAGAAGATACTCGCCGTGAAACTTTGCAAACTTCATGTATAGTTCTGTTCCCATTCCCGAGGCATCTTCTCCTTTTTGGCAAATAGCCCCGATCTCATCAAGAAGTTTTTCCATCGCGCTTTGATCTGCCTCAAGCCTCTCGTGATCATCCAAATCATGTTTTGATGAGCCCGGGAGTTTTGCTTCAAGCTCCGCGAGTATTATGGAATTTTCATCATTTGCGTGTGTACTCAGCATCATGAAGAGATCCGCGCCAAGGGAGCGAAGTTTTTCTACTTCTGCTATTTTGTTGAAATCACACTTGCCAAGAGAAAATGAGAACTCACCAAGAGCACTGCGCAAACCTTTGTGCGCACCTTCGAATAATTTAACACGTTGCATATTATTTTGTAATTAGTTCAGTTGCTGGTGACAACACCAGCAACGGGGAATTATAATGACAAAAGACAGAATGTGTCATGTCAGTTCCTCCCCAAAGGGGCAGTTTGTGCAGAACTGACATGCGTCAGATTTAAGAATCTGACGCAACCCATTTGGGTAGTTTAATGTCGCCATTTTTCGACGGGGTCTGCATATTGCTCTATGAGTCCACAGTTACTGCATTTCCACGGTGTGAGCGGATATTGCGGGGCGCTTGCCTGTGTGCCCATGAAACTGGTTATTTTATCCTTTTCGCCTTCAACCCAAACAACAAAGTTATAAAAAATGGCGTTTTTGTTATTGCGGACATAGTAGAATCCTTTTTTCATCTCTCCGCCGCATTTGGAGCAAGTTTTACTATCGGGCATTAATAGGCTCATTTCTAATTGATAGACACAGATGTTTTTTGTAACTGCAAATTTAAGGGGAATTGATGAAAAATAAAGTGGGAAAATCGGAATTACCGGATAATGCACTTTAAATGAACAAGGGGCTGTTGAAAACCCCTTTGGGGCAGCCCCTTGTTTGGAAAGTAGTCGTAAATATAGTCAAAGGCATGCCTTTGACCTACTCTTTATACAATTTTAAAAGCCGATCTTTTCTATCTGCTTGAAATCTTCGGGAGTTACTTTTGTGGGATCGCCGAGATACGTCCATTTAATAGATCCGGTATTGGATGTAAATACACGGTTAATATCCTGGATACTTACAGCATCTACAAGATTTTCGAAATTATCAAATGCATTGATATTTCCTCTAAGATTCCATATGCCGATGTGCTGAGTTTGGGTTGCTGCAGTTTCAAGCCTCATAAAATGTGTAGTCAGGTATGAATTCTTCGAATCAATAAGCTCCTCTGAAGTAAAACCGTTTTTTCTTACATCGTTCAAAACATCAACCATGACCTGGATGGCATCTTTGGGATGATCGGTTGAGATATAAAAAATGCTGTATGGATTTGAAATGGCAAGTCCGTTCATATATGCAGCGGGAGCATATGAAAGTCCGCGTTTAGTCCTAAGTTCTACAAAATACTTATCATACATGATGTTCATTGCAACCATCATTGCAACTGCATCAGGGGAGTCCCACGAAATTCCTGACATTATGCCGCAAAGATAGTTTGTAGAGATATTTCTATCAACAATATCCTGCCCGGGCAACTCTATCTTTGTATTGCTTTCCTCTTTAACCGGAGTTCCCGCCGGAAGTGAGGCAAGTGTGGATTTCACCTTTGCGATAATATCACTTTCATCAACATTACCGGCTACAACAAGAAATGCCCGGCTTTTGCAGATGTTTTCTTTGTAAAAAGTTTTTATATCATCAAGCGTCATCCCGGTAAAAGATTCTACAGTGCCGTTTGGATTTTTCTCGTAATTCTTCCCCTTAAAAGTTGTAGTAAGTGTAAGCTGCTCAAGACGGTAATCGGGATCTGATTCGTTCTGCTTGGCATACGATATATACTGTTCTTTTTTATTTGCAAATTCATCAGGTGTAAATGCCGGGTTAAGAATTGCATCAGCAAACAGGCTCCATGACCTGTCCCAAGATTCCTTCAGGCAAAGCATATTCATCTCGCCATAATCCAAAGTTGCATCAGAGCCAAATTCAGTGCCCATTTTTTCGGCAGCTGCAAGGAAATCGGATTTAGGCATGCTTGTAGTCCCTCCGTTAACAGCAATTGCGTATGCAAGCCACTCGATTCCCTGTTTCTCAAGAGTGTAATTTGCCGTTCCTCCCCTGATAAACAGGCGCGCGCTCATTACATTCTTACCGGTGTTCTTAATGTATACCTTCAATCCGTCAACATCCAGTTCTTTGATGTTTTCCTGTGAATATAAGATACAATTACCTGAAAAAACCAGTAATGCTGCGATTATTAAGAAGGCTTTGAAACTATTTTTCGTTGAATTCATAATTTATAAATATATAATTCTAGTTTATAATGTCTTCAAATTTCCGGATCTTCATTGTTTGCTGCAATACTGGTGAGAGCAGCAGGCCCGATACACGGGGTTTATCTTTAACATACTTTCTGATATACTTTTTGATATCATCCCGGGTAACTTTGTTGATGTTGCTTACGTAATCAATAATATAATCCAGGTTTTTCATAGCCCACCAGTAGCCAAGCGTATGGGTGTAGCTTGAGGTCTGCTCTTTGGCGTATTCCTCACTCATAGCAAGCTGCTTTTTCGACATTTCAAGCTGTTCATCTGTAAAGTAATTATCGGTATCCCACAGTGCAATATGCTCTTCAAGTTTTGCCATGCATTCTTTGATCCTTTTGGGGTTTGGAACTATGCGCATTGTTATTGGCCCGGTATAGATATCGGTCGAATAATTTATTGATGTTTCAAGCGCAAGGCCTGCATCAACAAGTTCTTTATTGAATTTGGATGATTCAAGATTGAGAATGAACGAAAACACATCAGCCGTATAAGTGGCTTTTATATCTTTTCTTGTATCCGGGCCGTGCCAGCCAATGTAAATAACCGGAGCCTGTGCATTTTCGCTTGTTGTAACAAAAGTTATATCCTCTTCCAGCGGCTTGAATTCAGGTATCGGCCATTTCTGAAAGGGATCGAATCCGGATGGCTGCCAACTTCCGAAAACTTTTTCTGCCTTTTCGAAAATATCGCTGTGATTAACATCACCGGCTACGATGAGTAATGAGTTATTTGGCCAATAGTATTTTTGTTGAATAGTGCGCATCTTTTCAACAGTTGCAGAAAGTATTACATCGTGATCTCCGATGGCAACTTTCCGGCTCATATCTTTTCCCCACATTCTTTTGCTGAATTCATAGTACAAACCAAACTCGGGATTTGATTCAGCGCGCTGGAACTCGCCGTTAACAACCGGATGTTCGTTTTTCATCTCAGTTTCAAGAAAAAGCGGGTAACGTATGGCGCTGTTCATGAAGTCAAGCCCCGGGTCGAGGTTCTTTGAAGGCAGAGTAAAATAGTAATTTACCCTGTTTACAGTTGTCGTGCCGTTCCACGACATGCCAAGCTCATTGGTTTTTTTGATATATTCTTCCTGTGAGGGAATATCTTTATTTGCCTTGAAGAACATATGTTCGTAGAAGTGTGAGAGGCCGCTAAACTCAGCAGACTCAGTATATGCGCCGTTCCTCACATTAATTTCAATGGTAGCCAGTGGCACAGTTCTGTCTTCAACCACAAGGACATCAAGTCCATTGGGCAATTTTTTAAAGAAGTAGTTTGCAGGCATATTTGCCTGTGAGTAAGCAAATGCTGTGAATACAAGTAAAGCCGGGAGAGCTTTAAGTAAATGTTTCATGAATTAAAGAATAATTTTAGTTAATAAATAAACTGGAGACCCGCAATATGGAGAGGTTTTGGTCTTGAGGACTGGTTACAAATATAGTGAAAACTGATATTAAAATCTGTACATCCTCTATAGTAAGATGCATTAGGGGGCAGTTTTGGTTATACAGATAACATAAAAGTATTTGTTTTTTGCAGATTTTCAATTAAAAGAAGATTTAAAATTTTTCCGGGTTGCCGGAAAGGCGGAAAATCCGGTGGTTTGGTTTATAAGAACTTATTCTTTTTCGCTTTGCCTGCGTACAGTTGAGCCAATTACAATGCCGGCAGATAAGAGTACAATATTCTTAATTATATATTGTCCTTCCAGCGTAGGCGCAAACGGAATAATAGTAAAGGTATCGCCCGGAAAAAGGAACAGTGGAGTAATTGTACCGAGCATCTGGAAAAATAAGATAAACAAAGTTGCACGCAGAAATATGCGGAATATAAGCCCAAGCCCAATCAAAGTTTCCATAGTTGCAAGCAAATAAATAGAAACAGATGGTTTTACTAATCCAAACGTCAGAATTGTAATAGTATTAGTAGCAAGTTTCTCTGCCGGACTTGAACCCGGGAAAAATTTAAGGAAACCAAACCACAGAAAAACAATACCCAGGCTGATTCGTAAGATCCGGATGCCATACTCTGACATCCAATGAGTTATGGCTTTATCAATATTATTATATTTTTGAGCAACGGGCTTAAGCATGGGTTTCTTCGGAAAGCTTTTCGGCTCTATCAGCTATTTTAAGTTTTTCGAAGAGTTCGTCAAGATCGCCTTCCATAATCAGCGAAAGGTTATACATTGTGAGTCCTATACGGTGATCGGTCAGCCGGTTCTGCGGGAAGTTGTATGTTCTGATCTTATCGCTTCTATCACCTGAGCCCACCATCAGTTTGCGCTTTTGCGATACAAGCTGATTTTGCTTTTCAATTTCTGCTTCAAGCAGTCTGGAGCGGAGTACTTTCATAGCTTTTTGCTTATTCTTAAGCTGTGAGCGTTCATCCTGGCACTGAACAACAACTCCGGTTGGAATATGTGTTATCCTGATAGCAGTTTCAACTTTGTTTACATTCTGCCCGCCTGCGCCTCCCGAGCGGAACACATCTATTTTAAGATCAACGGAATTAACTTCAACATCAACTTCATCTGCTTCCGGCAAAACAGCAACCGAGGCGGCTGATGTATGGACCCTGCCCTGTGTTTCGGTTTCGGGTACGCGCTGCACGCGGTGTACACCGCTTTCATATTTTAAAGCGCCGTAAATATCGTTTCCGGTAACGTTGATGATGACTTCTTTGAGTCCGCCCAAACCTGATGACTCGTTGTAAGTAACAGTTTCCATCTTCCAGCCTTTTTTTTCTGCGTAGCGGGAGTACATTCTGTATAGATCTGCTGCAAATAGCGCGGCTTCATCGCCTCCTGTGCCGGCGCGGATTTCAAGTATGGCGTTCTTGGAATCATTTGGGTCTTTGGGAACCAGAAGTTCCTTAATCTCCGCTTCAAGCTTATCAAACTTCTGCTGGAGCTCTTCCTGTTCAGCCGAGGCAAGCTCCTTCATTTCAACGTCGCTGGTTTCATACAGAAGTTTTTTGTTTTCTTCCAGGCGGCTCTTAGTCTTGCCATACTCATCGTATTTACTAACAATCTCAGTTAGGTCAGAGTATTCCTTTGAAAGCCTGCGGTATTCCTTCTGATCGTTAACTGCATCGGGTTTGCTAAGCAAATCTGCTATTTCGTGATACCGGGAAGTAACCTTTTTTAGTTTATCGAACATTATTGAGTGTAATTATTAACAGATGCAAAAATACTTTTAAATGAGGGTAGATTCAATTGAAAAGAGGATGCACATTGTAAAGAGAATAGCATACAAGATTGTGATTAAAGGAGAGTAATCCCTTGGCGCAGGAAGGTTACCCAATATAACCGCAGTGCTACGATTTACCTGCAGCTGTGTTTCAAATGAGAATTGCGGCTAAAGCCATTTTTCTTTTGTTCATTCTCCACGACCTACCTGCCCGACGCAGGCGGGAAGGTCGTGGCAACACAAAAATATTGTGAACAAGCGGCAATTGCATCCTGTTCAGGATGCAGGTAAAAATAAAATTGTCTAACAAAAAAATTTTTATTTCTTAAAAATATTTTAGTGAAACCTGAAAAAATTTTTCTAAAAAAATATTTTTCATTTTTTTGCGTTTACCTATTGACTATGAGTGATAGAATGTTATATTTGCAGTTGAATTTTGATTGTTAAAATACTGTTAAAAATATTTTTAACGTTCATTAACACTCAATAAAAAAATAAGTAAGGAGATAAGCAAAATATTTTTTTGCGCGTAGGATTTACTTACAATATAAAAAAAGAAGCTGAGCCGATTTCCGAAGGACAGGAAAAAAAAGTTCAGCAGGAAAAATATGTTGACGAGAATTTGGTCAGCAATTATTCCAGCCGTCTTAGTGATGAGTATGCTGAGTGGGATGATGAAGAAACCATCTCTGCAGTTGAAAGCGCAATTAAGAAAGCAGGGCACGAAGTTATCAGAATAGAAGCTGATGAAAATGCTTTTGAAAGACTGAGAACCGAAAAGCCGGACATAGTTTTTAATATGGCCGAAGGTTTTGGCGGAGCGTCGAGGGAGTCACACATTCCCGCAATGCTTGAAATGCTTAATATTCCCTACACTGCAAGCGATCCCATAACAATTGGCAATTGCCATGATAAATCACGCTGTAAGGAGATCCTTTCGTACTACGGAGTGCCAAATCCGGGTTTTTTCATAACCGATAGCATTGTAAACGGATACCCAAAGGTCAAATATCCCGCTTTTGTGAAGCCTTTGCACGAAGGCTCATCAAAAGGCATATATAATAGTAGCGTTGTTTACGACAAAGAATCCTTAAATCGCGAAATAACAAGAATTAAACAGGATTACAGCCAGCACTCTATAATAGAGGATTTTCTTGACGGAAGGGAATTTACCGTTGCACTCATCGGAAATGGTGATAAGCTGCGGGTTTTACCGATAGTTGAGATAAATCTTGAATGCCTCCCTGCTGATTTTCCCAAAATTTACTCATATGAGGTCAAATGGTTTTTTGATACAAGAGAAAGTAAGCTGGATATATTTACATGTCCGGCAGTTATCAGTGATAAGCTGAGATTGAAAATAGAAGAGATCTGTAAGAATGCTTATAACGCATTGCGTATCAAAGACTGGGCGAGAATGGATGTTAGGTGTGACAGGAATGAGAATCCGCATATAATTGAAATAAACCCGCTGCCGGGAGTTCTTCCTAATCCGGATGATAATTCATGTTTTCCAAAAGCGGCAAGGGAAGTTGGAATTGATTATGATGGACTCATTCAGACTGTTTTGAACGGGGCAATCGAAAGATACGGTTTGGGTAAGTAAAAAGGCAAAAGTAAAAAAGCAAAAAATAAATAGAAGATCAATTAATAAAATTGCTTCGCCTGCCTGCTGGAGGCAGGTCGCTTCGCTCCTCGCAAAAAGAGGAACACAGATACAGATTCGCTGGCAATAATAAATGAGTAAAAAACTTAACATATCGATTATATTCAATGACCCGGTGCAATATGCGCAGGGACCGATCTATGAGGGCACGGATGTTGATATTGATTCCCTTGATGAAGCGATCGATATGAGCGAATATGGCGTTCTGGATGAAGTAAAAAGCGTTGAACGCGCTTTGGCTCCGCTGGAACATAATACAAAGATAATTCCTGTTGCGCTGGATATAAATAAGCTGATCACGGAACTGAACGAAAATAGACCGGATATTATTTTTAATCTTTGCGAAAGCGTTGACGGCGATCCGACACAGGAAATGAACATTGCGGGATTATTTGAGTTGTTTAAGATCCCATACACAGGCTCACGGGCATTTACACTGGGTCTGGCATTAAACAAACCTTTGGTGAAATCGATTCTGAATCAAAACGGAATACCGACTGCGAAACATTTTGTTACAAGTACATCAAGCTTTCATCTTAACGGCCATAAGTTCCCCATGATAGTGAAGCCATCACGGGAAGATGCAAGCATAGGCATTACAAACGAATCGGTAGTTACTAACGAAGCTGCTCTTCGTAAACGAATTGAATATGTGCTTGATGAGCACAAACAGCCTGCGCTTGTTGAAGAATACATCGAAGGCAGGGAAATAAACGTTTCGGTTGTGGGAAATGAAGAACCGATCACTTTCCCCATAAGTGAAATAGATTTTACGGGATTGCCGGATGATTATCCCAAGATAATCAGCTATAACAGCAAATGGATGTACAAGACGGTTGAATTTGAAAATACAAAGGCAGTTTGCCCGGCACAGAATTTAAGTGATGCCGAGGTAAAAGTCATACAGGATACTGCCAAAAAAGTTTACAGGCTTCTTGGAGCAGCTGATTATGCAAGAGTTGATATGAGATTGAAAGACGGCGTGCCGTATGTGCTTGAGATGAATCCGAATCCAGATATTGCAAGCGACGTACCCGAGGATACCGGGTTTACCCGAAGCGCAAAGGCACATGGCTGGGAATATAGCTATCTGATCCAGCAGATTATCGGTTTTTCGCTCAAGCGGTGGGGAGTCAAATAATTTACGATTTTGGATTGTTGATTGCGGATTTTAATTAGTAGTACAGACCTGCCTGCAGCAGGCAGGCATTTCTGCTGTGAAAGAAAAATAGTAGCACAGACTTCCTGTCTGTGAATAAAGGAAATGATAAGGAAGTTAATACGAAGCGACAGAGATGAGATCAGGGATATTCTTGAAGGCACAGGACACTTTAATGAAGAAGAGATCAAAGTTGCAATGGAGCTCATTGACATATATTTAAACGATGAAAAGCAGACTGATTATATTATTTATGTAAGCGAAGATGAAAACAGCAGCAAGCCTATAGGTTACATTTGCTATGGAAAAAGGCCGCTGACAGATCACACGTATGACTTATACTGGATAGCCGTAGATTTCCGCATTCACGGAAAGGGAACCGGAAGCAAACTGGTGAAACATATGGAAGAGGATCTGACAAAAAGCGGAGGCAAGATTATACTGATAGAAACGAGCGGAAAAGCCGAATACGAAAATGAACGGAAGTTCTACACGAAAAACGGCTATGACGAGCAGACTATCATCAAAGATTTTTACAGAGACGGGGATGACCTTTACATCTACCGCAAATACCTTAAGGAGAAAGCCTCCTGAGGTAAGGCTTCCGGCTCACAAAGTGATGCGCGGTGCCCTGTGAAACCCGCTTAGCTCTGCCATAAGAGCAGGACGGGAATCCAAAAACTAAACAAGGACAATATTTTATGGAACTCTGGCAACAGCTGCTAAAACAAAGCATTAGCTCAGTAGATCAGCTTGTCGAGAAATTCTCAATCAACAGGGAAGTTGCAGAAAAGCTTGACGATTTCTTCCAGGCAAGGATAAATCCTTATTATCTCAGCCTGATCAGATATCCAGGAGACCCTATCTGGCTTCAGGCAGTGCCCGAAGAGGTAGAGCTCTATGATATCGATGCAGCAGAAGACCCGTTAAACGAGGAGGAAATGAGCCCTGTTCCCAATATTACTCACCGTTACCCTGACCGTGCACTGTTTTTAACTACCAGCCAGTGCGGGCTTTATTGCCGCTTTTGTACGAGAAAAAGAAAAGTGGGGGATTCCAGCAAGATCAATATGCGCGAGCTTGAGGCTGCATTTAATTACCTCGAGACTCATACGGAGATCAACGATGTGATACTTTCCGGTGGTGACCCGCTTATGCTGACCGATGCAATGCTTGAAAAAGTGCTTGCGAGGCTTCGCCAGATACCGCATATACAGATCATTAGACTTGGAACTAAGATGCCGTGCGTTCTGCCGCAAAGAATTACGCCGCAGCTTTGCGAAATGATAAAGAAATATCACCCGATTTACGTAAACACGCATTTTAACCATCCATGGGAGATAACACCGGAGAGTACTAAGGCATGCGAAATGCTTGTTAATGCCGGAGTGCCTGTAGGATGCCAGACAGTACTGCTGAAGGGAGTTAATGACGACCCTGAGGTAATGAAGGAGCTTATGAAAAAGCTGCTTGCAATAAGAGTAAGGCCGTATTACATATACCAGGCAGACCTGACCAAGGGGGCAAATCATTTCCGCACACCAATTGATGTAGGCTTGGAAATAATGGATAACCTACGCGGGCATATCAGCGGACTTGCAGTACCGCAATTTGTAATTGATGCGCCGGGCGGCGGCGGGAAAATTCCGTTACTGCCGGATTATGTTTTAGCACGCGATAAGGAGAAAATAATACTCCGCAATTACAAGAACGAAGTATTCGAATATCCCGATGTGCAGGAAGAGCATATTGTGCTCAAGCGCGGCAGGAATATAGACAAGCTGCCAAAAAAGAAATCAAGGAAGAAGATACCGGTAGCGGTATTGCAGTAAATCGTTTTAAAAGAGGAGAAAAACTTAAAAGGCGCTTGCAAAAGCGTCTTTTTTGTTGATATAAATCAATTTAATTAAATATTTCAAAGTATGGCCAATATCATAGGATTTTTATTTTGGAATGTGTTATATTTGAATAATTGCTAATTTATCATAACTAAACAAGTAGTTATGCACCCCGAAAACCCAAAATACAGCCCCGACTCATCAGACTCAACTCACTCCGCACTCAATACACTTTCTTCCTTCATCTTCTACCTCTCCATATTACTTTTCATAATCGGCTTCAACTTTTCAGATGTTATGGTTGGCAACTGGCAACAGCAGTTTTTGCCCAATCTGAATGGAAGGTCAATATCAGATATATGTTTTATTGATAGTTTAAACGGTTGGGCTGTGACGCCCTATACAACACAAAATGATACTGTATTTATTATTAGAACGACGAACAGAGGAGATGATTGGTCTGTACAGTTTAGCGGGACTGCGCAGTTTCCGGGAATGAATAAAATTAAATTTATTAATACGAACACGGGATATTGCTGCGGAGCTTATTTATACAATGGAAGTACTCAATTAGTTAAAACAACAAATAGCGGAATTAATTGGTTCTCTTTAAATACTCCTGATCCCTTTTTTGAAATTGATGATATGCAGATTATAAGCGAAGATACGATATATTTAGCAGTCAGCAGCCCCTCTTCCGGCGGTGTATTTTTCACATCAAACGGCGGGTTGAACTGGGTACGGCAGGCAAGTCTTGGACCCGCAAATCCTGACCACATTTATATGTATAACACCAGAATAGGCTTTGCAGGTCAGTTTTCGGGAGCACCACGCTTATATAAAACTACAAACAGCGGTATGAACTGGTTCAGTCTGAATGATACAGGTTTTACCGATATGTATTTTACAGATAGCTTAACAGGCTGGATGTCAATGGGTTGGATGAAAAAAACGACCAATGGAGGTATGAACTGGACCAGACAAACACTACCATTTGGCGGCAATATTATAACAAGCGGCATTAGAGCTTTTGATAATATAAACAAGGACACAATCTGGGGTGTTGGAGGAGCATTGTTACTAAACTTACAATTCAGAGGAATATTATTATATACAAGCAATGGAGGTAATAACTGGTTATTCCAGTTACCTGATACATCGATCCATATTGGCGAGTATTATTTGGTTGATTTTGTTAATAAACGCAATGGCTGGGCTTATGATAATTATAGTTCTGGTATTCATACAACAACAGGCGGCAATGATACGTTTTTTACACCCGTTGTTCCTTTAAGCACAGAAATACCGAATGAGTTTAAGTTATTCCAAAATTATCCTAATCCATTCAACCCAAACACAAATATCAAATATCAAATAAGAAATAACAGAACAAAAATAAGATTATCGGTTTTTGATGTTACAGGGAAACACATTATTGATTTGATCGATCAAGAACAAAATGCAGGAACTTATGATGTTGATTTTTCTGGAAGTGATTACGCTTCGGGAATTTATTTTTACAGAATGGAAGTAACAGATGATAAAACAAACCAATTATACGCAGAAACAAAGAAGATGATATTATTGAAATAATTGGCAATGAGCAGTTTTCAATGAATAATGAACAATAAGAATCTGAAACGAAACATAATAGATAAATTCTCTGTAATAATTTTATATTAATGCTTATATTTGTATAAAATACACATACGTTATGCACCCGGAAAAACCAAAATATTCTGCTGATACAAGTCACTCAACTCACTCAAAACATAGTAAACTTTACAAACTTTTTAAACCTGATAAAATCTGCCCTGAGCGAAACGAATGGGTCTCTTCATTTATCTTCTATCTTTCCATATTATTTTTTATAATCGGTTTTAACTTTAGTGATGTTATGATAGGCAACTGGCAGCAGCAGTTTTTGCCTGATCTGGGAGGAAGAACAATAGTTGATATGACATTCACAGACAGTTTAACAGGTTATGCAATAACATCAAGACTTTCAGTAAACGATTACCCTAAAATTCTTAAAACAACAAACAGCGGAAATAACTGGAACATTATTTATAATAATACTGATACCAGTCTTTTTACATGTTTATTTTTCCTGAATCAGAATACTGGTTACGTAGGAGGATATATCGAAGATAATTTTAATTTTTCAATCCTTAAAACTACGAACGGGGGAGTAAATTGGAATAACGTTAATACTCCTTTTGATACATACCAGGATGACATTCATGTATTGAATGAAGATACAATTTGGTTTGCAATGAGCAGCCCATCTTCCGGCGGTGTATTTTTCACATCAAATGGCGGGTTGAACTGGGTACGGCAGGTAACACTTCCAGGATTAAACCCCGACCATATATATATGTTTAATTCAAGAATAGGTTTTGCCGGGCAATTTTCATCTGCACCTGGTCGTTTATTTAAAACTACCAATAGCGGAATGAACTGGTTCAGCCTGAATGATACAGGTTTTACAGATATGTATTTTTCAGATAGTTTAACCGGATGGAAATCATATGGAACAATGAAAAAAACAACCGATGGCGGGTTAAACTGGGTTGCCCAAACACTGCCTTCAGGTGGTAACCTGGTTAACAGTCTTATGGGTAAATTCTCTAATGTCAACAGGGATACAATCTGGGGTGTAGGTGGTCAAATTAATTACGCTGGTATTAAGGGAATAATATACAAGACAACAAATGGCGGAATAAATTGGGGTTTTCAGCTACCTGATACTAGTATTCATATTTTTAATTATTATCATAGCAAATTTGTAAACAAATTAAATGGGTGGGCATATGCTGTAAACTCGGGTATTCATACAACAACTGGAGGTGATACAACCGTTTTTTTCCCGGTTAATCAAATAAGCTCAGAAATCCCAAAAGAGTTTAAGCTTGAGCAAAATTACCCGAATCCATTTAATCCAGCTACGATTATCAGATTTCAGATTAACAGATTATCAGATTTAAAGATAGTTGTATATGACATTCAGGGCAGACAAATATCAGAACTTGTAAATCAAAAACAGAATGCAGGAACTTATGAAGTTAATTTTAATGGCAGTAATTATTCTTCAGGAGTATATTTCTACTCATTATATATTGATGGAAAAATTTTAAGCACAAAAAAGATGCTGCTAGTTAAGTAATGATAATTACTTAATGGTAGTCCCGATTTATCAGAAATCCCGATTCATCGGGGATACTGCTTAAGTAGCGAGATTACTTTAGATATCCGAGCTATTGAATGCTTATTCTGTTTTGAGGCTTCTTATCAAGTAAAAAAATGTTGTGTCTCACATATTAGTTTCACTTTTAATAAATTAACCTATTTACACCCATGTTGAAAGAAATGAAATCTGCCACGGGCAGAAAAACAGAACTTATCGAAAAGATCAGGCTAAGACTGACAATTTCGGTAATTCTGGGGATAATGACGATTGCATTCGCATTCCGTAATTATACCCCATCAACCCAACAAAATATCACCGCATCAGGCTTTAGCTCACAAAATTCTATACGGATGTTTCCGCCTCCTGAAGGAAATATCAGCAATGAATATCTTCTAGGGGCAATGGATTGTGCACATGATTTAACTTATAACAACCTTTCGGATCTTGGATTAAATGTCTGGCATAAATATGCGGGAGTTGACAGGTATAACGATGCTAACTCTTCAGGGTGGGATTGGTATGCCCAAAACCCTGTTGATAACCTATACAACACATATAATACATACTCCGGTGTTGTTACGGGCAGGCTGGGTATTAATCTGCAGAATAATATGCGGACTTTAATGCAGCGGCCTAAGATAGATCAGCTTGCATTCGGGCAGCGGAGCGATTACCAGTGTGAAGCAACAAACTTAAACCCTGACCTTTGGTTTTACGCTTTTAATAACCATGATGTAACCGGACAAAGCGGCGGAGATTGGCCGGATAATTCTCAATACGGCAATAACCAGTGGGTAAGGCGATGCCTGGTTGACCCGTTTAATGCGCCAAACGGGCAGGGTTTTGTGGTAAGAAGGCTAATGACAAACAGTGAACAGTGCAATACACGAAGCCCTATTGGACAGGCGCCGGGTGATAATGTATATGACTGGTATATTAAACCCAGCATTAGGGCAGATAAAATTTTTATTGATAATCCGGTAAATTACGAAGAGCCTATTTGCCGTATTGATGTAATAAACTATAACGGGAATACAATTAAAAGCGTAATATTAAGAGCAAAACATTTTAAAAATACGACTGGAAACTATGATGGAAATTACAAAGAAGAATTTAATTTTTGGGGTTTAGATAACGAATTAATAATTGATAAAGTATATCCATACACAACAAATGCATTTAACCCAAATGATGGCGGCTGGGCATTTAATTCACGCGGAAACTACCCAACTGATGGCGATAACAAAATGGATATAAAGGTTTACTGGTACGGAACATGCAATATGTGGATAGATTATGTAAGAGTTGACAATGATGTGGCTAATGATCTTTTGAGTAATAACCCGCTTAATCAAAACTGGGTACAATATGATAACTGGCTCCAATGGGAGGCATCACTTGGAAATACTAACAATTCGCCTTTAAAGTTTTACATAGAAGAATTTGAGTTTAACCATATACCGTGCATGGCATATGTAAGCCAGAAATTGAAACTGTATTCCGGCAATCCGAATCTTTCTTTAATGACAATGGTTAATTTACAGCAGTATCTGCTGCATCTGCCATATGAGTATGTAGGCAACAATAAAGTAAGCGCCCGGCACGTTACTGAATATCTTATAAACAGAGTTGGCGAATCCCAGGTTCTTTCAGAGCCATATGCGCTTACAGGTGTAATAGCTGGCACAAATTACAATGATTCAAGAGTACCTAATACGCTGCCATTAAGCAATTATAATACATCAGAAGGAAGGCTGGGAGAACCGTTTTCGCCTGCGGTTTATGAAAGCTGGCTGCAGGAACATCTTGATGCGGCAGGCACTAATATTCACACTAAAAAAGGGCAATTTACATGGTATGTAAAAACGATGGATACGTTATCTAAAATGAACAATATCAGCTATATTAATATGCCTCAAACACATTTATGGTACACAACCGGAGAGGAGGCATTAAGAGAGCCAACTAATGAAGAGATGGAAATGACAACATTATTACCTGTGACCTATGGAGCAAAAGGGACATTGTATTTTTGGTACGGTGGATTTGGCTGCTTAGGATCCGGTAATTATGCAAGGGGCCTGGTGAATCCGGTTCCATGTAGTACTTCAAATCCTTTTTCCGGACAGCAGACACCACAGCCGTTAACATTAAATCCCCGCTTAACTAATGCTTATGGCCAGCAAAAATGGGATAAGATAAAAAGCATCAATCAAAAACTTACTGCATGGGGACCTACATTAATGAGTTTTGATAATGCCAACCGGCATTCATACATTTAGCGGCTTGAGCGGAATGATCTTCTAACCCAAACATATTTTACGGATATAAAAACCTATGCACCTGAAATTGAAGATTTAATGCAGCCTTCCGATATCGAGGAACCTGTCGCCAGCAGGTATTTACAGGCTGCGGTATTCAAAAAATTTGAAGAGCCGTATTCAAATTATTTTATGCTAGTTAACAGGAGATGCTCACCATTCCGCCCTGACATTAATGAAAACGGCGGCAGGCGTAACATTAAAGTAAGCTTCAAGCAGTCAGATCTACAATATTTCACAAATTGGAAAATTGTAGAACTTGAAAATAATACTGTTGTTACAACATTCGATAAAAGTGCATCTCCATGGATCGATCTGGGTTGGTATTTGCCCGGTGAAGGTAAGTTATATAAACTTGCACCTGTAATGGTTGATGGAGGTACGCTTGCCTATGACGAAAATCTTAACATGACGCCTGCTTATGAATGTTATAACACGGTTTATAACGGAGGTAAGAATATTAGCCTGTACCCTTCGAACAATATAACTTTTACGCATGTAGGCAGAATTATCATGAACGGAGGATCATTCCAGTCCGGTGAACTGACTGGCGATCAAAGCAGGGTAAATTTATACATGGAAGGCCTTAATGCACCGACAATATCCTTTGAGAATTGTGCACAGGTGAAAATTTATAATACTGATATTGGCGGTTACTATAATACATCATACTTGCTCAGTATAGCTAACTGTACCTTAACCGATATCAGGAATTCCTCAGTAACGCCGCCTGAAAACGGCGGAGGAATTGGTTATTTTGCTGCATTTGGCAGGCTGCCCCGTGATTTTAATCTGAATATTTCAAACAATAATCATTTTAATTTGGGCTCTACACAGCTTCCGGCTATCAGCATAATTGCTTCAGGCGGTGTCCAGATTCCGCTTATTTGTACTGGCAATACATTTACATCTACCAATACAAATTCATCTACTGCTATAAATATAGTGAATGTTTCAGGCGGTGTTATTCAAAATAATACCATAAACGGTTTTCACTATGGCGTTAATGCCCTTGCGTGCAATATCGGTTTATATAATAATGTTATTTTTTCCACTGGTGATTATACTTACGGTATCAACGAAGGAAGCGGAACTGTAATTGATATGAGTTACCAGGGTGATTATCTTCTTGGTTTAAATAGTTTAAATAATTCCGGTAGTGGCTCATGTAATGTATATGTTGATAATTCATATTTTTTCATGAACTCAGGCTATAACATACTTAATATTTCCGGCAATTCAGGAAGCAGCCATTTATCCGGGATATTTCCTCAAAATGAAATAAACATCGATTTGGATAATAAACTCAATTGTTTTAAAGTAAATCAAAATCCCGTTGACCCTGTCAAATCTGTGTACTGGTACGGGGGAGAAGAAGTGGAATTCAATTTTGTTCCGTACAGTTGTACCAATAATCAGTATGAAGATGGCTTTGCATCGGCAAATTTTGGTGATGGTATTATAGACTCTATTGCGATAAAAAATGGTAATCCGCTCAATGTATATGATTCGTTAGGAATGGAAATGAGGAAAAGAAATTATCCGAACGTAATAAACATGTGTATTAGGATTTTGGATAATCCGCCTGATTCTTTACAGATAATTGATGCAGTTTCAAAACTTTATACGGCAACAATAAGCACGGATACTACGGAAGCAGGAATCCTTGCGTTAAAAGACTATCTATTATATGTTATTATTAATAATTCAAATAATCCGGCGCTTGTTAGAAGCTGCAACTATCATGTTCAGAAATGTAAGGTAAACCTCCGGCAGTATGCTTCTGCTTTGACCGGGTTTCAGCAGATCATAAACGAGAACCCGTATTCATACGAGGCTTTAGTAGCTCATTGGGATTATATGGCAGTGTATTTGCTTGATAGCCTTTCCGGTGGTAGTGAAATGGGAGATGGCGGCGATAGGAATTCTAAATTGACGAAAGAGCAAAAAGAAACTGTAAAGCAGGTTATCAAAAATAACTTTGAAAATGAAAGAACAAAGCAAGAAAAAAACATCAGTAAATTAATTGATGATGCAAATAATGGCAATGAAATCTCTAAGTTGATCCTTGAACAAAAAAGAACACTAAGGGAAGTTGTAGTGAATCAAACTCCTCATAACCTGCTTGAACATATTGGGATTGTTAATAGTGATATAAAGAAAGTATTTGGCAAAAATTCAGAACGCAGCAAGAATATTTTGAATAATGTGCCGGATGTTTTCAGCTTATCGCAAAATTATCCCAATCCGTTTAACCCCGTAATCACAATTAAATATGCATTGCCAAACGATGTAAAAGTAATTGTGAAGATTTATGATATTCTTGGCAGGGAAGTCAAAACGCTTGTGAATGATTTCCAAAAAGCAGGGTATTATGATGCGAAGTTCGATGGCTCAAATTATGCATCAGGCGTATACTTTTATAGAATAGAAGCGGGCGAATTCGTCCAGAGTAAGAAGATGGTGTTAATTAAGTAAAAAAGGAAAAATAGAAAGGCAAAAAATAAAAGATAAAAATTCAAAAGGGGCTAACGCCCCTTTTGTTTAAATAGACTTCATCCCTTTTTCAAGCTCAACCTGTTCTTTCTTAAGATTCTGCTGTAGGTTTAGCAACTCAAGGGTTTCGGGAGTGTATTCGTTTGCGGATTTAATTTTGGAATCAATATCGCTTATTTTGCTGCGGATGTTCATGAGTTTTAGCTGATTCAATACCTGTTTCGCTTCGTTCAGGTGATTCTTATCCTTGCTTCCTGCAATTACATAGTTTTCATCAAGCAATGCTTTTCCAATAATTTCCTTAGATCGGTCATCCTGGAATTCATTAAATAAATGAACATGAGAAGTCTTTTCAGGGTCATCAATATTCATCATAATATAATTCACTATCTTTGCAGCGCTGGCATCGGTAATCAGATTGATCTCGAGACTATCCATCAGGAAGTTCTTTGTCTTTGCATCTGAATCTATCAGTAAGCGAATCAGCATTAACTCCACAATAGAGAGCTTTACAGAAGATCTTATCCTTAACTGCAGTTCACTTCCGCTTGGTGTTAACTCACGCGTCAATCCTTTGCTTCTTAGCCTTGAGTTCTTTTCAAGTTCTTTTCGTATAATGCTCTCATAAATTGCAAACTTCTCAGCAATATCCTTAATGTAAAAATCACGCTTTATCTCATCCCGCATTTTGGCGATCAAGCCAATAATTTCGCGGACAAAATCTGTTTTTCTTTCGGGTGAATCAAGCATTCCTTTATCTCTGTACCCGTTGCCTATGTATTCAATAATTGACTGGCGTTTATTCAACAGGTTTTTGAATCCGTCAAGTCCGTGCTTTTTGATAAATGTATCAGGGTCATCTCCCTGCGGCAAAGGAATGATGCTTACGCTTAAGTCATTTTCTATTATCAGCTCAATTGCCCGCCTGGAGGCATTTTGCCCGGCTAAGTCGGAATCGAACACAACAACGGCTTCTTTTGTGTAGCGTGAAAGTATCTTCACATGCTGGTTTGTAAGCGATGTTCCGCTTGAAGCAACCACATTTTCCACTCCATACCGGAATAGTGAAATAAGATCCATATAACCCTCAACAAGTATTACATAGCCGGTTTCTTTAATTTTCTGCTTTGCGAAATTAAGTCCGTACAGCGTTCGGCTTTTGTTGTATATCTTGGTTTCGGGCGAGTTAATGTACTTTGCTTCATCTTTAGTCTCATCATACATCCTTCTTCCGCCAAAGGCAATTACTTTGCCTGCTTCATTAAAGATAGGGAACATCAGCCTGCCTCTGAAGCGGTCTCTAAAGTCATCTGCGCCGATATTAAGCACTAAGCCTGAATCGATAAGATCTTCCTTGCTGAATTCATTTACAAATTGCCTGTAAAGCGAATCTTTATCTCTTAATGAATAGCCAAGTCCAAACTGCCTGATGGTCTGCTCATCAAGTCCGCGCTGAGTTAAGTACTCCATCGCGTATGCGCCGTCTCTGCCGGTAAGATTATTGTGAAAATATCTTGCTGCCTGGTTATTTATTTCGTAAATAGCATCAATTTTGTTTCTGTCAGAATCGTAAGGGTCATTTTCAAATTCAAGCTGAATGTTCGCCTTTTCAGCTAGTATTTTTACCGAATCAAAAAATGTAACATTCTCGGTTTCCATAATGAATGTGAACACATTCCCGCTCTTGCCGCATCCAAAGCAATGGTAAACGCCCTTTTCCTGAGATACGCTGAATGAAGGGGTCTTTTCTTCATGGAATGGACATCTGCCCACAAAACTGCGCCCCGCTTTGCGAAGCGGTGTTACTGCGGAAATTACTTCAACAATATCAATTGATGACGAAATTTCATATATTTTATTCTGCGGGATTTTCATTGGTAGAAAAAAATGGTGACGCTGACGAACAAGGGGTTGTAACCCCTTGCAAAGGAAAATACATTCATTTACAAACCTGCTTAAACACTCTTAAAAAGTTTCCGCCTAATATCTTTCTTATATCCTGTTCAGTATAACCACGCTCAACAAGCTTTTTGGTTATGATGGGGTAACATGTTGCATCATACAGTTCATTTGCTGTTACAATGCTTCCGTCAAAATCGGAACCCAAACCAACATAATCAGCGCCAACAAGCTTAACAATATAATCAATATGGTCAATTAATATATCAATTGGAGTGCCGCCCTCAATTTTATTTTCTGTCAAATATTCATACCGTTTCTCATTGAATCCAACCGGGTCATCAATATAATCACCTTCAAATTTTCTTATACCGCTCTTATAGCTGTTTTGAATGTTCTTAATTGCCGGTGAATTACCTGATGGATCAAGGAACTTGTAAAAAAAGTTAATGCCAATGTACCCGCCTGATTTAGCTATTGCTTTGATCTGTTCATCACTTAAATTGCGGTAGTGCGGCGCTAAATTGTAAACATTAGAGTGCGAAGCGATGATAGGGGAGTTGCTTAGTTCAGCCGCTTCCCAAAAGGCAGTCTCACCTAAATGAGAAACATCTATCAGCATGCCAAGCTCATTCATTCTGGCAACAACCTGTTTGCCGAACTCAGTTAGCCCGCCTCTTTTTCCGCGCTCGGTCTCATCCCTTGCAGATGTTCCGATAGCATTGCTTGTATTCCATGTTAGACCTAAATATCTTACACCACGGGAATATAGAGTTTCTAGATTCTCCATGGAGCCTTCTATCATGTTGCCGCCTTCTGCGCCCATGAGTCCGCAGAATTTCCCTGAGTTTATTCCCGAAATCAATTGATCGTAATTTGTACATAATACAAATGTTTCGGGATTTTCTGCCTGGTTCTCTTCAAGCTTTTCAATCAGCTTCATTACATATGAAAAGTGATTTGACTTATACCTCTCGGGCACATAAATGGAAAACATTTGTACATCAAGCCCGCCGCGTCTCCATTTAACAATATCAGATTGCGTGCCCGGATTATTTTTGTTTAGATCAGCTCCTTGCAGGAAAACCGGCATAAGTATATCATTATGAGTATCTATCACAATCGCGTCATAGTGCAGCCTGAAAGCATCTTTGTTCAGGTCTGTAAATTTATTTGTTGAATCCATTTTCTTATTATTGTTTTCAATTGAAGTTACAGAATCCACTTTTTTGCGGGGAGTGTCGTTACTGTTTCCGGCTGAAATGTCTTTCCTGGGTGGTTCAGGAGTGAAGCATGCGAAGTTTTGAAATACCAACAGCGCCAGCAAAGAGAAGATCAACTGTTTCATTTACACTTTAATTAAATGGAAAAAAGTAATATATTTATTGTTAAATTCTGCAAAAAATCAATAATTTGTAACCGGACAATATTAAACTGATTCCAAAACGAGTACTGGTAGTAAGAACAGACAGGATTGGCGATGTGATACTTACTTTGCCAGTTATTGATGCCCTTAAACAGTCCTTTCCCGGGGCAACTATTGATTTTCTTGTAAATAAGCGCGTTTATGAACTTGTCTTGGACTATCCAAATATAAATAAAGTTCACTCCATAGAAAAGGTAACTGTGAGGGGGGTAAAATCCGTTTGCAAAGCAGGTAATTATGAGCTCGCTATTGCAGTCTTCCCCAGATTTAAGATCGCACTTGGATTGTATCTTGGCGGGGTTAAGTACAGACTTGGAACCGGTTACAGATGGTATTCCTTTTTGTTAAACCTAAAGCATTATCAACACCGCAAAGAAGCCCTGAAGCATGAGATGGAGTATAATTTGGATTTATTAAAAGAAATTAACTGTCATATAAATAATGGGATAACCCCGAAACTTGATGTAGCAATTGAAGATAAACGAAACCTCCTGAGTAAGCTCCTCGTCCAGAATATAGACCCTGATGTGGAGTATATTGTAATCCATGTGCCCTCACTTGGCTCAGCTAAAGTTTGGAGCGATCAGAATTTCATTGAGTTGATAAACCTCATTTTGAAAGAGGAAAAGCTACGCTGCAATATAGTTCTTACAGGTACTAAAGATGAAGAATTCCATGTCAGGTTTATACAAAACAACATAAGTGATAAAAGCAGGGTTTTTGTGATGCTTGATCTTAAGATGAAAGGACTTGCAGCACTTCTTCAAAGATCTGTTCTTTTCATCGGTAATTCCACAGGCCCGATACATATTGCGGCGGCTGTTGGTGCCTTTGTTGTTGGATTGTATTCACCTGCCAGAGTTGAAAGTCCTGTAAGGTGGGGTCCTGTTACCGGGAAGAAGAAAATATTCGTTCCGCAAATTGATGATAATACCCGGAACGTCATGGATGATATCAAATCCACGGAAGTATTTGAGTTTGTAAAGGAGTATTTAATAACTAACAGAAAGAAAAATGAGGATTAGATCAATATTTGCAGCTCTAATTGTTATGGTTTGTTCAGTCTTGGGGCAGGAATTTAAGGAAGTAAAGACAGCCCAGGATGTTGTAGATAATTACATGCTCTCTATTGGGGGCGAAAGTGCAATAAGAAATGTTGAATCCGTATTTATGAAGGGAACAATTGAGAGCCCTCAGGGAGACGGAACTATAGAGGTCTATTTGAGCAAACTCTATTTATTTATGGATGTTGTGACTCCGCAATTTCAGCTTAAACAGGCATTAGATTTTAAAAGTAAAAAAGGGTGGGTAAAACTGGGCGATAAAGTTACTGATATGAAGGAAGAAGAAATTGTAAAGAACCTCGAAAGGTCAGAAAGCTCTATGTGGGGTAACTTTCTGGATGCAGGGAAAAAGGGGATAACTTATGAACTTCTGCAGAACGAGAACTACAACGATATAGAAGTTTACGTAGTTGATATCAAAAAAGACGGGAACACTATCACAACAAGCTACTTTAATACAAAGAATTTCAACAAGCTAAAGGAGATGAAAGACGGCACAACAACCGAATATTCGGATTTCAGAAAAGTAGGGTCAAGCGGTGTATATATGGCACACAAATTGATTACAGCTTTAAGCGATGTTACCACAACAGAGATTGAGTTTAATACTAAATTCGATAAGAAACTGCTGAAAAAACCCATCGTAGAAGTGAAGTAATTTATGCACTGAAGACCAAAACACTAATTGCCGGCTGTATCAAGCCGGCAATTTTATGTTCACTTCTAAAACATATAATTCAAATTCACATTGAAGCCGCCGCTTCCCGGTACAGTATAAAGTTTGATCTTATTATCATTCCTAATGATAAAAGCATTGACTAATGCGCTAACAGCAAATGAACCAAGAAAGAATGATACTGTGCCTCCATTAAGTGAACCCTCATCAATTTTATTTTCACCAAATACATTATTCTTCAATCTAAAAAGCTCCTTACGTAGTGAATAGATAAGCACCGACGAACCTGTACCGATTACGGCTCCTGCAAGCAGATCAGTGGGATAGTGCATGCCAAAATAAGGCCTGCCGTAAGCTATGAGAAGTGCCCATGCATATATTGGTGCATAAACCTGCGGATATTTAGGGTACCTAAGCGCAAACATAGTTGCGGAGGCAAAGCTGAGCCCCGTATGGCCAGAAGGGAATGAGTATCTATCTGCCAGCTCTTCCCGGGTATAGATGTTATACAGCCTATCCTTTGGCCTCGGCCTTTTACTGATAAACTTTACTCCTAAAGTCAGAACGGCATCTGTTACAATTGCCCCGGAAAGCAAATAAGCAGAGTTTTCATCGTATGTTTTGCCGGTTGATCTGCCATAAATGAAGATTGAGGCAGGCATTAATAAAGTTACAGGAAGCATCGAACGGTCAAATACATTAAAAAAATCGTTTTTAAAATTGCTTCGGGAATTATTAATAATACGAAAAAGCTTAACATCAGAGTTGTCCGGATCTTTGATATCGACAATTACAGATTTATGCTCATCCTCAGTTTTTGTTTTGAGAGAATCAAAAAGTTTGAAATTAATTGTATCCTGAGAGAGGGAGGATGCTGAAAGTGACATAATTAGAAGAAAGCAAAAAGAGATCCTTTTCATTAGATAACATCCTTCTGTATGAAAATTGTTGAGTCGATCATTTTTTCTTTTTCTTCTTAATATTCGATTTCGGATTATCCTCAGGCAGGGGATAGTTCTTTTTATACTGCTGCCAGAACCAGATTATATTATCCACATAATTATAAGGTTCTTTCCAGTTTGCAAAAACACCGTTTGGCGGCCTTGCACCCCAAACCAGCTGGTGGAGCGAATCATTTCCTGGAGCAAGAAGCTTCATATACTCCTTAACTACATCCCAATCGAGGTAATTTTCGTTAAAGTAGTATGCCATACTCATTGCGTCTTCTGTGTGGCCGGAGCCTGCATTGTATGAAGCCAGCGCAAATTTGTATTTATTTGTATCTCCAGCTCCATCGAACCTGCCTACAAGCATTGCGTAATAATATATCCCAGCTTTCAGATTATTGACAGGAGAGCGGTGATCTTCCAGGTTCAATGTCTGCTCAAGCATTGAGCCCGTTCGTGGCATAATCTGCATGAAACCATACGCTCCGGCATGAGATACTGCGTCCGGAGTAAATGCAGATTCCTGTTTGATCATGGCAAGTATCAGCCGCCAGTCAAGTTTGTAATATGCGCTTTCCTCAAGTATAATATCTCCGTATTCCTGCAGTATTTTATCCGAGCCGGCCTTATTGAATTCCCTGTTCGGGTTTTTGATGATCTTAACAAGGTTCTGGTATCTTGCAATTGAATCATTAATACTAAAAGCGCTGTCATTTGAATTGTACGCAAATATATCGAACAAGTTCTGCCAGTTGTAAAATGCATCTTCAAAATAAATTGCGTTGTTATAACTTACGTTTCTCAGGTAATCATCCTGCTGCTTTTTTGGATTTGTCTCTACCGGCGGTATTACCGATTCAGGATTTGGAGATTTCGGCTCAACTGTGCCCGTACCTATATCGGAAAACTTAGTAATAAGCGTAACTATGACAATTACTATCATAACTGCAATCAGTATTGTAGGGATTTTCAGCAAATTCTCTATTTTTAAGGACTTTAGGTTCACTTTCTCACAATTTTTAATAGAAATATAGTCACAATAGTTTCAATTTTAGTATTTTTTTATAGTTTATGAAATGCTATTATTTATTTAATTTTAGAAGATTTTATCTGCATTATCAATTAAACTTTTTTTATAGAATCTTGTCCAATTGTTGGAAAAGCAGGGAAACTAATGAGACTTTAGCGGGCTGATCGCATTGGAAATATCAATTAATCATGTATTTACACAATAGAGAGAAGTTCAGTTAATTTACTGCTCGCTAAATGACGGGGAACATTGCAAGTACAAATAACGATTCCGAATTAATCAGGCAATTCAAAGGCGGAGACATAAAAGGCTTCAATGAAATTGTCAGGAAATACCAAAAGCAGGTTTATTGGGTTATAAGGAAGATGGTTCTTGACCACGATGAGGCCGATGATATAACACAAGAAGTATTTATCAAGGTGCACGGCGCACTAATGGATTTCAGGGAAGAATCAAATTTGTTTACATGGCTGTACAGGATTGCAACAAATTTTTCATTAAATCACATAAAGAAAGTAAAAGTTAGAAACACAGTAAGCGTAGAAACTATTCTTGAGCCAATTGAATCAGGGGATAAAAGATCGGATGAAGTTATTGATGACCAAACAAAGCGAAGGGTACTTGAAGAAGCAATTGAAACACTGCCTCCGCAGCAAAGGGCAGTATTTAATATGAGGTATTATGACAGGCTGCCATATGATGAGATCGCAAAGATACTGGATAAATCGACAGGCGGCATTAAAGCGAATTACTTCCACGCAGTTAAGAAGATCGGGACATACGTAAAAGGAAAAATAGAGTTATAGATCAGGTATCATGAATAATAAATTAAATATCCAGGAACTCAAAGAGCTTATCCCTGATTTTATCACAGGGGATATCAGCAATGAGAACATAAAGCTGCTTGAAAATGCTTTGATTTCCTCAACCGAGCTCAGGGAATTCCATGATGAGATAAAGAGTACACTGGAATTTGTTGATAATGTGAAGCCGGATGAGCCATCACCTGTTTACTGGAATTCTCTTTTACCGAGGATACACCAGAGAATTGAAGAAAATGAGTCTAAAGGATTTTCATGGGATAAGATACTATCGTATTGGAAAATAATTGTTCCGGTTGCTGCAATATTGTTAATAGCTGTATTTTATTTTGCTTTCAAACAACCCGGTCATGAAATTACAAAGGATGAGCAGAAAAAAGAGAATATCCAGAAGGATTCATCTGGTAAGGATAGCAATAAACAGGAATTGAAGAAGGATAATGAAACTCCCGCATTAGAGGAAAAGAATAATGTTACAGGTAATGAAGATAGAACTATGCCAAAGATAATACAAAAAGATAAAAAAAAGCTCTCACCATTAGATGATGTTCCTGAAGATGTAGTTAAAGAGGATAATGAGATCAAGAAGGATGGTAACAACGCTAATGATCAGAAATCAGAGAAGCTTGCGGCGATAGATATAGATGATATCTCGATCTTTGCAACAGGAGAAGGCGCCGGGCTTGATGAAGATACCGAGAACGAGCTTAAGAGACTGAGTGATAATGAAAAGGATAATTTGATTGAAGAACTTATTAACAGTAATTTATAGTAAAACATTTACTGACTATTTATATGAGTAATAAATACAAGATAATCCTGATTACTGCATTTGTACTATTTGTATGTATATCGGGTAATAGAATTTTTGCCCAGGATGATTTCAGGGAAAAGATCGAAGATATTAAACTGGAAAAACTTACCAAAAAACTGGATCTTGACGAATCCACTAAAACCGGATTCATCGAAAAGTACAAATCATTCAGCAAATCAATGCGTCAACTCAACCAAAGGCGAGCAAAAACTTATAAGCTGATGACTGAGAATATCGAAAGCGGAAACGGTTTGGATACGCTTGTGAACCAGCTTCTTGAACTTGAAGAACAGATCAACTCGAAAAGGGAAGAATTTGTTGTGGATATGAAGTCAATTCTAAGTGCGAAGCAAATTGCCAAAATGATTGTGTTTGAGAGGAAGTTTAATAATGAGATAAAGAAATTGCTGAAACAATATCAGAAAGATAATAAAAAGGAACAGCCGTTTAAGGACTAATGTTTGAAATAATTCTGAAATTTAAGAGCCTTTATTGCGTCTGAGACAAGAAAAAAAGAACCGATAAAGAGAACCGAATGCGGCTTCATGTGTTCTTCCAATTTCACCGCTTCTTTTACGCTATGAGTTACCAACATTTGACCTTTAAAACCAGATTTAATACCTGATCTGTACAATTCTTCCGGCTCAAGTGCTCTGGCATATGCTGGCTTTGTAAAAATGATTTGTTTTGAGTGTTTTAAAACTTCATTCACACTTTTCCCGTAATCCTTATCGGACATCATACCAAAAACAATTACATCAATTGTCTTACCAATTGAATTTATCGAAGTTTTAATGCCGTCCGGATTGTGAGAAATATCAAAAATATAGTTTCTTCCGGAATGCTTTATTACCTCAAGTCTGGCCATATAGCCTGAATTTCTCTTTACATTCTTTATCCCGGAAAGAATGAAGCGTTTTGTTAATCGTAATTTATTCATTTCGCAAAATGTCTTTGCAGCAATAATAGATGCAGCTATATTCCTGGCTTGAAAATGTCCTGAAAGAGGAGATTTAGAGGCGATCTTAAGACCATTCTTAAATTGTAGTTTTATTTGCTCACTTAATTGCCCGATGCTTGTATTTGAGTAAGACACAATGTCGTCCAAATAGTATAAGAGATCCTTACTAATAGTCTTCTTAAATGCTGCCTTAAGAGATAGGTTACTATCGCTCACTATCACTGGAGTTTTCGGTTTTACAATCCCAAGTTTCTCATAAGCAATTTGCTTTAACGAATTTCCTAAATATTTCATGTGATCCATTCCAATTTGAGTAATCACAGAAACATCAGGCTTTAGAATATTTGTGGAATCAAGTCTTCCGCCAAGGCCGCACTCAATAACCGCTGCATCAACTTTTTTATCAGCAAAATATTTAAATGCAATTGCAGTGTTCACTTCAAAAAATGAGGGTTTTATCTTATTTATTAAGCGTATGTTATCAATTATAAATTCTTTAATATACTTATCACTTATCTTCTTTGAATTAACCCTTATCCTTTCATTAAACTGTAAAATGTGTGGAGAGGTGAAGAGCCCGGTTTTGAGCCCAGTTTCCATTAGGATTGACGCAATCAATGATGCAGTGGCACCCTTACCGTTGGTGCCGGCAATGTGAATTGATCTGAACTTCAAGTGCGGATTACCAATATGCTTCAGAATAGTTCTGATATTGGTCAGGTCATATTTCATACCGCTCCGCTCAAGGGAGTAGAGATAATCGAAATATTCTTTTATGTTTTTCATAAAAAAACCCCGGCCAATTAATGCCGGGGTTAATATAATTAAAAAAATAAAACCCGAATGCTAATTACTCGGCATCAGCAGTTTCTTTTACTTTTTTCTTTTTCTTTGCTTTCTTTGGTTTTTCTTCTGGTACTGCTTCATCTTTCCTTACAACAATAAGATTCTTGTAAGCCTTCAGGCCTGTACCGGCGGGGATAAGCTGTCCAACTATAACATTTTCTTTCAGTCCCTGGAGTGTATCAACCTTGCCTTCAATAGCTGCATCAGTTAGCACCTTCGTAGTTTCCTGGAATGATGCGGCAGAAATAAAGCTGTCTGTTGTTAATGAAGTCTGAGTAATACCCAGCAACACCGGATTTGCAATAGCCGGATTAGCATCTCTGAATTCGATCAGTGCTTTGCCTTTTTTCTTTAATTCAGCATTAAGCTCCTTAACTTTCTTCTTATCCAGCATATCATACATCTTCACTTTATTGGAATCGCCCTTATCCATTACCATGATCTTGTTCCTTAATGTTTCGTTTTCCACAAGGAATTTAAATCTGTGGACAACATCTCCTTCAAGGAACATGGTATCACCTGAATCGATTACTCTTGCCTTCTGAAGCATCTGTCTTACTATAACTTCAATATGCTTATCGTTGATCTTCACACCCTGCATTCTGTAAACTTCCTGTATCTCATTAACAAGGTATGCCTGTACATCTGCAACGCCTTTAATTCTGAGAATATCATGCGGGTCAACCGAGCCGCTTGAGAGCGCTTCGCCTGCTTTAACATAATCACCGTCTCTTACAAGTATATGCTTGCCAACCGGAATCATATATTTTTTCTCGATCGAAAGATCAGTTGTCTTAACTTTAACCTCACGTGAACCTCTCTTAAGCGAACCAATCTCAACTATACCGTCAATTTCAGTTACAACTGATGGAGAGTTGGGGCTTCTTGCTTCGAAGAGCTCTGTTACCCTTGGCAGACCGCCTGTTATATCCCTGGTTTTACCGGTATCTCTGGGGATCTTAACAAGTATCTGTCCGGCAAATGTAGGCTCACCATCATTTACAAGCAAATGTGCGTGTGCCGGGATGATATACTGACTCATTAGGTCGCCCTTTGAATCAACAATTTGAATAGTAGGGGAGAGTGTCTTATCTTTAGATTCTGTAACAACCTTCTGTATATGTCCTGTTGTTTCATCGGGAGCTTCAGCATAACTTACATTCTCTTTAAGGTCAAGGTATCTTATAGTTCCTGTATGTTCAGCAACAATCACTGAGTTGTATGGATCCCATTCATATAGTACATGGTTCTTATCAACCATTTGACCATCATTTACCATTAAATGTGCTCCGTAAGGAACGTCATATTTTGATACAAGGCGGTTATTTTCATCAAGGATCTGTAATATACCATTACGGCTATGTGTAACGTGGAATTCACCTTCGGTCGATGCGGGATTGGTATATTTTATTGCTTTAATGCTATCGAATTTAACCTTACCTGCAAATTTAGTTGGTATCCTTGATTGAGTCACAATCCTGCTTGCTGTACCGCCAATATGGAAAGTACGCAGAGTAAGCTGTGTTCCCGGTTCGCCAATTGATTGCGCTGCAACAACACCAACTGCTTCGCCAACATCAACAAGCTTGCCTGTAGTCAGGTTTCTGCCGTAACATTTTGCGCAAATACCCTTTCTGGATTCGCACATTAAAACCGAGCGTATCTCAACGGACTGAATCGAAGTTTCGGAAACTGCCTGAGCAAGATCTTCGTCAATGATTTCCCCTGCTTTGACAAGTGTTTTTCTTGTGAGCGGATCAACTATGTTTGAAAGTGCTGCACGTCCAAGTATCCTCTCTGCCAGCGGTTCCTTAATATCCTCGCCATCTTTCAACGCCTCAACGGTAAGTCCGCGGATTGTACCGCAATCATTCTCTGAAATTATTACATCCTGAGATACATCTACAAGCTTTCTTGTCAGGTAACCGGCATCAGCAGTTTTTAAAGCTGTATCTGCAAGACCCTTTCTCGCACCATGAGTAGATATAAAGTACTCAAGGATTGAAAGACCTTCTTTGAAGTTTGCAATGATCGGGTTCTCTATAATTTCTCCAGCCTGTCCTGTCATACTTTTCTGGGGTTTAGCCATAAGTCCTCTCATACCGGCAAGCTGGCTTACCTGGTCCTGGGAACCTCTTGCACCTGAGTCTATCATCATATGCAGTGAGTTAAATCCTTCTCTTGAGGTCCTTAGTGTACTCATCAGATCGCTTTTCACATCATTAGTAGCATGCGTCCATATATCAATAACTTTATTATATCTTTCGCCTTCAGTAATCAAGCCTCTCATTCTTGATCTTTCAATAGCATCAACTTTCTTCTGAGCTGCCTCAATTATCCTGTCTTTACTTTCAGGAATAACAATATCATCAAGATTTACAGAGAGTCCGCCTTTCATAGCAAAACGGAACCCGGTTTCTTTTAATGCATCCAGGAATTCAACCGTCTTTTTGTTTCCAACGCTCTTAAATACCTTGGCAATATTTTTGATAATTCCTTTTTTGGTAAGAAGCTCGTTAATAAATGCCGCTCCTTCTGGAACGATATTATTAAACAGAACTCTTCCAACAGTTGTCTCGATCATTTGTCCTTTGATCCTGACCTTTATCTTTGCATGCAAGCCAACTTTGCCGTTGTTATGCGCAACTACAACTTCTTCAGGACTTGAAAACAACTTATCTTCGCCCAAATCACCTTTTTTAAATTTGGTCAAATAATAGCAGCCTAATACGATTTCCTGATTAGGTACAGTAATTGGCTCACCATTTTGGGGTGACATAAGGTTGTGGCTTGATAGCATTAGTACCCTTACTTCAAGCTGTGCTTCCGGTGAGAGCGGCACATGAACTGCCATCTGATCACCATCAAAATCCGCATTGAATGCCTGGCAAACAAGCGGGTGCAGGCGGATAGCTTTACCTTCAACAATAATAGGCTGGAAAGCCTGAATGCTAAGTCTGTGAAGGGTGGGGGCACGGTTAAGCATGATCGGATGCCCGTCTATTACATTTTCAAGTACTTCCCAAACTTCAGGTGTTCTTCTTTCAATCAGCTTCTTTGCACTCTTTACTGTTTTTACAAGGTCTCTATCAATAAGCCTTCTAATTACAAAAGGCTTAAACAACTCTAAGGCCATATCTTTTGGTAAACCGCACTCATGTAATTTCAATTCAGGTCCAACAACAATAACAGCACGGCCTGAGTAATCAACACGTTTTCCTAGCAGGTTCTGTCTGAAACGACCCTGTTTACCTTTAAGTATATCTGAAAGCGACTTAAGCGGTCTGTTTTCTGATTTAACCGCAGTTGCACGCCTTGAGTTATCAAGTAGAGCATCAACAGCTTCCTGAAGCATGCGTTTTTCGTTACGCAATATTACTTCTGGAGCCTTAATATCAATCAATCTCTTTAAGCGGTTATTTCTAATGATAACCCTTCTATAGAGATCATTAAGATCACTAGTTGCAAATCTTCCTCCTTCAAGTGGAACCAAAGGCCTGAGTTCAGGCGGAATAACCGGAACAACATCCAGTATCATCCACTCAGGTTTATTCTGTCTCCTTCCTTCTTTTTTCTGGAAGGATTTTAATACCCTTAATCTTTTTATCAGGTCCTGTTTCTTCTGTATCGAAGTTTCTTCGTAAAGAAGTATTCTGAGTCTTGTAACTTCTCCGTCAACATCAACTCTCCTCAGCAGTTCCTTAACTGCTTCTGCGCCATTTTTGCAAACAAATTTATTCGGATCAAAATCATCAAGCTCTTCCTGTTCTTCCGGCAGATTGTTAAGCGCATTGAGGTACTCATCTTCAGTCAACAGATCATTTTTTGAATACTCTGTTGGGCCCGGATTTACTATTACATAATTTTCGTAATATATGATCCTTTCAAGCTCTTTATTCGTCAATCCAAGCAGGTAACTGATCTTACTTGGAGTTGAACGGAAATACCATATATGTACAACCGGAACACTTAATGAAATATGTCCCATTCTTTCGCGCCTCAAGCTCTTAAGATTTACTTCTACACCGCATCTATCGCATACTATTCCATGATATCTTATGCCTTTGTATTTACCGCAATGGCATTCCCAATCCTTAACCGGCCCGAATATCTTCTCGCAGAACAAGCCGTCTTTATCGGGCTTAAATGTTCTGTAGTTGATAGTTTCAGGTTTAAGTACCTCGCCGTGTGAATTCCTAATGATGGAATCCGTTGATGCAAGATTTATCCCGATCTTTGTGAAGACCTTTTTTACTTTTTTCTGATCTCTTTTAAAAAACATATGATTTTAGATTTTAATTAGTCTAATGAAATATCAAGGCATAGGCCCTGGAGTTCTTTTACAAGTACGTTAAATGATTCAGGCACCTGTGGTTCAGGTGTGTTTTCGCCCTTAATCAATGTTTCGTATGTCTTGGAACGGCCTGCAACATCATCACTCTTAACAGTAAGTATTTCCTGCAAAGTATATGCTGCGCCGTATCCCTCAAGCGCCCAAACTTCCATCTCTCCGAATCTCTGGCCGCCGAACTGAGCTTTACCGCCAAGTGGCTGCTGTGTGATAAGTGAGTATGGTCCTATTGACCTTGCGTGGATCTTGTCGTCCGATAGATGCGATAGCTTCATCATGTAAATGTAGCCAACAGTTACCATCTGGTCGAACCTGTCTCCCGACTGTCCGTCATGTAAAATACTTCGTGAATTGCTTGGCAAGCCTGTTTGAACGAGAATGTCAGTAATATCCTCGAATGAAGCGCCGTCAAACACCGGTGTTGCAAACGTACATCCTAGAAGCTTCGCTGCCCAGCCCAATGCCGTTTCGTAAAGCTGTCCAAGATTCATACGTGAAGGTACTCCAAGCGGATTGAGTACAATATCAACCGGCGTACCATCCGGTAAGAAAGGCATATCCTGCCTGGGAACAATTTTAGCTACAACACCTTTGTTACCATGACGGCCTGCCATTTTATCACCAACTGAAAGTTTTTTCTTCTTTGCAATGTAAACCTTAGCCATTTTAACAACACCTGTTGGCAATTCATCGCCAAGCACTATCTTATTTCTGCTGCGTTTAGTCTTTTCTTCTATATCACTCAGCCTTGTCTTAAAATTTCTATACAAAGCCTGAAGAAGCGTCTGCCCTTTTTTAGAATTTGTCCAATCATTTGTTACGTCAAGATTATCGATCCTGAAATTCGGATTTTCCAGATGTTTCTGGAATGTATCTTTCTTGATCGTTGTGCCGCCTCTTATTACAATAGAACCGTCAATATCCCTAATGCCTAGAGAGTCTTTACCGTCAAAAATATGTCCAAGTTTATCAGCTAGTTTCCTGTTGAGCTCATTTATACTATCGTACCTATCCTGTTCAAGCTTTTCAAGTTTTTTCTTCTCTTCTTTCTTGGTTTCGGTATCTCTTTGTTTCCTTGTGAATAGTTTTTTACTTATAACAATACCTTTCATTCCGGGAGGCGCTTTCAGTGAAGCATCTTTCACATCTCCGGCTTTATCTCCGAATATCGCTCTTAAAAGCTTTTCTTCGGGAGTTGGTTCGGTTTCACCCTTTGGTGTTACCTTGCCAATAAGGATATCGTTTTCTTTTACTTCTGCACCAATTCGAATGATTCCATCTTCGTCAAGATCTTTAGTAGCTTCTTCACTTACATTTGGTATATCACGGGTGAGTTCTTCTTCACCGCGCTTTGTGTCTCTTACCTGAAGGTTATATTCTTCAATATGCAGTGAGGTATAAACATCTTCAGCTACGATTCTTTCGCTGATTACAATAGCATCTTCAAAGTTGTAGCCGCGCCATGGCATAAATGCAACAAGAACACTTCTTCCCAGGGCTAACTCACCCTTGTCAGTAGCCGCGCCGTCAGCAAGGCACTGGCCTTTTTTAACACGCTGGCCAACTGCTACAATAGGCTTCTGATTTATTGATGTATCCTGGTTAGTTCTTAAGAACTTTATCAGGTTGTATTCTTTGATCTCTCCGTCATCAAAACTTAGTAAAGCCTCGTCGGAGTTTTTGTCTATATCGTATTTTACTACTATTCTATCTGCGGAAACATGTTCAACAACGCCGTCTGCTTCTGCAAGTATCAAAGTCCTTGAGTCATTTGCAACTTTCTTTTCAAATCCTGTTCCAACAAGCGGAGCTTCAGGCCTTAAGAGAGGAACTGCTTGACGCTGCATATTGGATCCCATCAGCGCACGGTTAGCATCATCATGCTCTAAGAAGGGGATCAAAGCAGCAGCCGCGCTTACGATCTGGTTTGGAGCAATATCCATATAATGTACTTCTTCCGGATTAACAATAGGGAAGTCACCTTTATATCTTGCCTTGATCTTATTTTCAGTTATCTTGTTTCCATCCATATCAACGTTAGCCTGGGCGATAATAAAATCATCCTCTTTTTCAGCAGAAAGATAATCAATTTCACTAAGGACTTTCCCATTCTTAACTTTACGGTATGGAGTTTCAATAAACCCAAAGTCGCTTATTCTTGCATGTGTGCAAAGAGATGAGATAAGTCCGATGTTCGGACCTTCAGGAGTCTCAATAGGGCAGAGTCGGCCGTAATGAGTATAATGTACGTCTCTTACTTCAAATCCTGCTCTTTCACGAGTTAAACCGCCCGGTCCAAGCGCGCTCACTCTGCGTTTATGTGTCATCTCGCTGAGTGGATTAGTTTGATCCATATACTGTGAAAGCTGACTTGTACCAAAAAACGAAACAAGCGCTGTTGTAATTGTTCTTGCACTTACAAGGTTACCCGGAGTGATATTTTCTTCATCATGAATACTCATTCTCTCTCTGATAGTTCTTGACATTCTTGCAAGTCCTACGTTGAACTGCGCAGCAAGCTGCTCGCCAATCGAGCGAACTCGCCTATTGCCAAGATGATCGATATCATCTATCTCTTTTTTGCCAGCTTCAAGCTCAACAAGGTAATTTATAATTGAAATTATATCTTCCTTAGTGAGTACAGTTTTATCCGGCGCAATATCAAGATGAAGCTTGTAATTTAACTTATACCTGCCTACTTCACCAAGATCATATTTCTTTTCATTGAAGAAAAGTTTATCTACAAGGTTCTTTGCAGATTCATCATCCTGGTCAGGCCTTAACTGCTCGGAGATCTGTTCTAAAGCATCTATTTCAGATTGTGCTGCATCTTTATTAAGGGTATTGGCTATTAATGATTCTTCATATGGCCTATCTGATTTAAATAGCTTAACTTTAGTGATTGTTGATTTATTGATCTTCTCAATAAGTTCTTCGTCAACTTCAGCAGCTTTTTCAGCAACTAATTCTCCGGTTTCTTTATCTATCAGATCATCACTAAGCTGTTTACCCATGAAATTCTTTAAGTCTTTCCTGTCAACAACTTCAAGTAAACCAAAGAGCTCAAGTATCTCTTCATTTGTAGAATATCCAAGCGCTCTGAGTATTGTGGTAACAGGGAATTTCTTTCTTCTATCGATATATGCGAATAAGCAGTTATTGATATCAGTCGTAAATTCAACCCATGAGCCTTTCATCGGGATTATCCTGGCTGAATAAAGCTTCGTTCCGTTTTGATGAACGGATTCGCTGAATACTACGCCCGGCGCCCTGTGAAGCTGTGATACTATAACTCTTTCTGCTCCGTTGATAACAAAACTTCCGTATGGAGACATATAAGGAATATTACCCATATAAACATCCTGCTCAACAGCATTGGAATATTCTTTTGCTTCTTTGTTAGGCTTAGTTGAAAGCCTAAGCTTGACTTTTAGAGATACCGCATAGGTTAAACCCTGTTCCTGGCATTCGCGAATTGAGTATTGTGGTTTTTCAAGGTAGTATTCAAGAAATTCAAGAAGAGCAGTTTCCCTTGAATCCGTAATAGGGAAATTTCTTTTGAATACAGCCTGTATTCCTGTCTCTTTACGTTCATTTGGAGCAACATCTTCCTGCAAAAATTCTTTGAAGGCCATTAACTGCACGTTAAGCAGATCCGGCGCATCAAGATGCTTTCCTGATTTTGAAAGATAAATGCGTCCAGTGTTGAAATTGAATTTAGATATGTCTATTGGCATTTTTTTCGACCTCCCGACGGGGGTAATATAAATAGGTAATAGACAAGCCGCTAGGACACGACTTGCCTAAAATAATTATGAATTAAGTATTTTTAGATTTTATAGGCTTCAGTTAGAACCTATGATTAGAATAGAATTCTTTAGATTAAGTTTAATTACTTTAATTCTACTTTAGCACCTGCAGCTTCAAGATCAGCTTTCAGTTTTTCAGCATCTGCTTTAGGAATTCCTTCTTTTACAGGTTTCGGAGCGCTCTCAACCAAGGCTTTAGCTTCAGTTAAGCCAAGTCCGGTAGCATTTTTAACTGCTTTGATCACATTGATCTTTGAAGCTCCTACTTCGGTCAGAATAACTGAGAACTCAGTTTTTTCTTCAGCTGCAGCTGTTGGAGCAGCTCCGCCTGTTGCGCCGGCCATAACCATTGGAGCGGCAGCGCTTACACCGAATTTGTCTTCTAAAGCTTTTTTCAGTTCGGCAGCATCGGTAAGTGTTAAATTTCCGATTTTTTCTACTAATTCTTCTACTACTGACATTTTAATGTATCTCCTTATTTATTGAATTTTTTTTATTAACTTGCTTTTTTCTTAGCTACTTCTTCAACAACAGAAGCCAGGTCTCTCATCAATGCGTTTATCGAGCCAACAATTCCCGATATCGGCGCGTGTAAACTGCCGACTATTGAAGATATGATCTCGAGCTTGGTCGGCAGGGATGCCAGCTGATTCAGCTGTTTGCTTTCATAAGCGACATCTTCTACCAGTGCTAATTTTAATTTTGGTTTTTCGCCCTTATCAAAGAACTTCTTAATGATCTTGGCAGGAGTCACCGGATCTGCATCTGATGCAAATATTATTCCAGTTGGTCCTTTCAAGAATTCACTGATTTTTTCGTTCTGAGCACTGAAACGATTATTACACTGTTCCAAAGCTTTTTTAACAAGAGTGTTCTTCAATACTTTGTATTCAACCTTTGCATTAAAGAGTTCATCTCTTAGTTCATTAGTCTGGGCAACTGTTAAGCCGCTGAAATCGGTCAAATATATTCCGGCTGCATTATCAAGTTTTTCTTTTATTTCTAGAACCGCCTGTTCTTTATCCTGCTTATTCATTTACTCTTTAAATTTTTAGTATTAATGATGTGCTAATTCACTTTTGCTGATCGGTAGTCCGGGGCCCATAGTGCTGGAAATAGTAACGCTCCTTACATAAACACCTTTGGCAGTTGCCGGCTTCATCTTTAATACCTGGTTTATGAATGTGTGAATATTGTCTTCAAGCTGTTGAGGTTCAAAAGATACTTTGCCTACTGCAGCATGAACAATTCCGGCTTTTTCGACTCTGAATTCGATCCTTCCGGCCTTTACTTCAGCTACTGCTTTTGCAAGTTCATTTGTTACCGTACCGCTTTTTGGATTAGGCATGAGTCCTTTTGGACCGAGTACTTTACCAAGTCTGCCAAGTTCGCTCATAGTATCAGGCGCTGCAATAATTACATCAACATCCGCCCATCCTTCTTTTATCTTAGCCAGGTAGTCCTCGAAACCAACATGGTCTGCTCCTGCATTCCTTGCTTCCTCCTGCTTTTCAGGTTTTGCAATAACCAGCACTCTTACAGTTTTACCTGTTCCGTGCGGCAATGCGACAGTACCCCTTACAAGCTGGTCTGCCTGCCTTGGGTCAACGCCTAACTTCATTGCAATATCAATAGATTCATTGAATTTTGTTTTTGAAGTTTCCTTTAATTTGGTAACAGCCTCAGCAATTGAGTATTCCTTCTTTAGGTCAACTTTGCTGTTTATCTCTTTTCTTCTTTTGGTTACTTTCATTTTTTTATCCTTCTACCGTTATTCCCATGCTTCTGGCAGTTCCAGCAATGACCTTAACTGCAGATTCAATAGTTCTTGCATTCAGATCTTTCATTTTCAGTGCTGCAATTTCCTCTACCTGTTTGCTGTTAACTTTTCCAACTTTGTTTCTGTTAGATTGCGGACTGCCTTTTTCAAGCTTTGCAGCCTTAAGAAGCAGAACTGCAGCAGGAGGGGTTTTTGTAATGAATGTGAATGATTTATCCGAATACACGGTTATAACTACAGGAATTATTAATCCCTGATCTTTTGAAGTTCTTGCATTAAACTGCTTGCAGAATTCCATACCGTTAACACCACGCTGACCTAGAGCAGGGCCAACTGGCGGAGCCATAGTTGCCTGACCGGCAGGAATCTGAAGCTTTACAAATCCAACTACTTTTTTAGCCATGTTTTAATTTTTGAACGTGTTTTTTAAATGTTGCGAGTGCGTAATAATTTTATGTTATAATATTCCTGTTTATGAAAACGGAATTATTTTTCTTTTTCTATCTGTGCAAAATCAAGCTCGATAGGGGTTTTTCTGCCGAAAATGCTGACCATTACTTTAACTTTCATTCTTTCGAGATTTATCTCGTTTATGGTTCCGTTAAAGCTGACAAACGGTCCGCTAACAACCTTGATCAGGTCGCCTTTTTCAAACTGCATATCAATCTTTTCTTTTTCGTCTGAATCGTTAATCCTGCCGATAATTCTCTTGACCTCATCATCTCTCAATGCAATTGCATCATTCTTATCTCCAACCATCTTAAGTACAGAAGGGGCATGGGAAAGAAAATTGATGATCTCTTTATCTAAAATTGCATGTACCAATACATAACCCGGGAAAAAATTCTTGTACTTGATCTTCTTTTTCCCGCCCTTAACTTCGAAAACTTTTTCTTCGGGGATCAAGATCTGGGCTATCTTGTTCTCAAGTCCCAGTTCGAGGATCTCGCCATCAACATAATTCTTGACTCTTTTCTCATGCCCGGTAATTGTCCTTACGGCATACCATTTCATATCGGGATTGTTGGAGGGGAGCAGTACCTTTTGTTCAGCTGCTAATTCTTCTTTATCAGCTGGAACTGGTGAAGTATCAGCTTGCTTTTCTTCGATCTTTTCTTCAGTCTTTTCTTCTGGCATATTCATTAAAATATTACTTTCAATCCTTCATTAATTATCTTATCAACAATATATACAAAAATTGCAAAAATGAGTGAAGTGACAATAACAACCATTGTTGATTCTTTAAGCTCTTCTCTTTTTGGCCATGTAACCTTCTTCATCTCTTTAATAATATCAGTGAAGAAGCCAATTATTTTGTTTTTCAATATAAAATCTCCGGTTTACGATCTTTTTGCACGATAGTGTTGCACGTCAGGAGGGACTCGAACCCCCAACCTGCGGTTTTGGAGACCGCTGCTCTACCAATTGAGCCACTGACGTATTACTTGGTTTCTTTATGTAAAGTACGTTTATTACAGAACCTGCAGAATTTCTTATGTTCTATTCTGCCTGAGTGCTTTGTCTTGTTCTTTGTTGTACTGTAATTCCTGTTTTTGCAGTTAGTACATTCAAGAGTTAAAATTAGTCTGCCGTCTTTTGCCATTAGTATGTAAAATTAAATTTTTCTTTTTGTGAATCTTAAATGGAAGTTAGAAACTTTTTAATGTCTTTCAAGACTTTAATTTCTTTTTCCCTTATCAATGCTTCTGAGCGGGTCATAAATTCTTCTTTATGAACTAAAACCCAAGGTTGATGTCTTTTCGTCCACCCGGCTTTATTACTGTTATGAATTGCTAATCGTTTTTCCGGGTCTTTGGTTTGTCCAATGTAATGTTTTTTCGCAAACCAAACTTTTCAATACATAAACATAAAACATACTGAGCGGGAGACGAGACTCGAACTCGCGACCAACAGCTTGGAAGGCTGTGACTCTACCAACTGAGTTACTCCCGCTAATCAAACTCTAATCTCCAAAAGAACAGGCGACCAATCCCGCCTTGCGGGATGACTCTACCAACTGAGTTACTCCCGCTTGTAATTTTAATGAAGCTCGCCAGAGCTGATGACCGGGATTGAACCGGTGACCTCTTCCTTACCAAGGAAGTGCTCTACCAACTGAGCTACATCAGCATTAAAATAATTTTCCTAAAGAACAAAGAAACAGCATGAAGAAAATTGAATTTTCTTTTGCTGAATAAATCTAAAAACTCTTACTTCCTGTAACCTGAAAGATATATTTCGGAAATTGATTTTATTCTTAAGAAAAAAGTACTGCGTGGGTAGGGAAGGATTCGAACCTCCGAAGGCATAAGCCGTCAGATTTACAGTCTGATGCGTTTAACCACTTCGCTACCTACCCTTTTATTTCAAACTTCAAAAATAGTCAAAAAATAAACTAAAATCAAGCGATTTTAGGGTTGATTCAAGGCTTTGGCTCATTGCTTTACGAATAACTTAATATCACCGCTATAGTACCTCGCTTGAGCATTATTAATCATTAACTCAATACTGCCATCATCATTTAAATCAATGATTTTACAAGTATTAGCTGTGTTGCCATCAATTGAGTATAAACATGAATTACCGATCATTTTTGTAGAATTTCTCCAAAGTCTGAATATTCCATTGTAATTCTTGATATCAAGCAGGCTAAAATGTGCTTCAATCTGTTCAATTACCGAATGCAGCAAAATTTCCCTGCTTAAATTATCTTTCAACATGCATGTTAATGAGGTAGCATTAAATGCAGGGTCAAATTCAATCTGATTGACATTTATCCCAACACCAATTATAAATTCATTACTAACACTTTTGGTTTCAATTAATAAACCGCAAATCTTTTTATCCAGCCATAAAATATCATTAGGCCATTTGATATTTAGAGGAGATGTATCTATATCCCAATAGTATTTCTTTATAAAATTAATTATGCCTGAGAAAATACAATAAGAAAAAAAGAAATTTACAGTTGACTTTCTTTCTTTTGGAATATCAATCTTAAGTTTCAATGTGAATGTAAGGTTTTCTCCCTTTTCAGATTCCCACTTTCTATCAAATCTCCCTTTCCCGCTGCTTTGATAATCACTTATTACAATTGCATTACCGCTATTGGAAATTTCATTTGCAGCAATATTTGTGGAAATAGTTTCATCAAAAAAAAAGATTTCTTCAAATAAACCAATATCTTTTATCTTTCTTCTGAATAATTCTATATCAAACATATCATTGTATATTTCTTCGTGCATGAAAAGGGGATTGAATAATCAAATGAATTAACTACCTATCATCTGCTTTAGGTTTCCTTGCTTTTTTGTCATTATAATCATCATCTCTATCTTTTTTCTTGTCATAACCGGGGTCATTTGCTTTCGCTCGGGTACTATTGCTTTCACTATCATTATTAACGGGAGTTTCATCTTCTTTATTAATTTCTTTAGTCTCCTTTTTCCCGCTTGAATACTTCCCATAATTCAGCGCTTCAAACAGATCTACTCTGCCAAATCCGTAATACTGATCCCACCCTGACCTGTCTTCTCTTGAATCTCCAACGAGGTCAATTGATGTCGTTGTTATGATTTCGCGAAGATCACTATTTGTTCTTGATGGATCTTGACCCAGCAAAACAGATGCAATTCCCGTAACGTACGCCGTGGCCTGCGAAGTACCGCTCCAGTACACATCATAATTGAAATTATCTTTATAATCTAAACCATAAATTTTGTTTCCGGGTGCAACAACAGAAATATGTTTACCCCAGTTACTTCCTCCACCCCATGTAAATTCTCTGCATCTGCTGTCATCAGTATCAGTTGCTCCGATTGCCATTACATTCTTAAAACTGGCGGGATAATATGAATCTCCGTTGTTTTTATTCATCATGCTTGCAACAATCAGGCTGCCGGTTTCGTATGCGTAGTTAATTGCATTTTCAAGCGTTTTGGAATAATCAGCCCCGCCTTCACTCATGTTTATTACCTTTGCACCGTTATTGGATGCATAATATAGAGAAGCTGCCCACCATGAATACTCACCTAGGTTATCGTCATCAAGGTTCTTACAGATCATCAAACGGCAATTCTGATCAATTCCGGCATACCCTAAAGAGTTGTTTGTAGTTGCTCCTACTGTTCCGGAAATATTTGTTCCATGTCCTCCATCATCCCTAACGCTTGAATTGTCATAGGCAAAATTATAACCGTTAATATCATCAACAAAACCATTCCCGTCGTCGTCTCTTCCGTTTTTAACTTCATCTTTATTTATCCAGATTCTCTCAGTCAGATCCGGATGATCGGTCTTGGCACCTGAGTCAAGAATTCCTACAACGATCTCACTGCTGCCTGTTCCAATTTCCCAAGCTTTTAGAACATTCATGTCAGCGCCCTTTTTGCCAAATTTGCCGCCGGTAGTTCGTTCGGAACCGTCATTGTATAAGCCCCATTGTTTTGAAAAATACTGATCGTTTGGCAAGAATGAAGAACCTTTTACTCCAGCTGCCTCACCGATAAAATCTGGCTCTGAAAAATCAACCAAACTGTTTTTTGTTACTTCATCACAAAGTTCGGGAATATTGTTATCTTCTGTTAAATATACTATATAGTATGTTTCAAGCTCATAACTATTGTATAATGAAGAGTTATTTTTTTTATCCGGAGGGAAAAGCTGTTTTATTTTCTTTTGAGTTAAGTTCAAAGATGCACAAACTTCGTTTATTCGGGATTCATATACTGAAGAAAAGGGGAGTGATGCTGCAAGAATACTTTCAGCTTTTTTAAGCTTTATTATAAAATGATCCTTTGAATACTTTGAGGTGTGAGAAATGCTCTCGGTTTTTCCCTTATCAGATGAAATTGATAATACAACCAATATTGTAAAAAACGCAAAAAGTATTTTTTTCATAATTTATATTTTAAAAGTGATACCTAAAGCCTAGTGATAGCCTCGGGCCGTCAACAATGATCCTGGAATAGAATGGATTATCCAATACGAAATTAATTCCATTAACTGTAATACATTCAGTGCTGAATCTACTTTCAGAATCAAAAGATGCCTCTCTGAATTTAAACTCAAAATCAAGTGATAAGTTCCTTGCTACAAAGTATTCTGTTCCGGCGAGTACATTCATACTAAAGCCCGGAGTAACTGAAGACTCAAAACTCTTGAGATTTCCAAGTGTCCTTGTCCGGCTGCCGAAATACAGACCCGCTCCGCCGCCTATATATATCTTAAATTTTTCAGTACCTACCGGTAGATTCCATTTTAAACCTGCTTCTATAGGGAAAAGCTGATACTCTTCTCTGAACCTGACATTTGCGGAATTGGTATCCTGCTGGAAAAACAGGGCAAGCTGATCATCTTTGGCTTTCAAATATTCTGCTGAAATAAAGAATACAATATCAAGATCCCTGATCCTTGGATTAAAAGTAAATTCTCCACCATATCCAAAACCGCCATTTAATTCAATTGATGCATCTCTTAAAAAGGGAATATTTGATTTTATATTATCCTGCAATTCAGCTGATGAAATATACATTCCGTATGCATACACTGCAAAATTGCCTGAACCGCTGTTATAATTTATCTCTTCGAATTTACTTTGAGAGTATAAAAAATATGGGTTCAATATTAATATTGAACCCAATAGAATCAGAAATGTTAATTTTCTTAATTTCAAACTTAAGTATTAGTTAGTTAAAACTAACGATAAAATTTATCTCTGTTATCCACAATAACGGCTTTATCCTTTAATTCTGCAAGCCAATCCTGAGTAATAGTCTGTTTCTTTTGAGTTATTAAACCTGTTTTGATATTTTCATAATCCTGTTGGAATTTTGCCTGGTCATATGAAGAAATATTTTTCATGTGAACAATATAATATCCTTTGGCTGTGCGTATTGGGTCTGAAATCTGACCATTTTGAAGCTTAAATGCAGCATTATTGAAATCGAAATCGTTTCCGATTAACGGGCTTGGTGCCGCAATTGAAACTGTATCAGCAGATTGAACGGATAATCCCGGATTAAAGTTCTTCAAAGAGTTAAGATCACCGGAGACCTTGCTCTTTATCTCAGCTGCCTGTTGTTTCAAAAGATCAAGCTTCTTTTCCTGCTTTACAAACTGAAGCAGAGTTGTTGCCTTTACTTCATCAAAGCTCATGTAACCTTCCGGAGATTTATCTGTAATAACATAAATAGCGTAACCGGTTTGTGTTTTTATAGGGTCACTCATTGAACCCTTCTTTTCGTTCATCGCAAATTTCGAAATAGTCTGATTCTGTCCGGCACCGGGAATAAATGCGCCTTTTGTAATAAAATTTGGTACATCAACAACGGGGATTCCCAACTTTTTAGCTTCTTCATCAAAATTACCATCTTTAGCAATGAAAGCAAAATCTTCAGCCTTTTTTCTTGCAATGTCTTTTGTTTTCGTTGAGGATTTAATGCTTTTCTTAATATCTGCGTACTTAAATTCTTTGCTTTGTCTCGCATTTACTTTTATGATATGGAAGCCGTAAGAAGTCTTTATCGGGCCCAACAGATTACCTACAGCTGCGCTGTTTACAGCATCATCAAATTCCTTAACCATAGCTCCTTTGCCAAACCAGCCAAGATCGCCTCCCTTAAATTTATTTGAAGGGTCATCTGAGTTTTCAGCTGCTATCTTTGCAAAGTCTTCACCGCTTTTGATCCTCTGCATCAACTGTTCAGCTTTCAGTTTTGCGGCATTTGTATCTGTTCCGAAGTTCACCAGAATGTGAGATGCATTTGTAAATGTTTCTGTGCCTTCTTTTGTATCAAGCAGTTTCACCATGTGTATACCATCGGCAGCTTTGATAATATCTGATATGCTGTCTTTTGGTGCACTATATAAGAAGGATATTACTTCGGCAGGTATTTCATTTGGTTTTGAAAATTTATCAACAAATTTTGCTGTTGAGTTATCGTTTACAACTGCCCAAGTGGTGGTATCCGAAGCATTGAACTTCCTGAAATCCTTAATAAGTGCCTTTATCTGCTTTTCAGTTGATATGGTGTCGTCCATAGTCGCTGCATCAGAAAAGACAATATATTTAATTTTCGCAGCTTCGTCACGCTTAAACTGGTCCTTATGAGCATCATAATAAGCTTTGAGGTCGCTATCTGTTATGCTAACCTGGTTATCCTGTATGGAATTCATATCCATGAACACATAATCAAAACTTGCTTTAATATTCTCATCTTTGAACTTCTGCAATACTTCGTATTCAGTTACACGGACAGTACCTGTAATTACGCTTTGCAGTTTTTGTGAAAGGAGTGTTTGCTTCAAATATTCTTCAACTTGTGCCCAAAATTTTTGAATTTCAGGAGTTTTAGTAGCAAGCGCCTGCTGGTAAACCGACATATTGAACTGTCCGGTAGAATCGATAAAATTTCTCTTGATAGGATCGGGCAAAGTCTGAGGGGAGTTATAAACCCAGTTTAGTATTTCCTGGTTTGTAACAGTAATGCCCAATCTTTTGATTTCCTGTTCGGCCAGTATCTGGGTCACAAGCTGATCCCAAACCTGGTCTCTTATCATATTTAATACATTCTCATCCGGGTCTTCTCCGGTTTGCTGTCTCTGTTGTTCGATCGCAAAATTGACCTGGCTTTCAAAATCTGTGTATTTGATCTCCTGTCCGTTGACTGATCCAAGCTCTGTAACCTGTCCGTCTCTAACCCCAAGATAATCCATACCCCATTCAAATATAATGGTGGCAAGAAAAGCCAAGATCAATATTATAAGAATAATGTGCGTTTTATCGCGCAGCTTATTCATTAAACCCATATGTTATTAAACCTCTCTTTTAGCGCTGAATTTATGCTCTAGCGTGTTTTCTTTGTGAAATTCTTCAAAAAACAAGCACAAATATACCTCGAGTATTAAGAATAATCAATGTAATGTAAATACCATTAAAAATTTATGATTAATTGATGTAAAGGCAGGTATTGGGACTAAATAATTGTTTTTGTGTTATATCAGAAAATCATATTTATGTTAATTCAAAAAAATTCCCTCAGGTCTTCAGCATTTTTTTGAATCCTGAAAATATCATCTTCAAGAACAGGGGTTATTCTTGATTTATCATCTTGGGCACTGGTAGTTTCATCTTCTTCAAATTCAACATCACTTTCCATAGTCTGAAATGTGATCATTTGATTCCAGTTATTAACTTCATTTTGATATATTGCTGCGAGCACATTAATATCCTCCGTTTGAGATTTATCTGCTAAGTATGTACTGCAAAAATATACCGCTTTTGTTGTAATAACATTACGAACTAATTAAATAATTATTTGAGATGCTCTTTTACATTTTGATAAAGACAACTCTCCGGTTATTTGCTTTGCCTTCGGATGTTTCGTTTGTATCTGCGGGTTCTGTTTCACCCTTACCTGCAGCACTTAGCCTGTTTTTATCAACACCCAATTTAACAAGCATTTCCATAACTGTCTTAGCCCTGCTTTGGGATAGTTTCATATTGGACTCTTCATTCCCATCACTATCAGTATGCCCTTCAACCATAAATTTCAACTCCGGGTTTGAATTCATGAGCTCATATATCCTGCTGATTTCACCCATCGATTCAGGTTTTAGATCTGAGCTTCCAGCATCAAACAATATACCTCTGGCAGTAAATTTACCATCAGTAGAAATTCTTTTATACAGATCGAATGAACCCTCAGCAAGCCTGATGTTTTTGATGAAATTAGGTTCTCCTTTAGATGAACCATGGCTCAATGATTCTATAGTGAAACCCTCGGGAGCAATATTCACTTGCGGGATATTAATTATCCTGTTTTCATCAAAGTATATTTTCATCGCTCCTTCATTATAAGCAATCGCAAGTTTATGCCAGCCTGCAATAGATGAATTTCCTTCAATCTCCCCGGTAAATGTGCCAAATGAAAGTTTCTCTAAACGAACGACAAGTTCGCCCGCTTTCCCGAAATCAATTGTAAATGCTTCATTCCCTTTCTTATAGAAGTACAGGTCCATTTCCAGCGTAAATGAAACAGGTAAATATGATTTGCTGTTCATACGCGGTTCAATTGTTGTAAACTTCTTAGCAAAGCTGATAACATTTATCCCTTCAAAAACACCGATTTCACCTGAACCGCTCAACAGGTTCCACCTTGATGGAAACTCGTTTGGTGTTTCACCTGAGAGGTCGTCAATGAAAATTATATTTTCACCGGGGGCAAAATCATACTTTACCCATTTTTTATTGTCTTTTTCCTGTGAGCTAACACCAAAGCTTATGAACAGCATTATAATAAAAAATATTTTTCTCATTCTTCAATTTATTTTGTTTTCCCGAATTATTATTAAGATAAAATTAGAATTTCTATTTGGAAAATTTCACAATGCAATAATCATAAAATCCATTTGTACCAATAATATATCCCGCTGCATATATACCTCCATAATTATCTTTGGAAATTGCGCTTATTACCGGGATTGTATTTTCACGATTATAATTTGTTTGCCACAGTAATGTACCATCCTTATCATAACAATCGATCATCATATAAGTAACTGTTTTATTATTAATGATCTTTCCTGAGCCTGTTACCAGAATATTATCATTTGCGTCTAATTCCATAGTAAGATGCTCAATATTTGTTGAAACTGGCTCTTCCGATATCACTTTCCATAACTCATTACCGGAATTATCATATTTTATCAGGCACCTGTTTTTCTTGTTTTTCTTATGAGCAGATAACCCGAGAACATAAACATTTCCGGTGTTATCAATTTGTAATTTTAAAGCTTCATCAGAGATGTTTCCGATACCGTTAAAGCTTTTTTTCCATAATTCGCTGCCATTCTTATCATATTTTATGGTGAGAAAATCTTTATTTGCTTCGTAGCTATGACCGGTAATATAAACGTTGCCTTCGGGATCAACTTTGATATCTGCCGGTTCGTCACTGGATATACCTGCTCCGTCATACTTTGCGATCCATAGTCTTTCTCCGGTGGAACTGTATTTTATTGTTTTGATGTGATATGCCGGACTGTTACACTGCCCTGTTACATAAACATTCCCGTTTCCATCTACTGTTAATACAGTTGCCCTGTCATCAGTAATTCCATCATCATAGGCTGCTATCCACAATTGCTCTCCTTTTGAGTTAAATTTGATAGTGATCCAATCCTGTCCTGAATTGTCAGTAACAAAATGTGCTCCAAAACCTGTAACATAAACATTTCCGGCATTATCTATTGCAATAGACTTGGATTCGTCATGCAAGCCGCCCTTGCTTGCGTGAATTGACTCCCATTCTTTAATTCCTGACGGGTTATACTTGATCGTGATAAAGTTAGTAGCAGTACCATTATCTCCTGAACTGCTCCCGGTTATGTATATATTGCCAGATTGATCTATTGCCATTCCATTTGGTCGGTCATGGTAATCTCCCAGGCCATTAAAGACAGCAACCCACAATTGCTTACCGTCTTTATCATACTTGATAGTGGTTATATCGTCATTTATCCCGCTTCCATTTGTAACTCCGCTTACAATCACATTTCCTTCTATATCATTTAGTATAAACTGAGCTTTATCAATACTGATGCTGCCCGCAGAACTGAAGTTTGCGAACCACTCAACTTTGTTTTGAGAATAAATTTGTGATATTAAGGCAAAAGCAAATAAAACGAATAATCCTGAATTTTTCATTTTGATTTTTGTTTATTTTACCAGAACCATTTTTTTGGTCAAACTAAATTCCTCTGTTGTAATTCTGTAAAAGTAGATACCGCTGGCAAATAATTCAGCATTCCAGCTTGTTTCATACTTTCCGGCCTGAAGCTCTCCATCAAAAAGCATCTCTGATAATTTACCGTTAATATCGTAAACTTCAAGTTTTACAATTCCAGATTCAGGAATATTAAAGTTTATAGTAGTTGATGGATTAAAAGGGTTGGGATAATTCTGCATCAATAAATACTTTACAGGAATCTCAGAACTAACTGTTTTTATGAATGTGACTCCTCCATTTGTGGTTTTGATTATCCTGCCCGTTGTTCCAACGGAATAGCCTGTTGTTGAACTTGAAAAACGAAGTCCATAAAGGTTGTCTCCTACACCGCTTGTTTGTATGAGCCAGTTTGTGCCTGAGTTTTGAGTTTTTAGAACAGCACCGGCTGTACCGATTGCCCAACCGGTCTGGTCATTAACAAACTGAACACCATATAGCCAGCTGCTTGAGGGACTTGTTTGTGATGACCAGTTCATTCCACCATCAGTTGATTTACGGATTGTCCCCTGGTAGCCAACAGCCCATCCTGTGAAAAGATTTATAAAATTGATTGAATACAAAGGATTTGTTGTTGTACTGTTTTGAAGTATCCAGTTTGTGCCGCCGTTTACCGTCTTAAGAATGATACCGCTTGAACCGGAGATAAACCCGGTAGTTTCACTCATTATGCAAATGCTGAACAATCCATCACCAACGCCGCTGGTTTGTGCGTTCCAGTTTGCACCGCCGTTAGTTGTTGCCCTGATCACGCCGAGATCACCGGCCACCCAGCCTTTGATCGAATTGATAAAGTAAATTGCGCGTAAATGTACTGAAGTTCCACTGGTTTGAGTGAACCAATTGGTTCCTCCGTTTGAAGTAGTAATTATCAACCCGCCCGGTCCGCATGCCCAGCCTGTCAATGCATCAAGAAAATATACTGAACTCATAGCGCTGGTGCCTGTTTGCGCTACCCAGTTAGTTCCTCCATTCGTTGTTTTTCTGATAGTTCCAACATCACCAACAGCCCACCCGGTGTTATCATTTACAAAGTAAACAGCGCTTAAATTATTTGGGGTCCCGCTGTTTTGAGCAAACCAGCCTTGAGTAAATAATGTTCCGGACAAGAATATCAAAAGTGCTGGAAATCTAAATATTTTCATAATTTATTTTTGTGTTATTTTATTAGAACCATTTTCTTAGTCAAACTAAATTCCTTTGTTGTTATTCTGTAAAAGTAGATGCCGCTGGCAAATAATTCAGCATTCCAGCTTGTTTCATACTTTCCTGCATGAAGCTCTCCTTCAAAGAGCATTTCTGATAATTTACCGTTAATATCATAAACTTCCAGTTTTACAATCCCAGATTCAGGAAGATTGAAACTTATAGTTGTTGTTGGATTGAAGGGGTTAGGATAATTCTGCAAAAGCTCAAACTGTTCAGGGATCTCATCTGAGATACTTTGTATCCCAATAATACAAGGTGCCAGGCTATAACCTGCACGGATCGTATCTCCCGGTCTCGGTCCAAAACCTAGAGTGAAATCAATACTACCTCCCTGCGCAAATAAACAATAACTCATTATTGTTCCTGCTCTTCCAATAACAGGACCTGCATAACAATTACCTTCAACTGTATAACAACTGTCCAATGCTCCGAATCCTCCTTGTGGTAGTGGCCAAACACAAGCGTGTGTATGTCGTGATCCAAAATTGTGACCTAATTCATGGGTTACAACCTGTACTGTATAAGAGAACACCGGAAAAGGTTCAAATGTCGTAAAAATTGAACTGAATCCCGCAGGGCCCGCAGAATCTGATGCAAGATAAGGATAACACAGAACATTCAGCCAGGCAATACCTCCGATATTAGGTAATCTGGTTGAGATTAAATGAGCCAGATCTCCGTTAAAGTTGTTCTGTTTTTCATGGCTGAATCTTTTCAGAATACTTAGAGTATTCGGATATGCAAGGTATGGATCCTGAGTTGTCCATATATTAACCTCAGAAATCACAACAGGGATGTTTTCATTTTGATACAGTGTCTTGACTGAATTAAAGAATGCAGTAACATAATTCAAAACACTATCAACACTGCTTCCAAAATCCAGATACATTTTGTAATCGCACTCAAAATATATCCTTGCATTTCCTCCACGGAACTCTCTAACTAAATTACCATGAAGATTATTTCGCTTTGTAGCGTTCCGGTTAAACATACCGTTATTGTCATCTACTCCGCATGAGAAATCACTGTTTTCTTTTAAATTCCTGTCGTTAAAATAAATGTACTCATTGTTTTTTCCGGAATTCAGCGGAGTTAAATTATAATTACCTGTACCATCAGAAATGATTCCGATAATGTGAGAATCAAAAATATTGATATTAACTATTGACCCTTGAACATCCTTAATTACTCCGCTGTAATATAAACCTTTCTTATAATCAAAATAATATGTTCCCGACCGTGAATTAGTCCCTGTTTTGAAATCATCAGAGAGTAACTCCGAAATTGACAAAACACATTCTAACTTTTTGTTTTTAGAAACCGGAATAAGAAATGTGATATTAGCCGGTTTTGATTTATTAATATCATTTAGTTCATTTGCATCTATTCGCAGTATCTGATATTGATCGACTGCTTTGCTTAATCCGGTATCAAAATAGTCTTCAGCCTGCTCAAAAAGATCAACTGTGTGTGTTGTTCTTTTTTCGAATTCTATGAGAGCAGTTTTGCTAAAGCTGAAATTCATGGGAAATAGAACAGAAACTGCTAACAAAAAAACTGATGCTGCTTTCAGAATTGTTTTCAAAATTAGTCTCCTCTATATTTAATGATCTATTTAAAAAGCCGCCTTACAGGCAGGCAGAGAAAAGACAGGGCAGTCTATCTCTGTGAATGGATGAACATATTCCACCTGCTCTGATAAGAACGGCATATAATAATGAAACGTGTTATACGATTTGATTGAGATCAATGTGTTCTGCCCTGCCTTATTTTGTTGCTGCAAATTTAAGCAATCCAAACCTGACTCTGCAAAGAATTTATTTCTATAATGTCGCATTTCTTATATCGAAAATTATAGCATTTCATAGAAAAAAAACATATTTTAGGCTAATTCATTCAATCAATTGTCACAAAAAAATGCATAAATCTTCTTTGATTATACTACTAAAAACCTTTGAGCCGTTAGAATTTCGAGAATTCGGGAAGTTTGTTGCATCACCGTTCCATAACGGAAGGAAAGAAGTAATAAAGTTTTTTGAGATTATCAAGTTATTCTACCCCGGTTTTGATTCAAATAAATTCAGTAAGTATGAGTTATTCAGGAAACTTTATCCTTCGAAAGAATATGATGATTCAGCAATTAGAAAGCTTGCATCTTTCTTAACGAAACTGGCTGAAGACTATATTGCATATGTCGGATTAAGAAGAGATGATTTTTACCCGGAGATGTCACTCATAATAAGCTTATCAGATAGAGGGCTTCACGGTTTAGCAGCTAAGAAATTGCAGTTAATCGAAGAAAAATTTAAACTTTTTAACGGTGATTCAGAATTTTTTTTCTGGAAAAAATTTCTGATCGAAAGACACAAAAGTGCTGCATACAGTTACACGCATCAGGATCACCTTGCATCTGAGACTATTCTAAAAAGGACGGATAATATTTCATATCACATGACAATCTTGCTTTCAAAAGGGATGATGGATCTGAAACTTTATGAAAAAAATTTCAATGTTGACTATTCAAAAAGCGACTTTAATCGACTTATTCTAAATATAGATCTCGAAACATTTATTCAGCATTTGAAAACTTCCAATAATGGAAATTATCCTGTTATTGCGATCAACTATTATGAATCGATGGCATTCCTGCATCCCGAAAATGATATGTACTTTACTGAATTCAGAACTTTGCTGAAAAATGAAACTCATAAGTTTTCATTTGTAGAGCAGGTGAATTATTACTCAATGTTCGAGGCTATTTGTACCTTAAAGATAGAATCCGGCAGACAGGAATTTTCTAAGGAATTATTTGATGTATACAAAGAAATGCTTGAAAAGAAACTGTATTCATACTATCCGGGTGGACAGTTTATTCTAAGGATATTCAGAAATATTGTTCACACAGGAATTGCTTTAAAAGAGTATTCATGGCTTGAAGGATTTCTGGAAAGATACATGCAGGAGTTACCTCCCGATTCACGTAAGAGTATGGGCAATCTTGCCAATGCATTGCTGTTGTTTGAGAAAGGGGAATTCGAGAGATCTCTTGAGAAGCTCGTTAAGATTGATTATGAATTATTTCATTTTAAGATTGACATTAAAACACTGCATCTTAAAATTTATTACGCTTTAAATTGTTTTGATGAGGCCTATTCGCTTATAGATACATATAAACATTTCATTTCGTCCAATAAATTTATATCGCTTAGATACAGAGAAAGGGCGGGCGCATTTCTTGATATATTGAAACGGCTTCTGGACCTGAAACTGAGTAAGAACCCGGAAAATTCCGGAAGGATAACGAAGGACTTTTATGACAAAACGAGCATTCTTGAAAAAGACTGGCTTGCCCTTAAGATAAGTGAAATAAATCAATAGTTTGATCCAAGTTAGATATAATTAAGCTGTTAAATTAACATATTCATTAATTATTTGATTTGCCCGCTAATGCTTTTCATTAACAAATACCACTTGAAAACTGCTTAATTATTGACTAATTTTGAGTAACAACTCATAGTTATTTCATTAAAATATCAATACTTCAAATGAAATATAAAATTAAATATGAATTGAGTGGCAGTTTCCTTAGGGTTGAACTGTCCGGAGAGTTGCCATTAGAGCAATTCTCTGAAATATCAAATGATATGGATAGTGTAATAGATGCAAACGGAATTGATAGAGTTTTATTTGATATGCGAAAGTTCAAACAAAGATTCGGTGTTTTTAACGGGCTAAAACGAATAGAGAGTTTTGATCCAAACAGGAAATATATTCAGTTCGCAATCCTTGATGTGGGAAAAAATAAAGATAACAATGACTTTTTCGAAAATGCTTCATTCAACAGGGGATTCAAGATGCTTTTCTTTTATGATGAAACAAATGCACTGAAGTGGCTGCAGGTTGATACAACGGATAAACCTGTAAAAGTATTTGAAAAAGAGTTCTAAGATTCCTTAAATTATTTTCCTGAGCTTCCGGGTTTAGTGATCGGTATTTTCTTCTTGCATAAAGGGCAGTCTTCTGCTTTATATGAAACGACATCCATCACCAATAGCGGTTTGAATGGTACTCCGAAATCTGCTATTCCGTTTGATCTATCTATAAGCGCGCCAACTCCTGCAATTCCTTCAAAATCTTTTCCTCTCAATTCGTAAATTGCTTCCATAACTTCATGCACGCTTCCGCCTGTTGTAATAATATCTTCAACAATCAGCACTTTGTCATGCTCGTCTATGTGAAACCCTCTGCGGAATTTCATTTTCCCCTCAACACGCTCGGTGAAAATTGCAATTGTTTCCAGGTTCTTACCGACCTCATGCGCAAGGATTATGCCTCCGGTCATGGGTCCAACAACAATAGTAATGCCTTCCTTCCTGAACTTATCAGCAAGCTCTTTACATAATATTTCGGTGTATTCAGGACGCTCAAGCACTCTGAACTTTTCTATGTAATGCGGGCTGTGCATTCCGGAAGTCAGTACAAAATGTCCTTCCAGAAATGCGTTCGAATCTTTGAATATTTGTTTAATATCTTTGTCGTTCAAATCAATTATTATTTAATTTATAATATGACCTTGTGTACATGTTTTAATTCTTTTGAAAGAAATCGCTGGCTGACTTCTTTGAATTTGTGAGGGAAATCTGACACATAAAAGACAGAGTGGTTCTTCTCGGTCATCTTGTATGGATTCAATAAACTCTTTTTACTGAGTATCTGTTCAACTTCCTTTGCAGTTTCTTTACCGGAATCTATTAACTGAACTTTCTTGCCAACTGATCTTTGAATAACATCTTTAAGGAGGGGATAGTGAGTACATCCAAGAATAAGAGTATCAATTCCTTTTCCTTCAAATATTTTCAGATACTCATCTGACACCATTTGAGCTATCTTATTCTTATTCCAGCCGTCCTCAGCCAAATGAACAAACAGCGGGCATGGATCCTGTAAAACATTCACATTCTTCTTAATTTTCTTTAATGCTTTTTTATATGAATTACTTCTAACTGTTCCGAGTGTGCCTATTACACCTATTTTTCCGGTTTTAGTAGTTTCGATTGCTGTTTTAGCTCCTGGCTCAATTACACCTATTATCGGAATGTGAAAATGCCTTTTTAAAGTTGGGAGTGAAACTGATGAGGCTGTATTGCAGGCTACTACCAACATCTTTATTTTCTTCTTCATCAAAAAATAAGCTACCTGGAGCGAATAATGTATTATCGTCTCGCGTGATTTATTGCCATAAGGCACTCTGCCAGTATCACCAAAGTAAACTATTTTTTCATTCGGCAGAAGCTTATTGAGTTCTTTCACAACCGTAAGGCCGCCAACACCGGAATCAAATACACCTATCGGGCGGGATGCTTCATCATATTTTTGCGGCAATTTAGTCATTTAAAATATTGTTGAATTACTTATCTTTATTTAAAGGATGTATGATCTTTTGAAATTCAGTTCTGTAATCAAAATCTTCGGTTTGGAACGGGCATATATTTTCTGATATCTTCTTTTCCTTATTTCCTTTTAACGAGTGGCAGGGCTTGCATGAACTTTCGTCTCCTTTGATTCCTCCACTACTTTTGAAAAGATTTTCATCTTTCATTATCCATGCAGGTGAGTACTTTGAGCCCGCGCCGTGGCATGATTCGCAGCCAACGCCTTCATTTATATCATAACCACTTGTTTTCGGTGTACCTTCAAAATGAAACTCTGTTGTATGACATTTTAAACAAAGTCTGTTCTTAACAGGTTCTTCTATATTATTGCTTTTTGCAAAGTTTGTTGCCTCGGTTGATAGTAGTGTTTGGTATGCTTCCGAGTGTTTTGAGCTCTTCCAGAGACTTTGCTGGTCGCCGATATTTTTCAACTGGTGGCACTCGCCGCATTTTGCAGAACCCGTTATATGAAGAACTTCGGACTTGGGTTCAAGAGCGTTATTGAGAAAATAGAGCAATACTGCGATAAATATAACAAATATTAAGTAAGATATATACTTCATTAATATTTCGTGTATTGCTTTACTTCATTAAGCGATGAACCAAACAGTCCGTTGATCTCATTTTTTAAAGCAGACCGTTTATCATTTGTAAGGTACACTTTTCTTGCGTTAGCGATGAACTTTTTGCCAAAGTCTTTATCCGCTTCAAGTTTACGGATAATGTTTTCGATATTCCAAAGCTGTAAATTTATAGCAAAAAGATCTTGTTTGAGCTTCAGTAAATCTCTTTGGATAGGCTTGTTTTCTTTCAAAGCTATTGATAGTGATGATTTGAGCAGCTTCATTTCTTTGTTAATATAACGCAGTTTTGTTGTATCTTTTATCCGTTCCTTTTTGATCTCAAGTATTGTTATCTTATCCACAAGCTCGCCTATTGAAACCAGTATTACAGCATTCATTAATTCAGTTCCTTCTTAATACTGTTGATAATCATGTTAAAATGATCGGGGTTGTTAACGAAATCAAGCTCATCGGATTCTATTATAAGCAATTTGCCCTGGTTATAATTCCTGATCCATGAAGTATAGCTTCTGTTAAGGCGCTCAAGGTAAGAGCGCTCAATGCTCTTTTCAAACTCCCTGCCTCTTAGCTTTATATGGTTAACAAGCGTTTTCAGGTCAGCCTTAAGATACACAACAAGATCAGGGGCTTTGAGATATGATACCATCTCGTAAAACAAAGCGCGGTAGTTATTGTAATCACGCTTTTCCATTCTTCCCATTAGGTAGAGATTCCGTGCGAATATCTCTACATCCTCATAAATTGACCTATCCTGTATCACAGACTTCTTTGAATTGATTATTCTTTTATGCGCGTTAAACCTGTGTGAAAGAAAGAAGACCTGCAATTGAAAGCTCCATCTTTTCATATCACTGTAAAAATCCGATAAGTATGGATTATTCTGGACGGATTCAAAATACGGATTCCACTTGAATTCTTTTGCGATCATTCGGGTAAGGGATGATTTCCCAGAGCCGATATTGCCCGCTACCGATATAAAATACTTCTTGTCTTTCTTCATAGCAATTTCTACAAGAAAAACCGTTAATCTATGAAGTTTAACGGTTTAACGAGTGTCATTTTAATTAATGCGTTTACACAATTATTTATCGAATGTGGTTTAATCCTTAATCTGCTGCGGGAGCGCTATCAACTGCGGGCTCTGATTTTTTTGAAGGAGCAACTATTTCAGGGGAGATCCTTTCTTTGATCTTAGTAGCTGATTTACCTTTGAGGCTCCTTAGGTAAAACAGCTTAGCGCGCCTTACTTTTCCTTCTTTAAGCTTTTCAATTTTAGAGATAATAGGTGAGTGGATAGGGAATATCCTTTCAACTCCAACTCCGTTAGAGATCTTTCTGACCCTGAAAGTTCTCCCGATACCTGAACCTTTGATACCCATTACGATACCCTGGTACTGCTGAATTCTTTCTTTATCGCCTTCGATAACCTTTACATGCACGTTAACAGTATCACCTGACTGGAACTGGGGCAGGTCGGTTCTCATCTGGGCTGCGGTAACTAAATTTATCTTGTTCATTTTATTTCCTTATGAATATTACTTGTTATTTGATTTTTTCTTTTTTACTTTATTGTACTTCTTTAAGCCTTCCTGGCCGCGCCACCTGGCAATATCTTTGTGGTTTCCGTTTAACAAAACTTCCGGTACTTTCATGCCTTCATATTCGGCAGGACGCGTGTAAACAGGGGAGTCGAATCCTGATTCCGTCTGGAATGAATCTGTTAATGCCGATTCACTGTCATTTAAAACACCCGGTATCAATCTTACAACTGCATCTATCAGAACTGCAGCTGCTGTTTCGCCGCCTGTTAATACATAATCACCAATTGATATTTCCTCTGTAACAAACTTCTCTATAACACGCTGGTCAATACCTTTATAGTGGCCGCAAATTATTATCAGGCTGCTTTTTAGTGAAAGAACATTTGCTTTTTTCTGGTTCAGCTTAACTCCCTGTGGTGTTAAGTATATGACCTCGTCATATTCTCTTTCGCCCAAAAGCTTTTGCATGCATCTGAATATCGGTTCGGGTTTAAGAACCATTCCTGCTCCGCCGCCAAAAGGTGAGTCATCAACCTGCCGGTATTTACCATCTGCATAATCCCTTAGGTTATGCACGTTGATCTCTGCCAGATTTCTGGATCTTGCCCTCTTAATAATGCTTTCGTTTATGGTGGAGTCCAGAAGTGCGGGAACTGCACTTAACACATCAATTCTCATTGCTCATAACAGATTCTCGCATGATAAGTGAAACTCTCAGAAGGGAATGAGCGATCATTTTGCTTCTTCAATTTCAAGGTGCCCGCTCTTGTTATGTTTTGCCGCAAACGCAGTAAAAAGCCAACGCATGGATTTGGCAGTCTTTCCTTGTTTACCTATGACCTTACCCAGATCATCTTTAGTTACTTGAAGCTTTAATGTGATCCTGTGTTCCTCAACCAATTCTTCAACGCTCACTTTTTCAGGCTCATCAACTAAACTCCTGGCAATGTATTCGATAAATTCTTTCATAAGCATCCCCTTGATTTTATTTATTAGAATATTATTTTGGATGAATAAATCTATTCTATCAAGTTAGCGGGGACCGGTAGACCCATCTGCTTTGGGCCTTGCTCATACAGAGTTTGTAACTTATGCTGCGGGCTGCTCTGCCGCCGGTGTTTCTGTAACCGGTGCTGATGGTGCTGCTTCAACCGGTTTTTCTGCCGCTTTACGCTTCTTCTCTTTTCTTTTCAGCTTTTTATCGTGTATCCGCTGTAACTTCGATTCCTGCAATGATTCCCATTTGGAGTGCTCTGCAGTTATCTTTGTTTCATCTGCGCCTTTTTTACCTAAATGATGCTTAAGCATCAAACCTTTGTTAGAAAGCAGGTTCCTGACTGTAACTGTCGGCTGTGCGCCGGTAGAAAGCCAGTACAAAGCCCTGTCTTCAAGTATTTCTACTTTTGCGGGATTTAAATTGGGGTCATATTGACCAATAGATTCTATAAATCTTCCGTCTCTTCTTGCACGGGAATCTGATGCTACAATTTTGTAAATGGGAGCTTTTTTTCTTCCCATTCTTCTGAGTCTGAGTTTTACCATTTTTTGTTTTCCACTCTGAGCGAAGTGAAGAGTTTAAACTTAATTCTTCAATACAGCTGTGAGCTATTTATTTTTTATGTTTATTAAATTCGTTGTTATTCTATTCCACACACCCTCCGAAGGAGTCCTTCGGACCGTCTTCACCTTCGGCGAAGCCACCCCTGCCTGCAGCAGGCAGGCCCCTCAAGAGGGGAATTTTTCATCTGCTGCCCGGGTTGTGCTTACTTCATGCTGAAGTTTGCAGGAAGCCCCATGTTGCGAAGCATGTTTGACATGCCTCTTCCTTTTTTGAACTGCTTAATCATCTTCTGCATGTCATAGAACTGCTTTATGACACGGTTCACATCCTGTATTGTTGTGCCGCTTCCGCCTGCGATGCGTTTTCTTCTGGAGCCGTTGAGCAGGTCCGGATTTTCACGCTCACGGAAAGTCATTGAATTAATTACAGCCTCAACCTGTTTGAGCGGCTTGTCATCAATTTCTTTGCCCTTCATCATTCTATCTGCGCCGGGGATCATACCCATAAGCTGTGAGAGCGGTCCCATTTTTTTTATCTGCTGAAGCTGCTCTAAGAAGTCTGCGAAATCAAACTTATTGCCTTTTAGCTTTTCTTCAAGCTTAGCTATCTTCTTCTCATCAAGTTCATCGGGGAGCATGGTTGTGGCTTTTTCAACAAGTGACTGTCTATCACCTTTGCCGCGTATCCTTGATGCCATTCTATCGGGATAGAACGGCTCGATAGCTTCAAGCTTTTCGCCGATACCAACAAACTTAACGGGCTTATCAACAACTGCCCTGATAGATAGCGCTGCGCCGCCGCGGGAATCACCATCTAATTTTGTGAGAACAACACCGTCATAATCCAGGCGGTTATGGAATTCTTTTGCCGTGTTAACAGCGTCCTGCCCCGTCATTGCATCAACAACAAAGAGTATCTCGGCAGGCTCTAACTTGCTCTTTAATTGCTCAACCTCGCGCATCATCTCTTCATCAATTGCCAAGCGGCCGGCTGTATCAACAATCAGCGTATCCTTAAAATTCTTCTTGCAGAAATCAACTGCCGCAAGCGCGATCTTTACCGGGTCTTTTGAATCATCGGAATAAACCGTAACATCAATTTGCTCGCCCAGCATTTTCAGCTGGTCAATAGCTGCCGGACGGTAAACGTCGCATGCAGCAAGAGCAGGGGAGCGGCCTTTGGACTTTAAGTACTTCGCAAGCTTCCCGGAAAATGTTGTTTTACCGGAACCCTGCAAGCCAACTACCATTATTACAGAAGGAACGGAGTTTGAAAACTTAATATCAGTTTTCTTTTCACCCATTAAGCGGACAAGCTCGCTTGTAATTGTATCAATTACAATTTTGCCCGGATTAATGCTTTTTACTACGTTTCTTTCTAATGCTTTTTGCTTTACATCTTCAACAAACTGCTTAACAACCTTGTAATTTACGTCAGCATCAAGCAGTATCTTGCGCACTTCGCGGAGGAATTCATCAACAGTAGCCTCGGAGACCTTGCCCTTACCTTTAATGAACTTAAATACTTTATCGAACTTACTGCTTAGATCCTCGAACATTGATATCGCCCTCGGCGAATGTAATGATTATCAAATAAAATAATGCTTTAAGGGAATATAGTCCCTGCTTAAATATATTAAAGACAATATTAAACGAAATTAACCTGTAAAAATAACGAATTTTTTGATAGTAATCAAGGTTTTACATATAACCTGCCGATCTAAGGCGATTCTAAAGGCTGTGAAGATAAAAGAAAAAGCCTTAGCCACTAATGCACACGAATTTTCACTAACTTATATTAGTGTAGTCAAGATCAAAGTTGAGTTTAGCGCAAAGACCCGGTTTTGGTGATATTGCCGCCAAAAACTATTTTAAAGAAACATGAATTTACAGCAGCTTAACACTCCTAAAAAACACGCGAACTGCTGGACAATCCGGCAGAATAGGCGCTTTTTTCAGGAAGCTCAACTGCACTTTTGTTGATTTTGGGATTTAATTGCGGAAAGTCCCGCTCAAACAGCCAAACCCTATATGATTGAACTGCGTTCAATCACAAAAGCTGCAATTTTGAAGAAAAATTGTTGCCGAAAATCGCTCCTTTCTAAACAAAATGTTTTACGCAAAGTGAAATGTGCTCTCATATACCGGACTGTTAAATGAATTAAGAAGGACAAAATGCCCTATGCATACATGGAGAATATAACATATGTGAATTGCATATGCAAGGGGGAAAGATGAAAGAAAATGTAAGAGTTATTTTATGAATTTTTTAAAATATGCATCGATTTCAGGTCTAAGCTCAATACCAACTCTCTCAAAACATCCCAGCAATTCCTCATATGCACCTTTTCCCCCTACAAAGTCCCAAAATTCTTTTCCTACCATTAACTCATTATCCAGATCAAGCATTCCTCTCAATGACAAATTTTTTTTGAGATTACAAAATCATATTTACTTTTTTCTCATAGACCAATGTCTATTTGTAGTTTTTTTACGTTTCTTTCGGCAGAATACAATTCACCAATCGATTCACTCGTAACAAACTTATATCTTTCTTTATGTTCAGAAAACGTAGAAATTACTTGTTTAAACTTCTTGCCATCATTTGCAATAACATATAATGCTGTATTTGAATAGTCAATCAACGTTGATAATCTTCCCACACCACTCCAAACTCCTGTTGATAATTCAACTTCAAAAGCAAATTCTGGAATAAAATTATTTCCTCTATTTCGAAACCAGATCACATCAATTTGTCTCAAAAGGTTATGATCAGAAAATTCTAATTTAGGACAAGTTTTCAAAAGGGTTATTTCATCAAGTTTTTTATCATTAAACATCTTCGATTTATCTGGACAATATGTATGATAACCACGAATGTTGCCTATTTCAATTAATCTACCCTGTAATACTGAATGTAAACTTTCCTCAACTGAGTTTTTAACTTCCTCTTGTTGTAACTTATCTGTAATGAGTAATTCCCAATTATTCATAAAATTATTGCAAGGTAAACGATTGTTTCTACCTAAGAGTACGATATTCAATTCCTGGTCAATATTGATTTTATATTCGCCATTTCTATCATGGCTAATTTTAGGTAAATTGTTAAAAAGAAGTTTTGCGGGTATAATTAAAACTTTATCAATTGATCCACAAATAAAAGCAACAAACGGGTTTTCTAAATTAGCAATTTCTTCAACTGTTAAATAATTAATTCCAAAAAAATATCTCCGGTTCCCCTCTGATGCTGCTCTTACCAACACATTTGCTTTTCCAATGCGATATGTTCGGGATTTAAGTACTTTTAATAATTCAACGTCAGCTTGAAACGCTTTCGCTTTTTCAAGGAACTGCAAAGCTAATTGTTCCGTATTTGACAATTTTTTCAAATACTTTTAGTTTTCTAACATTTCATAAAATATAGTATTATAAATGGTGTCTATATCAAACTGCAATCCGTTTTCAATACCCTTCTTTGCAATTTCAATTTCCACATTATTTAATCTTCTCCCTAACCTTTGTGAAGATTCTCTTTGTAAATCAGCTAAAGTTATTGAAAAAATCTGTGTTCTTTCTTCTTTCTTATTCATGTTAAAATATTTAAGTAGATAGAGTAATATTTAAATATAAATTTAAATCAGTACAATATAAACATAAATATTTAGGCAACAAGTTCGTGCACATTTCATTTAAAAATCAATACCTGCCTTCGCAGGAATGACAAAACAAAAAATTAGATTGGTACTAAGATAGTAAATTTTGATTTAAATTTAAGCGAAAAATTGTGTAAAAAAAGGGGTCGCAATTGCGACCCTTTTGAGTTAATCATTAAAGTGTTAGGTTATCCGCCAGTGGGCGGACAAGCTACCTGACACCACGCATTCAACTATCTGCCCTTTTTATTTCCATCATCCTGTTTATTCCCGTCATCGCGCTTATTGCCGTCGTCGTTTTTAGGCGGCGGGGGAGGTGGAGGCTGATTGTCTTTCCTGCCGGGGTTGTTATCATTGTTATCATTCCCATTATTAGGCGGCGGAGTGTAGGTATCCTTTGGCTTATCATATTTGCGGTTATCGTCATTCTTCTTTGTCGGCGGAGTGTATGTTTCCTTTTTCTTATCAGGCTGTTCATACTTCTTTTCATTGCTCTTATCGTCGCTCCGCTTATCATTATTATCAGTTGGAGGCGGATCATACCTTTTATTGCTGTTATTATCATCCCGCTTATCGTTCTTTATCGAGCTGTTATCATCGGTCTTTTTTATCTTAATATTCGGATCACGTTTATCCTCAATGATCTTTATGTTGTTATACTTGGTTACGTTTACAGGCTCGAATTTCTTTCCTGTTGCGTTTTCAATATCCTTAATGTTCGGGCCGTGGTTCTTTATGCCCGCTCTGGATACTTTCAGGTTTCCGTCATACGTGGAAGTTGTTATAATTACCGGATTCTGTCCCGGATCTATAACCAATACCGGCGGATGCAATGGATCGGCGAAATCTTTCTTACGGCAGAACCGCCACTTCCTTGTGTGATAACGCATTTTGTGACATCTGTAACCGTAGTGTCGGTGGTATCTTATTCTTGGTGATATCGGATACCAGCCGCAATAGCCGTCGTTATACATCCACACAACCCAGGCGGGGGCCCAAACATAACCGGGCGACCATACCCAGCCGTAATACTCGCTCCACCACCATCGGCCGTAATGGCTTGTTCGCCATCCCCATGAGTAGTAAGAAACCCACATCCATCCGCAATTGGTGTATTCCCAATAGCCGTATGTGTAGGGATTCCAATCCGGCTCCATATTGTTCGGCCGCCAAACCCATTCCCTGTTAATTTCGTCGTCAAATCCTTCGCTTTCGGTAACTCCGTTGGGGTCAATCTCAGCTTCAGTGACTTTTATCCACTCGCCGTCTTTAGAGAGTTCATCCTGAACACCTTCAATTGTAAATGTGCTGTCATTCTGAAAGACCACTGAATCGGCTGTGGAGTTAGGCGAGAACATTGCAGGTGATTCGGCCTGCACAAATGGGGAAGAATCAGCCATAAGCTGTGGTGAAGAATCGGACAGGTTTGATGCGGCAGTAAACACCAGTGCCGCGATCAAAATAATCCCAATTTTTATTTGTTTTGAATATGTAATCATGTCTAGTCTCCTCAATATTATGATTAGGTTAATTTGGTTGCTAAAGTTTTTCCCCAAAAACCATTATAAAAATAATACAATATCTCAGAGTTTGCAGTAAATGTTTGTAAAAATATGTAACAGGGGAGAGGAGGCAGGTTACAGGTTTCATGATTCAGGTTAGAGGCTGCAAGTTTCAGGAAGAAAATTTGAATTGAGCAAGATTAGTTTTGCTAATAGCCCACGACTTTAGTCGTGGGTTGGTTGAATGGCGTTATTGAAAAACCGTTTTAAAGGTTTCTTGATTAAGTATCCCCAGGTTATTCTTAATCAGCACCGATCACGCCAGTAGGCGGACAGGGCACAGTCGGTGCACTCCGAAAAAGAAGCGTAAAAAGAAGCATAAAAAAAGGGCAGCTAATTGGCCGCCCTTGATATTCTTACAATGACAAAACCTACTACAATTCTTTTACAACTGATTCGATCACAGCCATTGCATCGTCGATCTGGTCTTTTTTGATTATCATTGCAGGGCGGAAGCGAATACTGTTTCTGCCGCTTCCAAGCATGATAACGTTTTTCTCAAAAATTTTTGCAATAGCTTTATTGCGAAGTTCAGTACTTGGCAGATCAATTGCGCAATACAGGCCTTTGCCTCTTGCATTGCTTAAGATTGCAGGATATTTTATCTGAAGCTCCTGAAGCCTGTCAAGCAAATATGCGCCAACTGTTGCTGCATTTTCAACAAGATTCTCATCGCGGATTATCTCAAGGTATTTCTTGAAGCGTATCATATCAACAATGTTGCCGCCCCATGTGGAGTTTATCCTGCTCGAGGTATGGAAAACGTTTTCGGGAATTTCATCGACTCTATCGGTAACAAGAATTCCGCAAACCTGTGCTTTTTTGCCGAATGCTATTATATCAGGCTTTACATAATGCTCATGTGCCCACCATTTGCCGGTCATGCCAACGCCTGTCTGCACTTCATCAAAAATCAAAAGCATTTCGTTTTCATCGCAAATCCTTCTCAGCTCTTCGAAGAATTCCTTGCGGAACTGATTATCGCCGCCCTCGCCCTGTATTGGCTCTATTATGATGCATGCAATATCATCTTTGTTATCTGCAATTGCTTTGTATATTTCTTCGATTGCCTGATGCTCAAGATTAATTACATCGTCAAGATTGTTTTCATTCAAAGGGAATTTCACTTTTGGATTGGTTATGCGCGGCCATTTGAATTTTGGATAAAGATCGGTCTTTACCGGATCTGTGTTTGTAAGCGACATTGTGTAGCCGCTTCTGCCGTGGAAAGATTCCTTAAAGTGAATTACCTGGTGTCCTTTTTCTTCTTTATAGCCCTTCTTAAAGTTCTTGCGGACCTTCCAGTCAAAAGCCGTCTTAAGCGCGTTTTCAACTGCCATCGAACCGCCTTCGATGAAGAAGGCATACTTAAAGTAAGAGGGGACTGCTATATCGAAGAATGTTTTCACGAAATCAGCAAATTCTTTATAGTATATATCGCTGTTGGAAGGCTTGTTCAAAGCGATCTTGCCGATATAATTTATGAACTCGGGATTATTCATTTTTGGGTGATTCATGCCTATGGGATTAGAGGCTACAAATGAAAAAAGGTCAAGGTAAGGCTTATTATTTCTCGCTTCATATATATATACTCCCTGGGACTTATCGAGGTCCATAACAACATCGAGTCCGTCAACGTTAATGTAATTTCTGAGGGTACTTAAAACAGCGTCGGGTTTGATCTCGTTCTGCGACATTACTTTCTGGGTCATAATTGTTTTTGTTAATACGTTATCCATCTTCTTTTGACTCCCTTCGTTTGCAAACTCCTGCACTCTGAAAAAGCTGAGGAGTTTATTTTATTGTGTAAATCTCAGATTATAGTTCTGATACTTATTGTCCGGATCCTTCACCCTGCAAAAGCACGGGTTCAGGATAGTTATTTTCCTTTAATATATTCTTCGGCTATCTGTACTGCATTTGTTGCTGCTCCTTTGCGCACATTATCCGAAACGATCCACAGGTTTATGCCATGCTTAACGGAGCTATCGACCCTTATTCTGCCAACAAATACATCATCTTTATCCGCAGCATCTATAGGCATGGGATAATGGTTCGTTTGAGGATTATCCACAACCTTAATACCTTTTGCCTGTATCAATGCTTCTCTTACTTCATCTGCATTTACCTTCTTATCAAATTCAATATTCACTGATTCACCATGCCCGTATAGTGTTGGAATCCTTACACAAGTTGCAGTTATCTGCAGGTCTTTTCTGTTCATAATCTTACGTGTTTCGTTCATCATCTTAAGCTCTTCGCGTGTGTAACTATCATCAAAGAACACATCAATATGAGGTATTGCATTGTAAGCTATTTTGTGGGCAAACGGACTTGCTGAGGCGGATTGAATTCCTCTAAGTTCACTTTCAAGCGCGGTTACTCCTTTATTGCCTGCCCCCGAGACACTTTGGTAAGTGGAAACCACTACCCGCTTTATTTTAAAAGCGTTATCAAGCGGCTTTAAAGCTGTTACGAGCTGGATAGTTGAGCAGTTTGGGTTGGAAATGATGCCTTTGTTCTTAAACATATCCTGGCGGTTAACCTCGGGAACAACAAGCGGGACATCATCCTGCATCCTGAACGAACTGCTGTTATCGATCACAATGCATCCGTCTTCTGCGGCTTTGGGAGCCCATTCACGCGAAACCGAGCCGCCTGCACTGAAGAATGCAAACTCAAGGTTCTTGAAGATATGCGGCTCAAGCTTGTGCAGCTTGAAAGTCTTGCCCTTAACATTCAGCTCTTTGCCTGCTGAACCATCTGAGGCGATTGCAACAACTTTTCCTGTTTCAAACTTTCTTTCCTGGATGACTTCAAGGATCTTACGGCCAACAAGTCCGCTTGCTCCAACAACTGCAATATCGTGTAATCTCATTATTCTGTGATCTTTCCAATAATATAGTTTTTGTGGTTTTGTTTCTTAAGCTGCCCTGAAATTTCGAATGCGTCCTGTTTCCTGACGATCATTACAAGCCCGATCCCCATGTTAAACACTTTGCACATTTCGTTATCACTTATCTTCCCGGTCTTCTGGATTAAGCCGAATATTGGGTTCGGCTTCCATGAATTCCAGTCAATTTGTATCTTTAAATTCTTTGGCACTACTCTTTTCGTATTTCCCAGAATCCCACCGCCTGTTATGTGCGAAATAGAATGAACTTTGTAGCATGAAGTAACACTCTTTATAATATTTAAGTAACTCTTGTGAACCTTTAACAGTTCTCCGGCAAGTGTGCTTTTCAGTTCGGGAATATAGTCTGTGAGTTTATTTTTTTTCAGCAGTACTTTCCGTGCAAGTGAGTATCCGTTTGTATGCAGTCCGTTTGAAGGAAGTCCGATAAGTACATCACCACTCCGGACATTTTTTTTATCTATGATCTTTGATCTTTCGACCACACCAATTATCGTTCCTGCAACGTCGTAATCGTTACTTGCATACATTCCGGGCATTTCAGCAGTCTCTCCGCCAATTAATGAGCAGCCGTTCCTTTTGCAGCCTCTGACCATTCCGCTAACAATATCATGTGCAGTTTTGGAACTGAGCTTACCGAATGCCATATAATCCAGAAAGAACAAGGGAACAGCGCCGCAAACAGCTATATCGTTTACAGAGTGATTAACCAGGTCTTCGCCAACAGTATCATGTTTTTTGGCAGAAATGGCTATTTTCAGCTTGGTTCCCACTCCATCAGTACTTGCCACAAAAACAGGGTTTTTTAGGCTTTTTGGAATTTGAAAGAACGCCCCAAAATTGCCAATTCCGCTGATTACATTCTTAGTAAAGGTAGTTTTGACACTTTCTTTGATCGAATCAACAAATCTATCGCCTTCTGATATATTCACACCGGCTAAAGAATAGGTTGATTTCAATTTCATTGGCAAATATACCTAAAATCGCCAATACTAACAATTCTATTAGATATGGCTATTTCAAGCAATTTTAAGCGATTTGATGTTTAAACACTTTAAACCATATTTGAAAATATAGTGTTTTCAGGTATTTTTACATCATATTAACAATATAACGGATTATCGTGAGGGATATACAATCTTATAGTGGTAACTTTGTTTAACAATAAACTAACAAAAACACGTGAGAGCAGGCGAAAACAAAATCATCTTTACAAAAGAAGAAGCAGAAGTGGGAAGAGAAAAGATCCGTCAGTTTAAGATCAATGTTAGTAAGGTAATCACTGAGGAAGCATGGAAACATTTTCCTGAACTTTCGAAACTAGAGATCGAAAAGTTCGTACTTTTTCAGGAGATCGTAAATCATGTTTCGGATGAGCTTACTTTCAGGATCAATAATTTAAACGGTAAAACTAACCGCAAAACGGCTTAATCAACACTGTATTTCTTCTTTTTGGACTTTTTAATAGGGATAGAATTTTTATCCCTATTTCTATTTATTCCCTAATTAACTAATTTACAGCATTAATCATCTAAATTGCGGAGTAAATTTGCATGAAAATGAACTGGGGCATGATAATCGGCCTTATTGGCGGCGGAATAGGTATATTAGTTGCTTTAATAGTCGTGATAGGAACAAAGCAGTGGATCCCGCTTGTCATAATGGTAGTGGTAATAGGCATAGTAGGTACAGTTTTCTGGAGAGTATTATTCAGGCCAATGATGATTAGTAATAGGCTATCCAAAACAGGTATTAATACAACAGCTAAGATAATGGAAGTAAATGATACAGGTGTAACTGTTAACAATGCACCCCAAATTAAAATGCTGCTTGAGGTTTACCCGCCGAACGGACAAGCTTACCTTGTTGAAACAAAACAGCTTATTTCAAGATTGCAGACATCTATGTTCCAGCCGGGTGGAATTATTCCCGTCTTAATCGATCCTGAAGATAAAGATCTTATTTCACTTGTGTACGAAGGCAGCGAAAGATCGGGAAGCAGTAACCAAAGCTTTAACCAGAATATGAATCCCGATAAAGTGCTTATCGGCCCCTGGGCAGGATTGAGTAATGTTGATGCCGAAAGAAAGCTAAGAGATATCGACGCGAAGAATAAAGAGATATTCAATTATGGCACATCATCTAAAGCAATAGTTACAAAATATACATGGCTTGGAATATATGTAGGGGGTCAAAACGAGGCTGCTGAGCTTGAATTACAGGTTACTCCCGCAGATAGACCCGCTTTCAGCGCAACAGTTGTTGGCGTGTTCATGGAGCAATCTGTGCCAAAATTCCAGCCGGGTGAAGAGATCTATGTTAAATATGATCCTTCAAACACTTCTAAAGTAACAGTGGAACATTCTTAAAACTATAAACTAAATACCATAATGATATATAAAACACTTGACGAATTCTTAAGTGATTGGGGCTATGAAGGAGCCGCAACACAGAAGGTACTGAACAATCTTACGGATGAATCACTAAGTAAAGAAGTAATATCCGGAGGCAGATCACTCGGATTTCTTGGATGGCATCTTACTGAAACTATTGGCGAAATGATGAGTAAAACGGGACTGAAAGTATTCACGCCCGATTTTACTTCGGGGCATTGGGACGAAAAAAGCGCGGCAAGCTTAAAGGAATGCTACAAGCACGCAAGCGATTCGCTGGTTGAAAAGCTTAAGGCTGATTGGAAAGACTCAACCCTGCAGGAAGAAGATGATATGTACGGAGAGAAATGGAAAAGGGGATTCACTCTAAGCTGCCTGATAACTCACCAGATACATCACCGCGGACAGATGACGGTCTTAATGCGCCAGGCTGGACTCAAAGTGCCGGGCATATACGGACCATCATATGAAGAGTGGCAGGCAATGGGCATGGAACCGATGAAGTAGATTTTGCTACGTCATTTTATTTGCAAATTAAGAAAACACAGATTTGCGGGATTGTAGGTCAAAGGCACGCTTTTGACTTTTTTTTTAAACAACACACCCCGTCCGCCTGTTGGCGGACCCCCCTCTCCTTTGAGATGAGGGGATGGGCCTGCCTTCCGTCTAAGCCGGACTGGGCTGCAGGCAGGGGTGAGGTGTAAATTATCATTTATGGATTCCCGCCTTCGCGGGAATGACAATAGAGATCACTTCTTCGGCAAAAATATCTCTGCCATCATGCATCTGGCGCTGCCGCCGCCAACGTTCTCAATCGTATCAATATCAACATCAACTATCCTTCCATACTTTTCAAGGATCTTTTTCTGATCATCAGTAAAGCTTCTAAATGCGCGGGTTGACATTACAATTATTGATTCATCCGCAACACTCTCAACATTCAGCAAATTGCCGCAGAAATTATTCAACTGATCATAAGTTATTTCTATAACTTCTAGCTGAAGCCTTTTAAGTTTTCGTAAAACTTCTTCCTGCTCGCTTTTATCAATGCACTCAGTACATATGACGGCAAATCCTTCGCCGATACTCATAATTACATTTGTGTGATAGATCGGATTGCCGCCGGAATCACTTGCATGGAAGAAAACCCTGTTTGCCGCTGGGATTTTCATTTCTTCCGAGTATCTTTCAAACAATAATCTGCTTGTGCGCTCAGATTCAATTGCGAAAACTGCATTATGCTTTCTATCCAGTACAAGGCTGCCGGTTCCCTCAAGTATCAATCCTTCATTTTCGTATTTTGAGTAATCAACAAATTCCTTAATACAAAAATCCGATGAATCCATAATTTCCTCTAGCATACCTTTATCGCGTTCAAGCCTTCTTAACTCACTCAGCATCGGGAATAGTATAACCGTTCCATCTTCATAAGTTGCAAACCAGTTATTCGGGAATACTGCATCAGGAAGGTCATACTCAGAATCCATGCCAACAATATAAACATCAATTCCGTTTTCACTAAGTTTATCGGTCATTGCTTTGAATTCATACTGAACTTTTTCGCGAAGTGATTCAATGCTTGTATCAGGCTGATTCTGAAATGTGTTTGAAGCGGCAGTTTGTGTATTGTATCCAAAGGTATCAGGTGATACCATTAAGATCGAAGATGTAAGCTGTTGGGGCATAACAATTATATTTAATTAAATGATTTTTTGTTTAAGCTTAACCGGTTTAGAGCGTTTTGTGCGTATCTTGATGTTGATCATCTCTACAAAGACTGAAAACGCCATAGCGAAATAAATGTACCCTTTTGAAATATGCTGATCAAATCCTTCTGCGATTAGTGTAACACCTATCAAAAGCAAAAAGCTTAGCGCAAGTATTTTAACAGTGGGATGCTTATGCACAAAATCACTTACTGAGCGGCTTGTGAACATCATGAATATAACAGAGACAATTACTGCGGTAATCATCACCCAAAGCATATCTGTCATACCAATAGCGGTTATAACGGAATCAAGCGAGAATACTATATCAAGCAGCATGATCTGAATGATTATGCCTGCAAACGAAACTGCTTTTTTCTTTACACCCGCTTTTTCGTCTTCGCCTTCAAGCTTTTCGTGAATCTCAAAAGTGCTCTTGGCAAGCAGGAACAATCCGCCAACTATAAGAATAATATCACGTCCTGAAATTTCATTGCCAAAGATCGCAAACAATGGTTCGGTAAGTTTCATGATCAGGGAGATCGAAAAAAGCAGAAGCACGCGCATCACCATTGCTGCGGCAAGACCGGTTATGCGTGCTTTGTTTTGCTTTTCAGGAGGAAGTTTTCCGGCAAGGATAGAGATGAATATTATGTTATCAATACCCAGAACAATTTCCAGGGCGATCAAAGTCAACAGAGCAATAGCTATTTCCATACTTAAAAGTTAAATTTCTATGATGCAACATAAATAAAACATTAATACAAATCAACAGCTAACATGCCGCTGCTAGCTGAGCTTTGGGTAAGTCCGTAGAGGTCAGTTATTAACAGGCCGCTCCTAACGGAGCTTAGATGTCGGGGTTGAAGCTAATTACAAACATATCGCTCCTGCCCCGAAGGGGCTCCCTCGGAGCGGAGCTAATAACTTGCAAAAATATCACTTCAAAGGTAATTAAGAATTCTGGTAAAAATGCAATTGTAAGATATTCAGTAATTGATTAATATTGCATTGATTTAGATTCATGCTTCATAACTGTGTTTTTGCAGTAAATAAAAATACTCAAAAGTTAGAGCATTCAAAGGCAAAGCTCGCATCACAGGAAAAATTCAAAGGAAGGCTGATCAGGTTTACTTTAGCCAGTGTTCTGATTTTCCTGATTTCGCTTTCAATAGGTATACTAGGCTATCATTTCATCGCAAAGCTTGAGTGGATAGACGCATTCCTGAATGCATCTATGATACTTGGAGGCATGGGCCCGGTTGC
>JAIOIK010000003.1 GCA_019912545.1 Ignavibacteria bacterium | reverse complement strand
AGTTGTTATGCTTGGGGAATTCACAAAAAACGAAAATGTGCTTGATCTTTACTGCGGATGCGGTGCAATATCTCTATATGTTTCCGGACTCGTAAAAAGCGTTCATGGAGTAGAGCTAAGCCGTGAATCAATTGAAATGGCTGATACAAATGCCTCGATTAATAGTGTTACTAATTGTAGTTTTGAAGCAATGGATGTGAAGGATTATCTTGAAGAGTTAACCTCACCCCCTACCCCTCTCCTAAAAGGAGAGGGGAACATTAGATTTGATGCTTTTGTACTTGACCCGCCGAGAAGCGGCATGCATCCAAAAGCGGCAGAATTCATACTTAAATATGAGCCTAAGAAAATAATCTATGTTTCATGCAATCCGGGTACACAGGCAAGGGATATACAGCTATTATCTGACAAATATTCTATAACGGCTGTTCAGCCGGTTGATATGTTTCCGCATACATTGCATATAGAAAATGTTGTAAGGCTTGATTTAAGAATCATTGACTATGTAGTATAAAGGGCATTCAATACTCGTGCCACGAATACCTAAACGTGAAAGACTTCACAAAAGAAGATAACTTCTCGTTTACCAAAGGTTTGCTTAAAGGACTTATTCGTGGCACGAATATTAGCATTTGTTGTTGGTGTATAATGTAAAGATAGCAATTTATAAGAAGTAAGTTCATAAAAATAAACATATAATTGTAAAAAAAGGAGGACTTAATTGGAAAATAACACAAGAGTACAGACCCTTTTTAAAACTTATGAAATGGCAAGAAATCTTTCCAAGTTCTACATTTCAAAACTGGATGGTATTGACTTAAAAAAACAATATGAGCTTGATGGAGTAAAGTTAAATACAGCTTACTGGATACTTGCTCATTTGGTTTGGACAGAACATTTTTTGATAATTGAAGGAATAGGCGGAGAGAGTATGGGAATTGAGTGGCTGGAAGATTTTGGTTTTGGTTCATCACCGGAAAGTGTTAAAGACGGACCCTCAATTGAGGAAATCCACTCAAGAATGGAAGAAGTGCATAATCGCGCAATAGAAATCCTGAATGGTATGAATGACGATCAAATTGAGGAAGAAAACAACATTGAGGCAAGTTTTGGAGGCTCAAAATCAAAGGCAAGTGTGCTTATGCATGCCATAAGACACGAACCCATGCATATTGGGCAGTTAAGCTGGTTGCTTAAGTTGAATGGGATAAAAATGGTGTGAAATTTTGTTCATTAATGAATATATTGCAATAGGAGAAAAATTACACAAAAATGACAAAAGCTAATACCAAATCTGATTCGCAGTTAATAGCTATTCCTTTAAAGGAATACAATTATTTAAAATCAGTGGTTAATAAGATTGGGAAAAAAATAAAACTGGAAAACGATTCTGATTTTCTTACTCCTTTACAGGTAAAAAAAATAAACGAAATAGAAGAAAAAATAGGGAATGGGGATTGGACTGATTTTGTTGACTATGAAACATTCAAGAAGAGCCTAAGTAATAAAAATTCGAAATTTGTACAAAATAAAAATAGAAAAACGGGCAAGCAGATTCATAGCTAAGCTTTCCCATAGAGAAAGAAGTTTGATTTTTGTAAAATTAGATGCGCTCAAAATTAATCCTTACAAAAATAATCTGGATATTAAAAAATTAAAAGGCGGGACCGGCAATGAGTACCGTTTGAGAGTTCGTGATTTCAGAATTATTTGCAAAATATTAAATAAAGAACTGATTATTCTTGTTATTGATGCAAATTTGAGGAAGGATATTTACAGATAATTTTTAGAACCAAAATGTGAGAAATTCTTTTTTAAATATTGTTTCATACTGCCCGAATTTCTTTTCAATCACTTTTTTAAACACTTCATGTGGGAATAAGCCATACATTCTGATTGCATAATCAACTGCTCCCAGTGTTGCTTTGTCTGCTCCGCAGGCTTTCCTGAGCGGAAGAGAAATTACGTTATAGCCATTATTACTTAGCTCAATACTTTCATCGGTTATAATAACAGTATCGTTATCAATTCGCTTAAAAATATTCTGCGCTTTAAGCTCTTTCAAGCCTGCTTCAGAAGAAATAATAACATAAGATGCCCTGCTCACACCAGTATAGTTTATCTCATCCGGACTTAAGATCACTTCAGATAGTGAGAATCCTGAGCCCTGTGTAACAGGGTTGTCATTTTTCTGAGTAGTATTCAATCCGCATCTAACAGCAGCCTCACAAAGCATTGCTGCAGATGATTGTACTCTTTCTCCTGCGCTTCCTGAAATGATAATACCCGCAGCTTTTGTTAAATTATGCAAAGATTCCTGTTCAATAAATGCAGGCTGCTTTATCTCACCCGTATGAGATTGTACATCGCTTTCATACTTCCGGCTGAATTCCTTTCGTAAGGAATTCTCTTTAATTATTCCAAGTTCATGCCCCTCATGCTCAGCCATTTGTGCAAGCATTCCGCCCTTAAGGTCATTCCTTTTAGTTCCATGCTCAGTGCATAATTCAAGCACTTCAACCAGTGAGAATCCATCAAAAGAAATAGCTTTAGCCATTACATCTGTCAGGTCTTTATCTGTTGCAATCTTCCGGGCTATGAATCCCCCTTTCGACGCATCTGCAATCCTGCAAATATCCAGCGAAGGATTCATGCTTCCAAAAGGTGTGGTTAGTGTAACAAAATGTTCGGGAGTGAGAGAGGACTGCTGTCCTCCTGTCATGCCAAACAGAAAATTATTAGCTATAATTACAGTAACATCAACATTCATAAGAGCTGCATTTACAATATGAAGAAGTCCTATCATTGAACCGCCATCACCTATGAGTACCACCACTTTCATTTTCCTGCTTGCCAGTACTTTATCAGCTACTGCAAGTCCTGTAGCAAAACCGGTTGACCTGCCATGAGTCGTATGTACAGTATGAACTTTGTCAAAAAGTGCATCTGCCAAGCCAATACACCCAATATCTGTAACAAGACAAACATCTTCAGGATCAAGCTTTAACGAAGCCATTGCATCATTTAGCTTCTTTAGTATATTTGAGTGTCCGCAGCCTTTGCAAAACGGCATCACTGCTCCGTGCGTCATGTAAGAACAAGTTTCCTGAGCTTCCATTATCAAATTATCCTTTCTAAGATCTCTTCGGGTGTGATCATAGAGCCTGCCTTATTTATTCCAATCACTTCTTTATCTTTAAGTAAAGGCTTAATTATCTTTCTGTACTGGCCATTAATATTTTCTTCGGGGATAACAACTCTTTTACAATCCGAAGCCGCATTGATGATCTTTTCTTCAGGTACTGGAAACATACTGTAGATTGTAAGCGCTGATACATTGATTCGGTTTTTTCTTGCAGTCTTAACTGCATCTTTCATCGTTCTTGCTGTTATTCCAAAACTGATAATTAGCGTATTCGCGTTATCCTGAAGGTCTTCATTTACCAAGACCATTTCATTTTTGTGTGAAGTAATTTTTTCTTCAAGATGCAGCAGGGTTGATATTGTTTCAGTATCGTTTTTCTTAAGATAACCCAAAGCATTATGAGCCGAGCCTGTTGCAGTCACTTTAATATCTCCACCAACGGGGGCAAACTTTGCGATCATATCGGGAGAGTCAAATCCGTACATTTTCCAGTTCTTAAAATCAGGGTCAGTTTTACTAATGGTCTTCCTGTCAAAAGTCTTCAAATCACCCAGCCCTGAGTAATCCAGGCTTTCGGTCGTCATTCCGATTTCTTTATCGGAAAGCAGTACCACCGGTGTCCTGTATTTTTCAGCCCAGTTGAAAGCTTCAGCAGTTAATCTGAAACATTCTTTTGCGGTTGATGGGTATAGAACAGGAATAGTATATCCGCCGCTTGTAGCAAACTCAGTAATCAGTATATCTCCCTGTCCCCCTTGGGTTGCACCGCCTGTACAGGGCCCAAGCCTTTGTACAACGCAGATTACAACAGGAGTTTCGGTAATGAGTGCATACTGAACTGTTTCTATCATCAGCGCCCATCCGGGCCCGGAGGTTGCAGTCATTGATTTGTAGCCGCGCATCGAAGCTCCGACACAATAAGCCAGCGCTGATATTTCATCAGGCGAACTGATGGCTATTCCGGCGTTTTGCGGCAGTAAGTCTATCATGCCTTTGTACACTCCTGAGGCCGGAGTTATGGGATAGCCGGCAAAAAATTTGCATCCGGCTTTGATGGCACCTTCTGCCACCATCTGATTTCCGCTTCTTAGTGCTTTTTGCAGGGTCTGCATAGTTTTTCCTTTCCTGTTTACATACAAAATTAAGAAGTATATAAACAGAAAAGAATGATTTGGCTCTTGTTTTAAGGAAAACGATAAAAATCATATTTAAATATGATAAGTGTACTTAACGGACATCAATTTAATGAAAATTATACCTTTTCAAGAACTTCTTTTATTGAGCTCAAGGCTTCTTCAACCTTACTTTCTGGAGCATTTGTTTCCCAGCTAATTTCATAACATCCCTCTTTTGCAATGACTTTGGCATCTACCCAGAAATTCAAGAACAAAATGGTCTTCTCTGCTTTTATGCTATAGCCTTCTGAAGTTTCAGCAATTGAAATACTATTATCTGCAATTTGTTTACTGAAATCACTCTTAAGTTTGCCTAATGAAGAAAGTAAATATTCTTTGGTTTTACCGGGCTTAATGATTACGATCATAATGAATTTAGATTAAAAAAAAAGCCCCGAATCTCCGGGGCAGTGATTAAAAGATAATTATATTATTTAAACAACTGCTGCAGGTGTAACATCACCTTCTTTTTGCCTGCGAACTTCGATATCTTTCCAATAGTGGCATGCAACTGTATGCATTGCGCTTGTTCCGCCAACCTGCTCCAGGGGGGGCTCTATATTCCAACATTTGCTATCGGCCGTATACAGTTTGCTATCAACATACTTGCATCTTGTGCAGAAATGACAGCCTGCGGGATAGTTAGTTGCTGCAGGTACATTGCCTTCAATTGTTGCAAGCCTTCCATGTCCTTTATTCAGTTTTGGTATGGAATTTAAAAGTCCAAGTGTATATGGATGCTTAGGATTATAAAATATTTCTTCTGAGTTTGAATATTCAGCAACTTTAGATGCATACATTACAGCAACACGTTTGGTAATTTCGGCAATTACACCAAGATCATGAGTTATCATAATAACACCCATTCCAAGCTCATCCTGAAGTTTTCTGAATAGCTCAAGGATCTGCGCCTGTACGGTTACATCAAGCGCTGTTGTAGGTTCATCTGCAATTAAAATTTCGGGATTGCATGATAGCGCCATAGCGATCATAACTCTTTGCCTCAATCCCCCTGAAAGCTGGTGAGGATATTC
>JAIOIK010000035.1 GCA_019912545.1 Ignavibacteria bacterium | reverse complement strand
TAAGTCTAAGCTTAAAATATACAGTGATTTTGACGGAACTATAACCATTTATGATGTATGGATGGAATTGGGTGAATATTTCATTAAGGATAAAGAGACATGGGCTAATACAATAAAGCAGTTTGAATCACAGGAAATTAGCACCCGGGAGTGTTTCATTAAAGAATGCGGGCTGATGAAGGATTTCAACCTTGAGAAATTTAACGAAATAATTGATAAGCAGAAGATCGATCCGACTTTTCCGGATTTCTATAAATTTTGCAGGCAGCACAATATACCGCTTATGGTATTGAGTGAAGGAATGGATTATTATATTGGACGGATACTGAAAAATTATAATTTTGATATTCCGTATTATGCGAACAGGATCGTTATCTCCGAAGACAAGTCTTCTTTCGCGCTGGATTTCCCATATTCTGATTCGGACTGTATAAAATGCGGAACCAGCAAACGGAACATAATGCTTAATAATACAGGTGATGATGAGATTTCGGTGTTTATCGGTGACGGTTTTTCCGATACTTGCGCTGTAAACTATGCAGATATTGTTTTCGCAAAGAAGTCCCTGGCATCATATTGCTGGAAGAATAACATTACCTATTTCGATTATCAGACTTTTGGAGATGTGAAAAAGAAATTAGAAAAGATCTTGAATAAAAAATTAAAACACAGGCAAATAGCCGGGATAAAAAGACGGGAAGTCTTTTTAAGAGGATAAAAAAATAAATGACTTTAGGGCAATTTTTCTTTAAGTACCGTTCTTACACTCCGCTGGTATTTATTATACCAATGCTGCTTTATGCAAGGCCAACCATTGTAACCCTCATAATTGGGGGTGTGCTGGTCATAATAGGCGAATTCATCAGGTTTTGGGGCGTTTCATATGCAGGCAGCGAGACAAGGACAACCGGAAAAGTCGGAGCATCTAATCTTGTAACGCAGGGTCCATTTGCTTACGTCCGCAATCCGCTTTATATCGGTAATATTTTTATGTACCTGGGAGTAAGCATAATGTCTAACTCACTTGTTCCGTTTCTTCAGGTATTAAGTGTTGTATATTTTTCATTTCAATACTATTTCATAATAATAGAAGAAGAAGAATTCCTGAAAAAAGAATTCAAGTCTAAATACGACGAGTATTTCAGTTCAGTTAACAGGTTTCTGCCTAAACTCTCCCCATATTCCGAAGGTAAAAGGTCAAAATTATCACAGAATATATCGGCTGCGTATGTATCTGAGAAAAGAACATTCCAGGCTGTTTTCATAAGTATGATAATGATAGTCCTGATTTTTTTCCTGATAAACCAATAATGAATCAGGGTCCGGGCATAGCTGTAAAAAAGAGAGTATTCATATCCGCCGGTGAGCTTTCAGGCGATATGCACGGAGCAAGCCTGATCAGCGAGATCCAGAAGCAGTTACATGGAACCACTGTACATTTTTCCGGACTTGGCGGTAACTTAATGGCCGAACAAGGATTCAAATCTTTATATGATATCAAAGAACTTGCCACAGTTGGCTTTGTTGATGTTATCAAAAAATACGGATTCTTCAAAAAAGTAATTGCAGATTGTGTTAAATTCGTAAAAGATACCAATCCGGATGTGGTTGTGCTTATTGATTACCCCGGTTTTAATATTCGGCTGGCTGAGGAGCTGAAGGAGTTCTACAAAAACAGGATAATTTACTACATCTCTCCTCAATTATGGGCATGGCATGAAAGAAGAGTGAATAAGATCCGAAAATTCACAGATAAAATGCTGGTAGTTTTCCCTTTTGAAGTGGATTTTTACAAAAAGCATTCTGTAGATGCAGTTTATGTTGGTCACCCGCTTGTAAAGAAGATCAGGAATTTTCTTGATACTGCTCCACCGGCAGTAAAAAAAGTATCTGATGAGAAAATAATTACAATACTCCCCGGCAGCCGGGAAGGCGAGATTAGACAGCATATGCCAGTAATTATTGAGGTGCTGAAATTGGTTAAGAAGCAATTCAAGTTAAGAGTAAATATAAGTGCAGCACCCGGAAACTTAGCCGTGATAAATGAATTCAGTGAAAGTATTAGAGAGTATAATGTTGTTACCGGCAGCATGTACAACTATATACAAAACTCTGACCTGGTCCTAACCAAAGCAGGCACATCAACCATGGAATGCGCATTAATAGGAACTCCGCATTTGATCTTTTATAAGACATCCCCTTTTAATTATTACCTTTTAAAGCCAATTGTGAAGGTCAACAAACTGGGAATTGTAAATATCATATCCGGTAAAGATGTAATAAAAGAATTTGTTCAGAATGACTTCACTCCCGAAAACGTTTACAATGAAGCTGTAAAAATAATTGCAGATCCCGAATACAGAAACGGTATGAAAAAGGATCTTTCAAAGGTATGGGAAATACTCGGTAACACAGATGCATCGGCAGTTGCCGCACAAATGATCATCGAAGAGGCTCAACTATGAGAATATTACTTCTTCCATTCAGCTTCATTTTCAGGATAGCAGTTGCTTTCCGCAATATGCTTTATAATAGCGATATTATAAGGTCAAAGATGCTTGAGCCAAAGATCATTTCAGTTGGTAATATAGCTGCAGGCGGAACGGGTAAAACTCCATTCGTAGAGTTGATCGCGGAATACCTGTTAACGAAAAAAAAGAATATTGCAGTAGTGGTAAAAGGCTACAAGCGCGAGTATGATGATATAAAGGTTGTTGAGTTTGGCTTTGCAAACGAAAAACATCAGCTTAATACAGAAAATCTTGGAGATGAAGCTCTGCTTCTCCTAGAAAATCTATCGTGGGCCGGTAGCGGGCTGGGACTGCTTATTGTGGGTGATGATAAATTAACTTCTGCTAAATTTGTAAGCAGCAAGTTTAAACCCGAGTTAATTATTGTAGATGATGGTTTTCAGCACAGGAAATTGTTTCGCGACCTGGATATAGTTATCTTAAATTCCAAAACTGATAAATATATGATCCCGGCAGGAAACTTGAGGGAACCTGTTAAGAATCACAGAAGGGCTGATATACTTGTTATCAATAATAAATTCGAGAAAAATACAATAGTTGGAAACTGGAAAAATAAACCCAAAATAGTCTGCAATTACATTTTTGAGGATTATTACAATATAAGCGGGGAAAGAATGAACTCCGGGGGTGATGTAAAAGCTACTGTATTTTCGGGAATTGCCGAACCTGATTCATTCAAAATGCTGCTTGAAGAGAACAAAGTTATGATAAGTGACTTTATAGTATTTCCGGATCACCATAGTTTTACACTCAAAGATCTGGATAAAATAATCAAATCTTATGATAGAACGGGTTCGACGCATTTGATTACAACCCAGAAAGATTTCGTACGCATAAAAAATTCCGAACTGGTCCTTAACGCCAAGAGCGATAATAATTATAAAAAACTTCTCTACAATTATCCACTTTATTATGCAAAAATAAAGATGCAAATTGATCAGAATGCTGAACTATTGTACAAGGAAGTTGATAACCTGTTAAGAACTGAATGAGCAGACCGGCAGCACTTACAAGAAGCGACAGCAAGTTTGAAAATTATAAAAACTGGCTTAAGAAAGCAGATATTCCCTTTATTGTGATGGATTGGGAGTTGAATAACTTCGAAGATATAAAGGAATGTTCTTCCCTGCTATTGACAGGCGGAGTTGATATATTCCCTGAATTCTATAATGATTGGGAGGACGGTAAAAGCCGAGAAGAATACTTTCCTGAACGTGATGGCTTTGAGTTTAAACTGCTTGATCATGCCCTGGAAAATAGATATCCAGTATTAGGAATATGCCGCGGGCTGCAGGTTATGAATTGTAAACTTAAGGGCAGCCTGATTAACGATATAGAGACTATACGCAGCACTAACCACAGGAAAATTGCACCGGGGCAGGACCGCGAGCATAATGTAAAGATCAGAAGCAGTTCTTTACTCAGCGGGATCTTAGGAACTGCAAGCGGCACAATCAACAGTTCACATCACCAGGCAATTGATAGGCTTGGTGAGGGTCTTGTAGTTTCGGCGAAATCTGAAGACGGCATCATCGAGGCAATTGAATGGGAAGAGCCTGAAGGAAAGCCTTTTTTTCTTGGTGTACAGTGGCACCCCGAAAGAATGACCGATAGCTCCAGTCCATTCAGCAAAAACATTATTGAAAGATTTAAAATAGAAACAAATAATAATTAAAGTGAATAACGCCCTCAGAATATTATTATTGCTGCCGCTGTTATTAATAAGTGCATGCACAGGCTCCGGCAGTAATGAAGAACTGGACAGGATCCCGGTTAAGGATATAAAAGAACGCATTAACCGAAACTCCGGTTTGATAGAAACTCTTGAAGCCTCGGGTAACATTGCATTTGATTCGCCTGAACAATCAGGTACAGGATGGATCGAAATTCGAATTAAGAAACCCGATACTGTTTACGTTAAGATAGAAGGACCTTTCGGAATATCCATCGCCAATGCACTTATAACACGAAGCGATTTTATCTACTATAACGCTCAGGAAAATAGGGCGATTACAGGACCCAGTACTGATATTAACATTGGGGCTATCCTGCGGATAAAAATATCATTCGATGAGCTTATAAGCGGGTTTACAGGAGGCTTTAATTTCGAGAATATCCCCGATGATTCTTCACACGCAGCCTCAGAAAACAATTTTTATGTTTTACAATCGGATAAAACCGGAGGGAAACAAAAATTCTATATAGAACCGGGCAGATTCACAATTCAGAGATATAATTATGTTGATGAGAAAAATACTTCTATTGTTGAAGTAAATTATTCAAACTACCAGGAAGAATCAGTTGCTGGAAATTACGTAAATTTCCCGGGAACAATAAAAATTAAAAATCCAACTAAGAAACAATCGGTATATGTTGATTATGTTAACAAAGAGATCAATAAACGTGACCTTTCATTCAAAGTTAAAATACCAAAATCAGCCAAAATAATTAAATGGGAATAGCCGCTCAATTTAAAATTACTGCATTGCTGATTCTGTTGGTGATCTTCTCCGGAGCAACTTACCATGAAATAATCACTGATAAACGAAAACAGGCTGATATAATTGATAAGCAAATTATTGAAGGCAGAAACTTGATAGGCAGTAATTCAATAAAAACATCATCAATTAAGCAACAGATCGACAGCGTTGAATCTGCCATCAATGCCATCAACAGTTTCCTGAAGAATTACGAAAATGAAACATACATGACCCCTGACCAGATAGCGATTGAAACCAACATGATAATATTCCTTGCCGAAGAAGTTGAGCGTATCCAGGCAAGCTTCCGCCAGAAGGTGGTTAACATATATAAACATGGTGAGAATTATGAGCTTGAGCTTCTGTTGAGCTCAAAAACACCAAATGAATACCTTCGCCGGAATCAATACCTGCAAAAATTCTCTCAAAACAGGAAAAAGGAATTAAGGGATCTGAAATCGAAAAAATTCATTCTTGAAGAAAAAAAGAAGATGCTGAGCCTTTCTGTTTCCTCACAAAGATTTTATGTTGAATCAAAACGCGGTGATAGAACATTGCTTGAAATCAGGCTAAATGAACTTAAGACCCAAAAAGAACTCTCAGAAAACCAGGGCAGCATTATTGAAGCAAAGATCAAAAGGTATGAATCACAGCTTAATAGTATTAAGAACTTCATCAATAATTTTGAGATTAACCGGGAGAGCTTCAAAGACAGTAAGTATAGCCGTTTAAACTATGAATCAACTGAATTAAGTACCGTAAAAGGCAGTATTAACATGCCAATTGATCTTGGACTTATCACTACAGGTTTTGGAAGTATCGCTGATAATAAGACCGGGAATATATCAATTAATAACGGGCTGGATTTTTCTATTTCTTACGGTTCTAAGGTTTATGCAATTGCAGGAGGAGTTGTAAATCTTGTTGGTGAGCTTCCATTTTACGGGAAAGTTGTTATCATAAAACATGATAGTGGTTACCGCTCTGTTTATGCTATTTTAAGTGATGTAAATGTAAGCGTTGGTGATGCAGTTAAGCTGAACCAGGTTATTGGTAAAACTGGAGAAACTCTTGAAGGACAAACATTTCATTTTGAATTATGGAAGGATGCAGTTCCGTTGAATCCCAGGGAATGGCTAAGGTTTTAGATTAATTCTTCATGAATTCATTTGATATTTGAACGGATTTTTACTGCCCCTTCTAACTAAATTCCTAAATTGATTTTGGTTTAATTTCTTGTTATTTTTGTAGATTCAAAATCAGTAAAATAGCTAAAAATGGCGGAAAATAAGGGCATTTTTGATAAAAAAGATGCAGAAAAGCCGTCAGAATTCCAAAAGGTTGCCAGCTCTTACAGTTCCGGCTGGAGATATGCTGAATACGCATTCCAGTACGGGGTTTCGATAGTTCTTTGTTCATTGATAGGTTACTGGCTGGATAAGTGGCTAAGCACTGGTAATATGTTGTTTATTATAGGAGTACTGCTCGGTTCAGTAGGAGGATTTGTAAATCTTTTGAGAGCCGTCAGTAAAAAGTCCGAAGGTAGAAAAAGTGTGAAGTGATGGTTTCAAACGAAAAATACAGTTTCAGCAGATTTTTCCTTTACCTGGCAGTAACAAGTTTTATAGCTGCAGCCATTGCATATTACCCGGTCTCAGTTTATGCAGAGAGGTCTCAGATAAATTCTTTTATCCCGGGTTATTTAATAAGTTTAGTTAACGCTCTTATTGGATACAAACTCAGTTTGATAGCTTTTAATAAGTCTGTCAAAAGCTTCATGGTAATAGTGTTTGGCGGAATGGGTATAAGGCTGTTAATTGTTGTCATAACTCTCTTAATATTGATACAATTTACCACACTTGATCCAATAAGCCTCGCTGCTTCTGTCTTTTTCTTTTATACGCTTTTTGTATGTATTGAAATATTTTTCCTCCACAAGTTATCCTCAAAGAAGGGTAATAAAGAGGAAGTTACAATGATTGAAAACAAAGTTTAAATTCTGATCTAATTTTATAATGACTTTACTTACAGCTTTTTTGCAGCACGCTCCCGTTGATTCTACTTTAGTAGAAACTGTTAAGGACGATGGAAACTGGATCATGCATCATATTGCGGATAAGCCCATACTCTTTATACCTCCTGTTCATATTGGCGGCGTAACTATCGATATGTCTATTTCAGCAAAGATCCTCATGCTGATCGTTTCCGGATTCCTAATGCTCATAATATTCAGTCTTGCCGCGGCAAGAAACCGTAAGGGCAGGCATCCAAAAGGCATTGGTAATTTCGTAGAAATGATGATGGTATTTGTAAGAGATGATATTGTCATTCCTTCAATGGGAACCGGCGGTGTAAGATTTCTTCCGTTTTTCTTCACAATGTTCTTCTTCATCCTTTTTATCAATTTTCTCGGTCTCGTTCCCGGAATGTCAACCGGTACAAGCAGCGTAAGTGTCACCGCAGGATTGGCAATTATTACTTTTATAATGACGCAGGTTTACGGTATCAAACACAACGGTTTTGCAGGTTACTTCAAAGGCCTGATACCACCCGGTGTACCGGTATTTGTGCTTCCTGTTATGATAATAATCGAGTTCCTTGGACTGCTCACAAAACCGTTTGCACTCGCTATTCGTCTATTTGCCAACATGACAGCAGGCCACATTGTTATATATGCTCTCATTGGGCTCATTTTCATGCTGGGTTACGTTGCTATTCCGGTATCAATAGCATTTTCGCTGTTTATATATGTACTTGAAATTTTAGTAGCAGTTTTACAGGCTTATATTTTTACAATGCTATCCGCACTTTTTATCGGGATGGCAATTCACCAGGATCATTAATTTTACAAACAAAATAAAACACAAAAACATATTAATCTTCTAAGAAAGGATACATTCAAATGAGCTTAGCAGCATTAGCAGCTGGATTAGGTGCAGGACTTGCAGTTATCGGGGCAGGACTTGGAATCGGAAGACTCGCAGCATCAGCAATGGAAGCTATCGGCAGACAGCCTGAGGCCACCGGCGACATTAGAACCACTATGATCATCGCAGCAGCTCTCGTTGAAGGTGTTACACTCTTCGCGCTTGTTATCTGCTTTATCTTAGCCGGGAAGTAATTTTAAAGTTAATCACGCCTTAATACGCAGGCGTGGTTAACATGGGTTTTCCACAAATCAATTTTTATCAAAAAAAAGGATATTTATGACTTTAGCTTATTTATTTTTAGCGAAGTTTTATAATGTTTTGCTGTTCATTAGCAGCGATCCGCACGAAAAGAAAGATACGCTTCTTTCTGTCGAACCGGGTTTGCTGATTTGGACTATTATTATCTTCTTCCTGCTGCTTCTGTTACTTAAGAAGTATGCTTGGGGGCCGTTACTCAAGTCACTCAATGAAAGAGAGCAGAGCATTAAGGACTCGGTTGAAAAAGCTGAATATTTAAAACAGGAAGCTGAAAAGATACTTGCTCAGAATAAAGCATTGCTTGCAAAAGCGGATGAGGACGCGCGTAAAGTAATTGCAGAAGGTAAAGAGCTTGCAGAGAAAATGAGAAATGAAATGATCAGCAAAACTCATGATGATACTTCAAGAATGATCAGCCAGGCGAAGAGCGAGATTGAAAGAGAAAAGATCGGGGCTTTAAACACTCTGAAAGATGAAATTGCCAATTTGGCTATACAGGCAGCAGGCAAGATAATAGATGAGAATTTAGATCCTGCAAAACAGAAAAAGATAATTGACGGCTTCATCAATAAGATCCCGCAGAACTAGATAAATGAAGAACAGCAAAGCAGCAAGAAAATACAATTTAGCGTTATACGATACTGCACTTGAGCTTAAATCAGTTGAAGCAGTTAAGAAGGATTTTATTGATATCAGGAATTCAATTGCAAACTCAAGGGAGCTTTCAAATTTCCTTGCTACCCCCGTTATCAGTTTGGAGAAAAAAGCCGGCGCTTTAAAAGCGCTTTTCGAAGGCAAGATCAATGAGCTTACATACAGGTTCATAAGTTTTCTGTGCGGGAAGAAAAGAATTGATATTTTGAGCCAGGTTATCGAAGATTATTTAAATCTGGTGAATGAAAAACAGTACATTGTTCTTGCAAGCGTTAGAACTGCAGTAGAGATCAGTGATAAGGAAAAGGCAGCACTGAGCGAAAAGCTAAAAACTTTTGCCGGAAAAAATGTTACGGCAACTTTCACTGTTGATCCTTCCATAAGGGGCGGATTTATAGCAAAGATAAATGACAGGATAATAGATGCAAGCATATCAAGGCAGCTTGAACTGCTTAAGGAGAAATTTTCACAGGGTAGTTTTAATAATTAATCTGAATTAAGAAAAATTAAATATAAAATTATAATAAGATGGCTGAAGTAAAACCAGACGAAGTATCGGCGATACTTCGTAAACAATTATCAGGATTTGAAAAAGAGATCGATATCTACGAGGTTGGCACTGTTGTTCAAATTGGCGATGGTGTTGCCCGTGTTTACGGATTGACCAAGTGTATGGCAAGTGAGCTTATCGAGTTCCCGCATGGCGTATTTGGTATGGCGCTGAACCTTGAAGAAGATAATGTAGGGTGTATTCTCTTTGGTGATTTTACACAGGTACGGGAAGGCGATGAAGCCAAGCGTACAGGCAGAGTTGCATCAATGCCTGTTGGCGAAGCTATGGTAGGAAGGGTTATTAACCCTCTTGGCCAGCCTGTTGACGGTAAAGGGCCGATTTCAACCACACAATTCTCTCCTATTGAACGTAAAGCATTGGGAGTTATAGCACGTCAGCCTGTAAATCAGCCACTTCAAACAGGTATTAAGGCAATTGACTCTATGATCCCTATCGGACGCGGACAAAGAGAGCTTATAATTGGTGATAGACAAACCGGTAAAACTGCAGTAGCAGTTGATACCGTTATAAATCAAAAAGGACAAGGCGTTTATTGCATATATGTGGCTATAGGACAGAAACAATCTACAGTAGCATCGGTAGTAGCAAAGTTTGAAGAAACCGGAGCAATGGAATATACAACTGTAATTACGGCGGCGGCATCAGATTCTGCACCTATGCAGTTCTTAGCTCCATACTCAGGTGCAACACTTGGCGAGTTCTTCAGGGATTCAGGCCGGCATGCGCTTTGTATATATGATGATCTTTCCAAACAGGCTGCTGCTTATAGAGAAGTATCTTTGCTCCTCAGAAGGCCACCGGGACGTGAAGCTTATCCAGGTGATGTATTCTACCTGCACTCAAGATTACTTGAAAGAGCTTCAAAGCTAAGCGATGAGCTTGGCGGCGGAAGCTTGACCGCTTTACCGATAATTGAAACACAGGCCGGCGACGTATCCGCATACATTCCCACAAACGTAATTTCTATTACTGATGGCCAGATATACCTTGAGCCAAATTTATTTAATTCGGGTGTTAGGCCTGCTATTAACGTTGGTATATCGGTATCGCGTGTAGGTAGTGCGGCACAGATCAAAGCAATGAAAAAAGTTGCAGGTTCGCTTCGTTTAGATCTTGCACAGTACAGGGCGCTTGAAGCCTTTACAAAGTTCGGCTCTGATCTTGATAAAGCAACACTCCAGCAGCTTACAAGAGGCTCCAGGCTCGTTGAGATCTTAAAGCAAGGTCAATACAGTCCATACCCGGTTGAGCGCCAGGTTGCGATAATATTCGCCGGAACCAATGGCTATCTTGATGAAATTCCGCTGAACGAAGTTAAGAGATTTGAAATGGAATTCCTTGAAACAATGGAGCTGAAGCATAAGGATGTTTTTGATTCAATTGCCTCAACCGGAGAGCTGAACCAGGATAATAATGTTAAGCTTAAACAGATACTGGATGATTTCACAGATAACTTTAAAGTTTCGGTAAAATAAATGGCTACACTCAGAGAAATAAAGGACAGGATAGGCAGTATTAAGAATACGGAAAAGATCACCCGTGCTATGAAGATGATAGCATCGGTAAAGTTCCGCAAGGCACAGCAGAACGTTATTGCTGCTAGGCCCTATGCAAGGAAAATAAGCGAGATTTTGCGGAATCTTATCCCCACTATTGAAAGCTTTGATAATGAACTCTTAAAGCAAAGGGAAATTAAGAAGATATGCTTAGTTGTAGTAGCTTCAGACAGAGGTTTATGCGGCTCTTTTAACACAAACCTTCTAAAGACTGCAACACATGTTATCAATGAAAAATACGGCGACTTTTTGAAAAGCCATGATCTGACAATATTTCCAATCGGTAAGAAAGCATATGATTATTTCTATAAAAGAAATTACGATCTGTATGCAAAATCAACAAATGTATTTGATAGACTTACATTTGCTGATGCCCAGAATGTCGTGAAAGAAATAATTAACGGTTATCTGCAGAAAAAGTTTGATAAAGTTGTGATAGTATATAATGAATTTAAATCTGTAGTACAATCAAACACACTTGAAGAGCAGTTCCTTCCTATTCCGCCTTTTGAACATGAAGAAGGACACAAACACAAAGTATCCAATTACATATTCGAGCCATCAAGCGTTGATATTGTTGATAATCTACTTCCAAGGCACTTGAACACACAAATATGGAGAGTACTGCTTGAATCATTTGCTTCAGAGCAGGCCGCAAGAATGACGGCGATGGATTCAGCAACAACTAATGCCAATGAACTGCTGCAATCACTAAACCTCACTTACAACAGGGCTCGCCAGGCAAAGATCACGACAGAAATCCTCGAGATCGTAGGCGGAGCAGAAGCATTAAGTGAAACGTAAAGATTAGATTCACCGATATCAAACAGGTGTTCAATTGCAAAATTGACCGCCTTTTTTTTATTCCTTATAATAACTTTTTGGTCAAAGGAATTTAGATCATAGCATAACATCGAGGCGGTTATCGAAATTAAAGAAAATCACTTTTTGCCTGGGATTCGTGGACAACACACTTAGATTTTCATAACAAATCACCTGATCACATCAAAATAATTCAATATTATATCGCTGTTTTATATGCAATTATCAATATTTATTGAAAAATAATTTTCAAATACGTTATTTATATACTATATTTGTAAGTGAATATTCACTAACTTATTTATAAAGCAATGAGTGGAAAAAAGAACATGGCTATTGGTTTCATGACAATGGGAGCTTTTATGGCATATGGTTTCCTCTTAATTTACTTAAGAGATTTTGCTCCTGATAAAATTGATTGGGTATCAACCTACTCTGTGGGTAAACATTTCGAATCACGATTGGCTCACGTTCACGGTAATTTGTTTGCATTTTTAAATATTCTAATTGGATACTTGTTACTTCAATATAAAAATAAACTCCGTAGAGTTAAAACAATATCATGGTTAGCCCTTGCTGGCTTGTTAATGCCAATTGGTATTTTATCTGAAGTATATTTTGGTTTACCCCCCGTTTTGGTATTGATAGGAGCAATCGCAATGACAACTTCTGTAATCTGGTTAGGCATATCCTTTTTAAATATTAAATTACAAAATGAAGATTAAGAAAAGACAATTAGATATTATTGAAGCCGCCGGTGAGATCCTTACCAATTCCGGAATTAACGGACTTACCGTAAAGAAGCTGGCAGCTAAGATAGGGTTCAGTGAATCTGCTCTTTACCGGCATTTTGAAGGCAAGGAAGAAATAATAATTACTATGTTGCAGTATTTATCCGAAGATATGGATCACCGTATAAATTCCTGCATTAAGAATATTGATGATCCAGTTGTGAAGCTCAAAGCTGTATTTAATGAGCATTTTGATTTTTTCAAAGAGAAACCGTATTTTTTGGTTGCTATTTTTTCTGAAGGATTGTTGGAAGAGAGTAATACTATTAATGATTCCATAATGAACATTATAGATATTAATAAAACATATATATTGAATATTGTTGAGCAAGCTCAACAACAAAAAATATTCAATACATTTCTATCCGCAGAAGATCTGGTTCATATAATTATGGGCAGTTTTCGGTTACACTTGCTTAAATGGCGATTATCCGGATATTCATTTGATGTAAAACAAAAAGGTAATATGCTGATGTCAAATATTCTAACTTTAATTACTTTAAAATAATACCTATAAATCATGAAAACTATAATTCTTAAAATAGCAGCAATTGCAATTACTTTATTTGCATTAATAACTTTATTTATGAGTGGTTCAGTAATTTTTGATCTATTTGGAATAAGAGTACAAGAAGGCAACTATGTTTTATTTGTAGTAGTCTTAAATTTCATTTGCGGTTTTTTGTATCTTACTTCTGCATATGGTTTATTTACACAAAAGAGATGGACAACAAGTTTTTTGATTACATCCACGGTGGTTCTTATCCTTAGTTTTATTGGGTTATTGATACACATTAATTCCGGTGGAGCTTACGAAGTTTCAACAATAAAAGCCTTACTGTTCCGTATTTCACTAACCGCAATATTTACCGGAATATCCTGGTTTGGCATTTCCAAAACATCAACAAATGAAATCAATGAAAATAAAACATTTTGAAAACAATGTTAGTAAATACTTACTTATATAAAAATCTAATATCAGTTTCATTACTGATTTTAGTAATGATACTGAATACAATATCTCTAAAGGCGCAAACACTTTCTTTAGAACAATGCATTAATACAGCTTTACAGCACAACCGAAACATTAAAATATCGCAACTGGATATTTATATAGCAGATGATAAGCATAAAGAAATGAAAAGTAATTTACTTCCTAAGTTAAATGGTATTATTGACTACCGATATTACACTAATCTGCCGTATCAATTATTGCCAGCTTCGGTATTTGGCGGACCTGCGGGCACCTACAAAGAAGGTCAATTTGGGACTCCACAGAACCTTAGTGCTAATCTACAACTTAATATTCCGGTTTATAATCCAACTACTTTCAGTAAAATACAAACTTCACGTTTATCAATTGAATTAACAGAAATTCAAAAAACAAAAACCGATGAAGATGTTGTATTGGAAGTTTCAAATGCATATTACAATGCTCAAATTCTTTTAAACCAATTAGCATTTTTGGATAGCAATATTATAAATGCTGCTATACTTGTACAAACATCAACTTTAATGTTTCAACAGCAAGTTCTAAAAGGTACCGATGTAGATAGACTACAGTTACAATTAGACCAATTAAACACTCAAAGAGCAACGGTACTATCACAATACAGGCAAGTATTAAATGCTGTTAAATTCCTGATAGGGAAGCCGCTCACAGATTCTTTAGATATTGTATTTGAAGATACAACAATAGATATAAATAGTTTGGATAAGAAGGTTACTACTGATATTAAATTGATTAACAAAAAACTACAATTAAATAATGCTGAATTAAGTGGACTGTGGTACACACACTTGCCCACTTTAAGTATTTATGGTATGTATGGAACAACAGGATATGGGAATACAGGCAATAATAGTTTTTTTAAATTTTATCCAATAAGTTACATAGGTGCTCAATTGACTATTCCTATATTTAATGGTATGATAACCAAGCATAAAATTGAACAGAAAATAAATGAAATTAAAAAAACGAATATTCAGAAAGAACTTGTAACAGAAAAGAATAATCTAGAAATAACAAATATCCGCCTGCAATATCAGGCATCAGAAAGTAACGTAAATATCATTGCCGGACAAATTGAACTGGCAAGGAAAATATACAGCAATACTGTTTTGCAAAATAAGCAGGGTATCGCTTCAATCACCGATTTAATAATGTCTGATAATTCACTCAGGGAAGCTCAACAAAATTATATTGTGGCTTTGGTTGATCTTCGTAAATCAGAATTGGAATACAAAAGAGTAACAGGAAATCTTCTAAAATAATAACTCCATGAAAAAGATATTATATATAATGGTACTAATTGTTATTATAGCATTAGTAATTTTCAAATTATCTTCAAATAAAAATACTGTTGAAGAAAAGGTTTATCGTTATGATAAGCAGGCGGAGATTTTAATAACTGCCGATACGGCTGCCTACAGACAACTAACTGCTGAAATTACATACACCGGAACATTTGAGCCTTATAGAGAAGGAAAAGTTATGGCTGAAGCTCCTGGTAAAATAGTATACCTTAATGCAGAACTAGGTGATTATCTGAATGCAGGTACAGTGGTGGCTCAGATAGATAATGAATTACTAAAACTACAATTAGATGCTGTTAATGTACAGATTGAGGGATTTGAAAAGGATGTAAACCGTTATACCATATTAGTAGAGGCAGATGCTGTGCAGGGCATTCAATTAGAAAAAACTATATTAGCACTCAAAGGAGCAGAAGTTCAACGGCAAATATTACAGGAACAAATTCATAAAACTACAATACGAGCTCCTTTTAGTGGTGTAGTTACACAAAAATTTACGGAATTAGGAACAGTATTAGCGCCTTCGGTTCCAATTATTCAGATAACTGATATTAGCACTTTAAATCTTACAATTTCTGTACCCGAGTCAGATATAGTGTATTTTTATGTAAAGCAGCAATTAGATGTTTCATCAGACATATCGCCTGATAAAACACTTCCTGGTAAAGTAATCATGATTGGAAGCAGAGGTGATGCCGCGCATAATTTTCCAGTACAAATACAAGTAACAAACACAAGAAATCTTCTGTTAAAAGCAAGTATGTTTGGATCGGTAAAAATACTTGTAGGTGATAATCAATCTAATATTACTGTTCCTAAGAATGCTATTTTTGGTTCTTCAATAAAACCGCAGATTTATGTAATTGAAAATGGCAAAACAATATTAAAAGATGTTGCAGTTGGATTCCAAAATGAAAACTATACTACTATTTCACATGGCATAAAAGATGGTGAAATAATTGTAACAAGCGGATTTATTAATCTGCAAAATGGTTCACCTGTGAAAACACAATAATAGAATAATATATTATATCTACGAGTAATAAATACAAAATGACTATTACAGAATTATCTATAAAGAGACCATCGCTAATCGTTGTGATATTTGGGGTGTTATTGCTTGCCGGTTTATTTGCATTTAAACAATTGAGCTATGAATTGATGCCTGATTTTAGCCAACCGGTGATTACTATTCGTACAATATATCCAGGTGCATCTCCTCAGGAAGTAGAAAACTCCGTAGGTAAAAGAATTGAAGATGCTGTATCTAATCTTGAAAACATTGATTTCATTTCTGCGAAATCTCTTAGTAATGCATCCATTGTTATTGTAAATTTCAGATATGGGGCAAATATAGACCAGGCTATGCAGGATGCGCAAAGGCAAATAGATAATATCAGAAAAGATTTACCTGCTGATGTTCAATCACCAATAATTAGCAAAATTTCACCCAACGATTTGCCAATAATGCAAATAAGCGCAAATTCAGTTTTACCGGGCTCTGAATTTTATCAAAAAATGGTTGACGATATTTTACCGCAGCTTCAGCAAATTAAAGGAGTTGCAGAAATTACCCTATTGGGTGGTGAGCAAAGAGAAATACTTGTAACAGTTGATAAGGATAAATTAAACCATTTTAAAATATCTTTATTACAAGTAAGCGAAGCCATCAATAGTGCTAGTATGGAAATACCAGCCGGGCAAGTAAAAACCAATGAAACACAAATGACAGTTAAATTGCAGGGCAAATTTAATTCCATATCAGATATAGAGGATTTAATTATTGCAGCACCTGCCTCCGGAAGTTTTGTTTACCTGAAAAATATAGCTACTATAACTGATGGTGAAAAGGATATTGTATCAGTAAACCGTTACAATGGATTGAATGGAATTGGTATGTTGTTAAAAAAACAAGGTGATGCCAATGCTGTGGATGTTACTGATTTGGTTTTGAATAAATTGCACTCAATTGAAAAAAACAATACGGAATCTAACATAAGATTTATTATTGCAGATAATTCTACTGATATTACAATATCAGCAGTTGATGCAGTAGTAAAAGATTTAGTGCTTGCTGTAATATTGGTTTCACTAATAATGCTAATGTTTCTTCATAGCTTTAGAAATTCTTTAATCATCCTAATAGCGATACCTGCATCTCTAATTTCCGCTTTTGCAGCAATGTGGTTGTTTGGCTATACTTTAAACTTAATGACATTATTAGCAATGTCGCTTATTATCGGGATTTTAGTGGATGACTCAATAGTTGTTTTAGAAAATATTCAGCGTTATCTTGATAAAGGAGAAGAAAAACGAAAAGCGGCAATAGATGGGCGCAGCGAGATTGGTTTTGCAGCACTATCTATAACTCTTGTTGATGTTGTGGTATTTCTACCCATAATTTTTATTCAGGTTTTTGTTGCAGATCTATTAAAACAATTTTCTATAGTTGTAGTTGTTTCAACACTTATGAGTTTGTTTGTAAGTTTTACACTCACTCCCTGGCTTGCATCGCGTATAGGAAAGAAAGAACATCTTGGCCCAAACAATTTTTACAGCCGCTTCCTTATTTGGTTTGACAAACAAATAGATATTTTGACTAATTGGTATGGTAATAATCTAAAATGGGTCTTGAATCACAAACTAATTTTCACAGGAATAATTCTTTTGCTATTTCTTGCAATGGGAGTTATGATTAAGCAGGATATCATGGAAACAGAATTAATTGCAACCGGAGACCAGGGAAAATTCCGACTTAATTTGGAGTTTGATAAAAATACTTCTTTAAAAGAAAATAATATTATTTCAAAAAAAGTTGAAGATTACATATTAACCCAACCAGAAACTAAATCTGTTTTCAGCAATGTAGGGGGACCCGGTTCAGGCATTGGAAGCATGGGCGTTGGAGCAGAAAATAAGACAGAATTAACCATTAGCCTTAAACCACCAAAAGAACGAAATAACATAGCTACAGTGCAATATATGATTCGGCTAAGAAAAGCATTACAGGAAAGATTTCAGAGTGTAGATTTTACAATGGCAACCATAGGTTTAATACCCCGATCTGCGCCGATAGAAATGACCTTGAGTGGTGCAAATTTTCCAATTGTAATGAAAGAGGCTCAACGTCTTAAAGATACCTTACAGGGTATTCCGGGTTCAAACAATGTTAGTTTATCTGTAGAGACCGGTAATCCAGAATTACAAATTGATTTAGATAGAGATAAGATGAGTAGATATGGGCTAAATACTTACATTGTTGGTGTTACGTTACGAAATGCTTTTGCAGGTAACGATAAGGCTACTTTAACAGAAAATGGAACAGAATATACAGTAAGAGTATTGTTAGATGAATTTAACCGAAGAAATATTGAAGATGTAAAAGCTATGATAATCATTAATCCAAAAGGACAAACAATTCGTTTAGACCAGTTTGCTGATGTTTATCAAAATAATGCACCCTCTTTATTAGAAAGAAGAGATCGTTTGAATGCTGTTACTTTAACAGCAGATGTATTGGGCAGGGGTTCAGGAACTGTAGCTGGTCAAGTAGTAACATATATAAAAAATAACCCTTTGCTTGATGGAACTAACATGGCTTGGGGTAGTGATATAAAGCGTCAAAATGACAGTTTCGGTGCATTAGGAATGGCATTAATAGCTTCGTTAATTTTGGTGTATTTAATTATGGTTGCCTTATATGACAGTTTTGTTTATCCATTTGTAGTTTTATTTTCAATTCCTGTAGCAGCAATTGGGGCATTCCTTGCATTAAATCTTACTATGTCTAGTCTTAGTTTGTTTACATTACTTGGAATGATAATGCTTTTAGGATTAGTAGCCAAAAATGCAATTTTAATTGTTGATTTTACCAATCAACTAAAACTAAAAGGTATTCATTTTAGTGAAGCCTTAATTATTGCCGGGAAAACAAGATTAAGACCAATTTTGATGACAACTACTGCTATGGTGTTTGGTATGCTGCCAATTGCTTTAGCAACAGGCACAGCATCAGAATGGAAAAATGGATTGGCATGGGCTATAATTGGCGGGTTAACAAGCTCAATGCTGCTCACTGTTTTTTTAGTACCCGTTGTTTATTTTGCAGTAGATACAATTAAAGAAAGGTTCAAAAAAACTTAGAATAAAAAAATAGATTCTTCCTAAAGGCAAGCATTCGCTCTGCTCTTTCAGAATGAGTATATTTGTATGATGGATCAAGACAATAACTTAAAATATTTCCGCATTTTCGCGCTTGGCGAAGGCTTTGAAGTATGGGTCGGCAAGCATTCTGATGCCAATGACCTTCTTTCGTTCAAATATACCAAGCAAAATGACCTTTGGTTTCACGTAAGAGGCACAAGCGGCTCGCATACAATATTGAAATTACCGGAAGAGTTTGACGGAGTTATTCCGAAAGATTACATCAAAACCGCTGCAGAAATTTGCGCATTTTACAGCAAAGCCAAAAATGCAAAGAGTGTTCCGGTTGCTTATACGGAAGGCAAGAATGTATCAAAATACAAAGGCGCTAAATCAGGTAGTGTTGTTATTAAAGGCGAAAAGGTAGTTAAAGTGCAGCCCAAAATTCCCGAATAGAACTATTTTTTTTTATTCCCCTCTTGAGAGGGGTGGATTCACCGAAGGTGAAGACGGAGTGTGTTTCTTAATAAATTGCAAATGAATTGCTCGCTAAATCAGTGAAATCAGGTAAATCAGCTTAATCTGCGATTAAAAGTCGTTAATAAGTTTATTTATCTGCACTTCCACCTCACCGATCTTGCTTTCAAGGGCTTCTTTCCTTTCTGGCTTAATCTTCAACAAATACGTGTAAGCTTCTATTGCATCGAAATAATTCCCCTGCTTGGCAAATATATCTGCAAGAGTCTCGGTTATGATCTTCACTTCAAATTTATTCTTTAAGCGTTTCTTTTCAAACGATGGCTTAGTACTATCTTTCTGAAAAAAGTGCGGGCTCTCAAACACTTTTTTGAATTCTGCATAGTCACTTGATTCCTCAATTTCTGCAAGATCAAATCCATCTCGAAATAGTTCTTCAATTTCGTATGTGGGAAACAAATTGTAATTGAAGTCGTAATCATTGAATACCGGGGCTTTGAATTCAAGCTTAGGAATTACATCTTCTTCATACCGCCGAGATACTTCAGTTTTGGTAAGATCAATTGCAATATCCAGATATTTTTGGGCTATCTGCATTTCGGGATGTTCATTAAGTATCTTCTCGAACAGGATCTTCGCATCCATAAAATACCGGTTAGATAGATATGCTTTCCCAAGCAATAATTGGGCGGTAACATAATTGGGATAAAACTGCAATCCCGCCTGAAGCAGTGAAACGGATTCAGTTACATTTCCGTTAATCAGGTAGTAATTAGCAAGCTTTACAAACTCAGGTGTTAAAGGATTACCCCTAATCTTATCTTCAAGCTTTTGTATCAGGTATTTTATTATATCAGTATCTACCAATTTTTCAGAGTAATTTTACAAATGTAATAAATCAGGCTGATTGTTCCGATACTTTTTTATTAGTATCAATAACATGCTTAATGGAAAGGTATGCAACCAGACCGAACCCGAATGAAAACATAAGCTGGAACGGAATGGCTGAGATCTGCAGCGTTACCAGTGATACTATTACGCACGCAAAGCTATATAATGCAACCAGTGATTCAAGTATAACCGAAAACTTTATTGCCTTTTTATGAACATACTTTTTATCCTGCCACTTATCGCCCACGCCTTCTATTCCGTACTTCGGAGTTCTTACAAATTCTGATTTCTTATTTATCAATCCTTCAAACACTGCTTTTGTGTTGTTGATTGCAAAACCCATGCTGCCTGCCATAAATACAGGAAACAAAAGAATTCTTGAGCGCCAGTCCTCATACACATCCTTTTGCGAATATAGATAAAACAAAAATGAAGCTATGAATGCAAGAACAAAAACTGACATGAACATGAAATATGTGTCGTACAGGCCGGTGTTCTTGATAAGCACAATAGGCATATTTAAAAGGCAAGCAAGAAGTATGAACGGAAATACAATATTGTTGGTTAAGTGAAAGGTGCACATTATCTTTGTTTTGAAAGGAATATTCGAAGCCCAAACCCTGAACAGCATTTTTTTTGCAGTTTCTATTGCGCCTTTTGTCCAGCGGAACTGCTGCGATTTAAGAGAGTTTATTTCTGAGGGCACCTCGGATGGAGTTGTAAAATCGGTAAGGTATCTGAATTTCCATCCTTTAAGCTGTGCGCGGTAAGAAAGATCAAGATCTTCGGTAAGTGTATCAGCTTCCCAGTTACCCGCATCAAAAATGCACTCTTTTCGCCAAATTCCGCTTGTTCCGTTGAAATTTATGAAGTACCCGGCCTTGTTCCTGACCTGCTGCTCAAGCACAAAATGACCGTCAAGAGCAAGCGCCTGAATTTGGGTAACCAGTGAATAAGCACGGTTCAGATGCTCCCACCTTGTTTGCACCATACCAATTTTTGGATCTTTAAAGAACGGTAGTACGACCTGCAAAAAATTCTTTCTCGGGATAAAATCTGCGTCAAATATTGCAACAAACTCTCCCTTTGCGCTTACCAAACCTTCCTTCAGAGCACCGGCCTTATATCCGCTCCTGTCATCACGGTGTACATGCTGAATATCAAAGCCGCGCAGTTGATATTCCTTTACGATATTATCAATTATTTCAACTGTTTCATCTGTAGAGTCATCCAAAACCTGTATTTCAAGCTTATCTATCGGGTAATCAATTTCACAAGTGGTTTTAATGAGCCTTTCTACCACATACATTTCATTGTAAACAGGAAGCTGGATAGTAACAACCGGAAACGAATCCATTCTCTTCGTAAGATCATCACGTCTATGCCTGTGTTTGAAATAGTAATAAATTATTATGAATCCATGCGAACCGAATGTAAAAAGTATTATAAGAGAACCTATATAAGTAAAAAGTACTATTTTTTCCAAAGTATTATATTATCTGTAATATTATTATTTTATAAAAAGTGATTTAATTACCAATTAGAAATTACTTCAAGCAAAATATCATCAGTGATCTTATCTTCGGCGGATTTAACACCTTCATCTCTTTTTGAAAAACCTCCTGTTGAGCTATCATACTCGCCCCAATTAGAGAAATCTTTCTTCCATATGCTTTTCTGCTTTTTGAGGTTTGAAAAATCAACAGAAACTGTAATTGTGACCTTACGCCTGGATACAGTTTCATTACCGGTGACGACAAGAGCCTCATCAATAACAGACTTAACAACGCAAACGATCATACCGTCTGCTTTTGTTTTCTCGGCATATTCAAGAGTATTATCATTTATGAACTTGGTTTTAAGAAGTGTAGTCAATTCTTCACCAAGGGATGGGAGCCCAAAGCCGCTTTCATCGCGTATGTTGGGAATATATATTGTTCTTATTCCCTCTGGCGGAGAGGCGCCCTTGAAGCTGTAATTACAGGAGGAAGAAATGGCTGTGGCGATGCAAAGCAGCAATATCTGAATTATCTTAATATGCTTTGCCATTTTTCAATCCGTATAGTTTGAATTTCCTGTACAAAGTCCGGTTACTTATTTTTAGCTTATCAGCAATCCTGTTGATATTGCCCTGATACTTATTGTAATAATATGTCAGCAGTTCCTGTTCAAACTCATCAAAAGAAATATTGTCTATTTTTTCATCGCTTAAGAAAAATCCAGGTTCAGGAATTGAACTGTTTTTATTATCCTCAATATTATTAAGCTGGTGCTTAATATCCATAATATCTTTCTTCAGCTCAAAAAGCGCACCAAAGAGCAATTGTCTTTCATCCTGCCGTTCATATCCGTTTAAATGAGCCGGTAGATAATTTTCCTGCTTGGAAATATTAAGCTGTTTTAGTACGTCTGAGAGTTCTATCTTCTTATCATTAAATAAAGTAATAAGGCTTTCGGTGAAGTTCTTTAACTGCCTGATATTCCCCGGCCAGTTGTAATTCATAATAAAATCCATAGCTTCATCCGTAATCCCCTTAAAAATAACAGAGTTACGGCTGGTAAACTGCTCCAGAAAATGATTGAATAATATCTTTATATCAACTTTTCTTTCTCTAAGGGGCAGAATGTAAATATTTATAGACCGCAGTCGGTAATAGAGATCCTCACGGAATGAGTTTGAAGCTATGAGCTGTTCCAGGTTTTTGTTAGTTGCGGCAATTATCCTTACGTTAACTTTCTCCGTCTTAGCCCCGCCAACTTTCATATACTCTCCGTTTTCGATCACTCTAAGGAATTTGACCTGTACCTGCATGGGAAGCTCGCCAATTTCATCAAGAAAGATTGTTCCACCGCTTGCCGCCTCGAAATATCCTTTGCGGCTTTCTACTGCACCGGTGAAAGATCCTTTAACGTGACCGAACAGTTCACTTTCAATTATTCCTTCCGGTATTGCGCCGCAATTGACTGTGATAAAGGGCATATTGCCTCGCTTACTCTGTATGTGAATTTCTTTGGCAA
>JAIOIK010000034.1 GCA_019912545.1 Ignavibacteria bacterium | reverse complement strand
CTATCATGCGATATTGAATACAAGCAATAAACATAATATTTCTTTAATGCAGTATCTATCAATAATTATTTTGAGTCGACGCGCGCCTGCCTGCAGCAGGCAGGTCTACCAATTCCGCCACGGCGGCAGTTTAAAATTTGGATTACAATTATAAGGATTTTAGAAAATAGTTAAAATGAAATAAAATAGCACAATTCCCGCTGATGTTATGATAAGCATTGTCCTGTAGTTGAGTCCGTAAACTTTCCTTATAAGCAGGGCGGCATAATCAGCAGACTCTGAGAAGATAAATTTCTCTCCAGAATATGCAAACTTCTCGAAAAGCCTGTTTACTCCTGAGATATTGCTTAAAAATTCTATAGAAACTGAGAGCCCTCTTTTTAAGGGTGAATAGATCCGATGGTCAACAAATTCCAAAATATTTGCTGCGGTCTTCTGTGAACGAGTCGCGTTGCTGATGCTCTCTTTTAGCCGGTTATAGTAGTTCAAAACAGCAGAATTGAATTTTATCAAAAATAGTAATATCAAATAAACATAAAGCGCTATGCTAATTGTAAAATAGAGCCAATTATCTGTTATAAAGTTCTCAGGCATCAGTTTCGCCTTCAATTTCTATAGTGCCGGTATGTCTAAAATAGTTGTAAGCCAATAAACAGCCGGTTATGAGAAGTAAAATGCAAATACCGGATGTAATGAATATGATAATTTGTCCTTCGGGATTAAAATTCCTAAATCCGGAAAAGGCAGCGAAGTTAATAATTGGCGCTGTTAACATCAAAATGATCCCCATAACTACCCTTAATATATTCTTGTGGCCTGCAGCCGAGTATGCCCCCAGAATAAAAATCACTGCGGAAACGAATATGAAATGATTTATCCCTGCATCCATATTATTCTGTGGGCATCTCCTTCCTCAAAACATATTTAAGTGATGCTAATATAGCCGAAAGCAGCAGGCTTATAAGTATTATCACAATCAGGTATTTCGAAAAGATAAGCCCAAGTGAATTGATTGCATAGTTAACAGAAATGATCTGCCAATTGGTTGAACTCACAAGGCTTGCTGTTATCCCTCCTAGTACAGAAAGCACAATTACTGCAGCGAATTGCTTTCCTTTTGGATAAGTGTCGTTAACATCTTCTGCAATTTCCTGAACAAATCCTCGTTTTGAGAAAATTAGAGTCATGGCAAACATAATTGAGAGCGCAAGCAAACCCAATAATGCAAACAATTCAGCATTCAACAGAACAAACAATCCGAATATGGAAGCCATCAATACTACAAACGATATTGAGGAATTTATCACCCTGCCGGAAAATACATTTATCAACCCGGCAGTGAGTATCATTGCAAGAAATATGTAGAAAAAAATGTTGAACATTAATTCAGTTTATATTCCTTTAATTCGTAATATATGGCTTTTAATATCGGGGGATTAGTCCTGTTTGCTCCCCATTTGATTATTCCAACATCTTTTTTAAACCATAACTCAAACGCAAAAGTGAAACCATCGGTCATATTAAGTTTGATACAATTTTTAAAGCTGCCGGCTCCTGTTTCAATCGTTTCGTTTTCAGAAGCCACATTACCTCCAAAATTTCCAAAAGTCCAAGTGTAACCGGATTTGAAATTATCTGCTGCAGGAAAAACCATTCCGCTTGCACCAAAGATATCACCTGCAATAACTTCTCCGTTATGCTTAATAATAAGTGTTTTTTCTCTACTTTCTTTTGTGAAGTAGGGGAATGAACTCACCTTCAACTGGATACCATTTTCAACTTTCTTCTCTCCGGATGCTTCAACTATAAACATTTCTGTCTCATCCGTCGGGCCATCGCTTACGTATATCCATTTATTCCCTTCCTTCAAGGGGTAATATGGATTGAAACTATCGCCTGTTGGGTCACCGGATTTTTTGCTTGTGCCATCCTTCTTTTCTGTTGATGAATTGCAGCTAAACGCTGTGATCAAAACCGCAATCAATACCAATTGAAGTAATATTTTTGTGCTATACATTAATTGCTTTATTAATTCTTTCTAGCGAAAGGTATTTTTTAATATTCAATAAGGCAGCAACGGGAATAAATACAGGCACAAGTATAACAAAAATTAATGCAACTGCACTTAATCTATAGTAATAAATAAATTTAAGGTAATAGATGAATAAAGTTGTAACAACTGCAACGAGCAAAACGAATATAACTCCAGATAAATATTTCAGGAGAGTCTCAAAACGTGATAAGTTAAGTTCACTTCTTACGTAATAAAAATAAATAAATATGGCAGCCATAACAACCAGGAACGAAAAAACGATCAAAAATATTTGAGAAGATATCAGCATTATATGTAAAATTAGCGAAAAATAAATAAAAAAGACAGGTTTACTTACCTGTCCTTTTCATTGTACTTGAATACATCTTCGATAAAATATCTTATGCGGGCTGAAGCTGGGAATCAAGCTTTTGTGCAATAGCCTGTTTCGGAACTGCGCCGATTATCTGGTCTGCAATTTTGCCGTCCCTGAAAATAAGAAGGGTTGGGATGCTTCTGATTCCATAGGTCATTGAGACATTTGGATTATTATCTACATCAAGTTTTCCTATTTTTACCTTTCCCTGGTATTCAGCAGAAAGTTCTTCAACAAGTGGAGCGATCATCTTGCAGGGACCGCACCATACAGCCCAAAAATCTACCAATACGGGAATATCGCTTTTGATAACTTCCTGGTCAAAATTAGCATCTGTAAATTCTAACATTTTTTCTCCTTTGTGTATATAAATTGTTTTGTTATGATTGCTGTAATATAATATTATCTTTACCGAAAATCTCTGTTAAAACTTTTTCAGTGTATTTATCATAATGTATTTTTACATTTTCAAGTTCCATTATACTTTCCTTATGACCGTTCTTCAGGTCAATAAACACGCTTGTATCACCATCTTTTGCTGATAGAATACTCTTGATCTCATATATCTTAACAGGATCAAAACTGCCTGAATCGATCGAAATTGTAAGCTTTTTATTAATTTTTTCGGTATTTGATGTCTTTACCAGCGGCTTGATCTCGTCAACTATCAATTTGATTGAATTCCCGTTTTCCTCCGCTTTACCAATTATGGTAACTATGGAATCTGCTCTTAGTATTTCTCTGTACTGCTCATATGTCTTCGGGAAAACCACACATTCACCCTGACCTGTGAAATCCTCAAGTGTAAATACAGCAAACCTGTTGCCCTTCTTGCTCTGCTTGATCTTTAAGTCGTTAATTATACCGCACATTCTGACGCGCTGAAGTTTATTAAGGTCTGTCTCTCCGCTTTCAATATCTGCAACATCGCCAAATTTCAAAGGATTCAATTTTGCTATCTCGTCTTCATAATCGGTTAAAGGATGCGCGCTTACGTATAGCCCTAAAACTGATTTTTCCAAAAAAAGTTTTTCCCTGTCAGAAAAATCCCTGTAATTATTGCCAAGCGGCTCAAGTACAACATCCCGTAACTCAGCCTTCGATTTCTCGCCGCCAAATAAAGATGACTGCCCTTTATTAACAATTTTCTTAATTCCATACCTGTGCATAACTGCTTCATAATTATCAAAGAGCTTTTTCCTGTTAACATCCAAACAGTCAAAAGCCCCGGCGTATATAAGCGATTCCAAAGTCTTCTTATTTACAAACTTGCCATCAATTCTGGAACAAAAATCGACAAAGCTCTTAAATTGGCCGTGTTCAGTTCTTTCTTTGATAATATTCTCAACTGCCGCTCTGCCTACATTTTTAATTGCGCTTAGGCCGAATAATATCTGATTTTCTACTTTTGAATTTATCGCGAAATTGGAAAAGCATTCATTAATATTGGGCAGGCTTAAAGTGATCTTCATACGCTTGCACTCATTTATCAGCAATACCATTTCATCCATATCATCATAGCGGCAGTTAAGCTGCGAGGTCATAAATTCAAGCGAGTAGTGAGTCTTCAAATACGCAGTTTCATATGCAAGTATCGAGTATGCAACGCTGTGAGATTTATTAAAACCGTAATCAGCAAACTTCAAAATCAATTTGAATATCTCTTTTGCGATCTTTTTCTGGTAACCCCTTTCGGAAGCTCCTTTAATAAATTCTTCTTCCTGCTCTTTCATTGCCTTTTCATCTTTTTTACCCATTGCCCGCCTCACAATATCTGCACGTGCAAGAGTGTATCCGGCAATCACACGCACAAGCTGCATAACCTGTTCCTGGTAAACTATCACTCCATAGGTTTCTTCAAGCACCTGCTCCATATCCTTATGCAGGTAAGTTACAATTCTTCTGGAGTGCTTCCGTTCAATGAATTCAGGAATAAGATCCATCGGGCCCGGCCTGTATAATGCGTTCATAGCGGCAAGATCATTTATATCCTTCGGTTTAAGCTTGGCAAGATATTCCCTCATCTTGGGCTTGGAGAACTGGAACACACCTATCGTATTCCCGGCGGCAAAAAGTTCGAAAGTCTTCTCGTCATCAAGAGGCAATGAATCAAGGTCTATCCTCATTTTATGACGCTCCTCGATCAAATCTACTGCCTGCTGCAGAATTTTTAATTCTTTCAATCCAAGGAAGTCCATTTTGATAAGCCCGGCTTCTTCAAGCATCTTCATATCATATTGAGTCATGAACTGGTTATCAACCTGGGGAGTCTTTGCAACAGGGACATAATTTGTAATATCATCAGGTGCTATCACAACACCCGAGGCATGCATACTTGCATTCTTATTCAGGTTCTCAAGAACCATTGCATAACTTAGCAGCTTTTTCCGATCAGGCGCCTGGTCAAAATACTGCTTGAATTCGGGAATATCCCTGTAACAATCAGCAAGTGATTTTACTTTACCGAATATAGACGGTATGAACTTGGTAATTTCATTTATAGCATCAAAGGGATAGTTCAATACACGGCCAACATCTTTTAAAACCGCCTTGGTCTTCAGCTTGTTAAAAGTAATTATTTGGGAAACCGAACTGTTGCCGTACTTTTCTTTGGAATAATTTATTATCTCATCGCGCTTATCATCCTGGAAATCAATGTCAATATCAGGCATGGATACTCTTTCCGGATTCAGAAATCTTTCGAAGAGCAGATTGTAATCAAGCGGATTAACATTCGTAATGCCAAGCGCAAAGCAAACAAGCGAGCCTGCCGCACTGCCTCTGCCCGGGCCCACAAATATACCATTGCGCTTTGAGTGATTCACAAAATCAGCAACTATCAAAAAGTAACCCGCAAAATTCATGTCCTTAATGACCTGAAGCTCAAGATTCAGCCTGTCAATTTCCACCTGGGTTACATTCTTAACTTTCTGCCTTAGTCCTTCATGGGAAAGCTTTTCGAAATACTCATTAAGTGTTTTTGTTCCTGATTCTTCCGGAATGGGGAAGTCAGGCATATAATAAACATTCTTCGGTAACTCCAGATTGCACTTTTCAGCAACTTCAAGAGTTGATTCAATTGCTTCCGGGAAATCCTTAAACAGCTTGCACATTTCATCGGCGGATTTAAAGTAAACCTGGTCCGTCTCATATCTCAAATCGCGCTCAAGATCCTTACCTTCTTTGTCTTTCGAGAGATCAGTATTAATATATAAATACAGGTTGTGAGGGATATGATGCTCATGCTTAATATAGTGAATATCGTTTGTCGCAATGAGCTTTAGGCTAAGCTCCTTACCAAGTACAGGCATGAATTCGCGTATGCGTTCCTCTATTTCCATTCCGTGATTCTGTATCTCAAGGTAAAAGTCGTCACCAAATATATCTTTATACAGCGCAGCTACTTCCCGGGCAGTATCTAGATCGCCCCTTGCAATATGCGAAGATACAACCCCTCCGGCGCAGGCGGATAGGCATACAAGTCCATTGGAATTTTCACGCAGTAACTCGCTATCAATACGGGGTTTATAATAGAATCCCTCTGTATGTCCTAGTGAGCATAGCTTAATCAGATTCTTATAGCCTTCATAATCTTTTGCAAGGAGTACTAAATGATCGTAATTTGATTTTCTTCCCGAGAGCTTGCCGATTGTCTTGCCGGATTTATCTTTGCCAAGCACAGTATCCTGTTCGCCGGCTTCAGTCTTGCCGCGCTCAAACCTGGAGCCCTTTGTGACAATATAAACCTCGCAGCCAAGTATTGGCTTAACGCCCTCTTTTTTGGCTTTCTTGTAAAATTCCATTGCGCCGTACATTACGCCGTGATCTGTAAGCGCAAGTGCCGGCATATCAAAGCTTTTTGCCGTATCAACCAGGCCCTCTATGGTGCAAATAGCATCAAGAAGCGAGTAATGAGAATGGTTATGTAAATGGATGAATTTAGACAATTATTTATTATTCTGTTATTACCTCACCCTCCGTCTTCCTCTACTGAGAGGAGAGTGAGGGGGTTAAAATTAAATTATACTGCTCCCCTCTCCTACAAGGAGAGGGGCTGGGGGTGAGGTCTTAATTACTATTCTAGCCACTCCAATTCAGCGGTTGTCAAAATGACACTACCAGAAGTTGGATTAGAAAAACATTCAAATTAGTTGATTGGATACAAATATACAAAAATTAAACCAGAGTAGGGTTGCAGAATTTTTTGACTTTTGGAACATAGTACATTAATACATTGCAATCAAATTATAAGTACAATTAGAATATTGATACCTTTATTTCAGAGGTTTCTTCGATCTTCTCGGTCTTCTTCTGTTCATTAGTAATCTTTCCCTTTCACTTTGTGGAAGAAATGATATTGCCTTTTCAAGTAAATTCACTAATTCCTTATAAAAAGAATATCGGGGATTCAGTCTGTAAACTACTGTTTTACCCACTGCTTTACTCACAATAATACCTGCAATTTCGAGATTTTCTAATTGGTTTTGTACCGGGCTTAAGCTGGTGTTGTAGTATTTCGCAATTTCTCTTGCATATCCTTCATTTCTTCCGGCAAGAAAAAACAGAACATTCTCTTTTGTTTTGGGACTAACTAAACTTTCTATCATTTTTATTGACCTATATTTTAGATTATATGACCTATTTATTAAGTCAAATATAATCATTAGTCTTTAATAAGTCAATATGTTGTAAAAATACAATTACAAATCAAGTTTTGTTAAGTTAATTTCTTCAAACATTCTGCTTTTCAAATGTTAGTGCAATTAGTGAAATTCGCCTGACTGCTAAAGGCAGTTGGCTAAGCTTTTTATAATCTTGATAGATACGAAAAACAAGATTCTCTCTTTCGTAAATTTGAATTGATTGTAAAACTTACATTTACTTAATTGCATAATGATTTGTGCATAAATTTAGATATCTAAGCTAATGTCAAACGAAACCAAAACAGCAATCCCGCCCGCCATTTCAAACAAAATGCCCGGCGGTATCCCCTATATTATTGGCAATGAGCTTGCCGAGAGATTCAGCTACTATGGCATGAAGACAATACTCGTTGTATTCATGACGCAGTATCTAATGAACCGTTCCGGCGCTGTTGACCCCATGAACGAAGCCGATGCCACTACATGGTATCACTACTTTTCCATGGCTAACTATTTCTTTCCCATAATCGGTGCTGTAATTTCAGATGTCCTGTGGGGTAAATATAAAACTATAATAACTCTTTCAGTAGTGTATGTACTGGGGCATGTTGCTCTTGCTGTTGATGATACAAGGCTGGGACTATCTATCGGATTAACGCTAATCGCCATGGGTTCAGGCGGCATAAAACCCTGCGTTTCGGCGCATGTGGGCGACCAGTTCCAGAAGATCAATAAACACCTGCTCGAAAAAATATTCGGATATTTTTACTTCTCGGTGAATCTTGGAGCAGCCGCTTCGTCACTTTTAACACCTGTTTTGCTGAATAAGTACGGGCCGCATCTGGCCTTTGGCGTCCCCGGATTCCTTATGCTTGTGGCGACGATTGTGTTCTACTTGGGCAGAAAAAAATTCATCGCAGTGCCGCCGGTAGGGTGGAAGCAGTACAAAGGCGATGTATTTTCCAGGCAGGGGAAGAAAGCTATCATTAACCTCAGCATCATGTATGTCTTCATTGCCGTGTTCTGGTCACTTTTCGATCAAACCGGCTCCTCATGGGTACTGCAGGCTGAGAATATGGATAAATGGGTGAATCTCGGATTTGTTAAGTTCGAGCTCCTCGCCTCACAGATTCAGGCGATCAATCCGATACTTATAATGATATTCATACCATTATTCACTTCTTCACTTTACCCGTTTCTCAATAAGTTCTTTAAGCTTACACCCGTTAAAAAAATTATTATCGGAATGTTTATTGCGGGATTTTCATTTGCCTTGCTGGCAATCGCTCAATACCAAATAAGCGCCGGCGGCACTCCAAGCATACTCTGGCAGTTCTTTGCTTACCTTATTCTTACAGCCGCTGAGGTAATGGTTTCTATCACGGGACTTGAATTCTCATACACGCAGGCTCCAAACAGCATGAAGTCATTTATAATGGGTCTGTGGCTGCTTTCGGTTGCGCTTGGTAATTTCTTCACGGCGCAGGTATCTTCAAACCTGCAAAAGTATATTCCTATCGGCACTCCAACATATTTCTGGTTCTTTGCCGGGCTTATGCTCCTTACTGCATTTGCATTTATGGTAGTTGCTTCAAGATATAAAGAAGAAAGCTACATCCAGAACCGCGCTGAAAAACCAAAGCCGTTAATGGGAGAGTTAGCAGATATTCAGGGTGTGGATAATAAGTAACTAGAAATCTTTATTGGAGTGCACTGAATGTTTCAGTGCATGAGGCTGTCACAAAAGTTCTATTTTTCGGTAGCACAGACATTCTTGTCTGTGATTATTAAACATAAATGTAGTTTTCGACAGACATGAATGCCTGCCCGTTCCGCAGGCGGGTCTGTCCCACTGGTTTTGAGACAGCCTCACTCCGACATAAGATAGGAATATCCGCCCACTGCCTTTGATTTTGATAAGCTCCGTAGGAGCGGCATGATACTAATAGTTTGTATCTTTCTTACAGAGGGGCACCCCGTTTTTGCCCTCCCGCTTTATTATTTTTGCCTTTTTACTTTTTGAAGTCCGGCAATTGCCGGAGTGAAATCCCGCGTCGTTACATAGCGGGATGCTTTTTTACTTTTAATATATCCCCTTATTTATCATTTCCTGCTTAACTTCTTCTGTATTTATCTGCACCAATGCAATTATCCCGAATATAAGACTGGTTATATTAAATGTAATTATAGTTATAATATCAAATATAGCAGCAAACTTAATGGCGCTGTATGTACCGCTTTTATTCATATCTTTCAGCCTGTTATATACATTGAAATCCAGAAAGCACGCAATTCCGTTTACTACAGGCAATATGCCTATCACACATCCCAGGCCGCAGAAGGCAAACGTGCCGATTATTGCATTGAAAAACCACACAATAGTGCAGATCAGGTTAAGTATCGCTGATATCAAAAACAAAGTCTTTAAAACATTTAGCTGATTATTATATTGCATACTTCACTTTAACTATTTTTGCCTTTTTACTTTTTGAAGTCCGGCAATTGCCGGAGTGAAATCCCGCGTCGTTACATAGCGGGATGCCTTTTGCCTATCAATATATTCCTGCTTCTTTTAATGATTTCTTTGTCTCTTCATTATTCAAAAATATCAATGCTATTATCCCAAATACCATACTAACTACATTACCCGTTATTATAGTTACGATATCAAAAATAGCGGTGAACTGAATTGTATCATAAGTCCCGGTCTTATTCATACGGTTAAGCCTGTTATATGTTATGAAATCCATCACACACGCTATGACGTTTATTACCGGAATGGCGCCAAACAGGCAGCCTAAGCCGCAGGTTATGAGTCCGCCTATGAGCGTATAGCCGCCCCACCCGGCTGCAAATAGAATATTCAAGATACCTGAGATGAGAAAGAATATCTTTAAGAGATTAAGCTGTTCGTTATTATTCATTGATTTTTCCCGTTATATAAATATGTTTAATAAACAACTCAAGTCAAGCGCCTAACATGTAAATTGCATAATCATAAGTATCTAGTAGCCCACGACTTCAGTCGTGGGAATGATAATAAAATTCTTAATTGAAACCGTTTTAACGGTTTAAGAATCATATGCGGTCAACTTGTTCAATAAAAAAAGCGCATCCAAAAAATGAATGCGCTCTATAAGAAAAAAATACTTTGAAGCTGTTACTTAACTAAATTGAATTTTTCTCCAAACTGTCCGATAAGCGGAAGCGGTTTAGCTTCTCCTTTGGACGCATTCATAATACCCATGATCAGAAAAATTACCCATGGGATGTACAGTATCAAACCGATACCGCAGGTAACGGTTCCAAGAATGCCTGCAAGTATGTTCAGAATGAAGAGCGCTATGCCCTGTTCTGTATGATACATTACAAAGTTGTTTCTTTTCATATCATCCATCAATAACGGAATGAAAAATATCAGGTAGGCAAGTATTGCCATCGTCTTGCCGTTATTAACGTCTTCGGGTGTGAAGTTTACCTGTCTTGTAGATTCTGCCATTTATATTCTCCTGTAAATGAAATAATATTATTTTACTAAGTTAAGTTTTGCGCCCCATGCACCAATTACGGGGAGTTCTTTAACCTTACCGCCAACTGCATTAAGTAATCCCATAATCCACAGAACAACATAAGCCAGCCACGGAAGAATTCCGAGTATGGATACAACGCAGCCCAGTGTACTGCTGATCTGGTTTACAATTATTGTGAGGATCGTCATTACAATATAAATACCAATGAAGGCTATCCATAAAGCTATTGCCTGCTCTGTATGGAACATTGCAAACTTTTTATCTCTTGCAGCAAATAACGGTACTAAAAAGATAATGTATGCAAGTATCGCCATCATCTTGCCGTCTTCAATATCTGCCTGTGTAATTGAAGCAACTGCCGGTCTTGTAGATGTATTGTCGCTCATGACTCTCCTTTAGGTTTATTTTATGAATATGTTAATTGAGTAAAAAAATCTATAAAAACCTAAATAATAAGTAGCAAAAATGCCGGATTAATCCAATATGGAATTGCTTAAGAAGCTTTGAAACGGGAGGGATTATCTGAAGATTGCTTTTATGCTTCCCCAGGTATCCCTTACACTTGATATAACATGTGTTACAGTAATAGTCTGAGAGTAAACATGGTTTCCGTTGTTATCCACAATTTTAAGCCTGTAATAATAGATAGGTACTGCTGCAGGCGGATTTGTCGCATCCGTCAGATCTCTGAAATAGTAGTATGAATTATTACCTATTGCCGTAATCGTACCAACATTTACAAAACTATTTGGCTCAGATGCACTTCTTTCAATTTCAAAATGGTTCAGGTTATCTTCAGTGCCTGTTTTCCATTCTAAAAGAATTGAATCTGTTTCATTTTTTCCTGTAAAATATTGTAAGTCGGTTGCAGCATATAGCAAGCCCGTAACTAACGCTACCAAAACAACTGCTTTGAATGTGTTTTTCAGTGGCTTTTTCATTGGAAATTATTCAAATATATAAGCTTTTATAAAGAAATGCAAGTATTTTCTTGCTAAATATTGATTAATTTTCGCAGAATTGATCTTCCCACATAGGAAAAACTAACTAAAAAGTCCACTTTTCTTTTGCTTTCTGCGTTTCTTGCAGTCCCGCGTTTCCGCTTGTTCGGCGGCTGTCCACGACACCTAAAAGTCGTAAATTTGTGGAACTGTAGGGCAGGAGCAAAATTAATTTCTGATGTATTATTTAAAAAAGAAAGGGAGCTTTGAGCTCCCTTTCAATCATTTATTTTCTATGGAATTTACTTCAGTAATACCATCCTTTTTACATCAACAAATGATCCTGCTTCGATTCTGTAAATATACACACCACTGGCATAGTCCGAACCATCAAAAAGAACATCGTAGTTACCCGGGTTCTTTATTTCGCTTACGAGTGTTTTTACTTCCCTACCCAGAATATCATATATCTTGATGGAGACAAAAGATTCTTTTGCTACATCATATTTAATTGATGAAATTGGGTTAAACGGGTTAGGATAATTTTGGAAAAGTTTAAAGACCAACGGATTATTTGTTGTTGTTGCGTGCTTCTGAGAATACAGAACTTTATCAAGTGGACGATCTGAAGTGGAATTATTTAACAAAGCGAATTCATATATTTTGAAAAGAATTGCTTTGTGAACTAGTTCTTTAACTTCATTTTTGCGTAATCCCGCAGTTCTGATATCTTCCAGACCGGCTGATTTCCTAAGATTGATTAATTGTCTGTCTTTTGTACCTTCTGCGTTTATTCTAACATCATTTTGATCATTATTTTTGAATTTTTTACTTGGTTGTGAATTTTTTGAGACTTTAACATTGAGGAAATTGTTTAGTTTGCTATCAATTTCACGACTGGATATAGCTGAATTATACCCACCTATATTTCCATTATCATAACCACCTAATAAACTATCCATCATCAAGCTAAATGTTCTGATTTGATTTATGTTTGCATAGTGTCTTTCATTCTCACTAATCGGATTCACAATTATATCCTGATATTCGTCAATGGCTTCCGTGTAAGAGGGCTGCATTACGTCTGATGCAGTTGAGAAACTGTTACAGTACCTGCTTAAAAGAGTCTCATTGGAATATTGTTGTGAAAGAGACTGGTAATAAATCTCATTCGAATAAAAGTCAACTATCGAATCAAGAACTGAATTATGATAAATACTGGATATTGGTAAATACAGAAATTGCGAATTATTACTTAAGTTTATAAATTGTTTATATTTGCTTATCGCTTCTATGTATTCACCATTGTGGCTGGAAATATTGGCGCTTCCCATCAAAAGTACTTCTGGTAACATAGTACTGTTATCAGCAATTTCTTCCTGCGCATAGCAATTTATTGATGGGGGGATTTCAAGCAAGAAAGGCTCATAATTTACATTTACAATTGAAGGACAGATTCTTCCCTCTGGTCCAAGTACACCCCAATAGTTGTTTCTAATGTTATAGGGCTCGAGCAACTGGTTTCCTAATTCAAACAAACAATCCACAGGGCCATTATGGTATATAGAATTATATCCATTATCCATAACTGGCAAACTTAGAGGTACATCTAAACCTGTTGAATTATTACATTTGATTTCTTCATACAGATTATCATGAATTGAATTGTATCCTCCATCATAAAGCGTTATATCCAAATCAAATGAAGGTGTCATTTGAGGAGTGGAACCGTTTGTGACGTACAGGCCTACTCCATTATTTGTTATAACGTTATTGAATAATTTAGGTGAAGAGTTATCAAGCAGTACACCGTTGTAAAAATTAGTAGAGTAATTGCAATTAATGTTGCCCGCAGAACTATATGAAAATATCCCGGCTATGGGCTCTGTGTAAGGATTGCTCGACGCATATAGTACGTTTTCAATTACTTGTGGATTACTCATATAATACAGGAATATTCCTGAGCCACTTACATTGTTAAACGTATTGTTCTTTATATCAACATTTGCGCCATTCATGCAGGTAATACTTGCAGCCTGATTTTCACTGCAGTTGAATACATTATTACTTATTAAAGGGGTATATCTGGCAGAAAGGAAATTACTAATTGAAATATCGCTTTGCCTGTTATTCTCAAATAAGCAGTTTTCAATTTTTATTTCGCCCGATGGGCTTGTTGCCATGAGTCCACCCCAACTGTTTTTGATATCACAATTTTTCAGTTTTGCGGACCCCCATACATTCATAAAGTACCAATCTCCTTGATTACCAGTATTATTAAAAAAAACTCTTTGGGTTGCGGATGAACCCTGTGCAATCATGTTACCTTCAATTTCTAGATAAGTATTGTTTTCAAACAAGTATTGAGAACCTTCAAAGCTGGAATGAAAAGTTACAGTTCTATATTGAGGTACATGAATTATACCTTTGAAAGTGAATTTGCCATTAGGACCATTTGTCCCTAAATCGATATCCATATTGTTATTTCCAATATTTTGAATATATAGATTTTGAGAAGTATTCATAATATCCATTTTCGCATCACTTCTGTCTGATGAATTGTTCTCAATAAGAAGTGGAATGTTTGTTGGTAAACTTGTTACAACTTGAAATGGAGTAATTGTCGTCAAATTATTGAATATACAATAATTTAATCTAGTAGGCTGATTAGTTGGTGAATTTGATGGTCTGTTACCAATTATGAGTTTCCTGAAATCAAGGCGATACTGGCCATAACCACAGCCCCTAAAGGTAATTGGATTTTGAGATGTGCCATTTTGAAGTGACCTCGATTTTGTAGACAAAAAATTAAGGTGTATATTCGTAAAAGAAAGGAATATACCCGTGGAAGAGAAAAGAAACAGGCGTACATTTGACAAAGATTTTAAGATATCAGCAGTTAAAATGGTTATGGAAGG
>JAIOIK010000033.1 GCA_019912545.1 Ignavibacteria bacterium | reverse complement strand
GATGTAGAGGCTGTCTCAAAAGTTCCATTTTTCAGTGGCACAGACATTCTTGTCTGTGATTATTAATCATAAATGTTGTTTTCGACAGACAGGAATGTCTGTCCCACTGGTTTTGAGACAGCCTCTGTACATCGGGGGGATCCGAATGCAACCCCACACCGGGGCTTTAGCCCCTGAACACAAAACAAGGACAAAATCATAAGCATAAACCCCCATTTGTAATTGACGATAATTAGAGATTTTATTACAATTGTGGTTTAATGAAAACAAAAGTTTTAACTCCCCCCTTTTCAGAAGCCAAAGGGGGGATATTTTAAGAAGCAAAAGTATTGGAAGTTTTTATCCCCCCCTCGTCTTCTATGAAGGTCAACGACTCCTCGAAGTCTGTTGACTCGTGGAGGGGGAAGATCGTTTCAAGTCCATGAATGGTGATATTTGTTCCAGAAGAATTGAGTTTAAGAAAATCAAAGTCGGGGGTTCAGCCTTTAGAAGCCTAAACCTTTTCTGTCATCCCCGTCCCACATCAAGTGCCGGGCAGGTATGACAAACCCAGAAACGATATACTTAACTATCCGGCAGTTTAGGCTGTTTTTTTTTATGTACCGGACAGGTTTTTGTTGATTGCGGGTGATTTTCGATGTCAGTCCGGTACATTGCCCCCAATTCAGCACGTTTGAGATGGCACCAATTACGTTCAAACGATTTTTTTTTCCAATTGAGTTGAAAGAATTTGAAGATAACTGACATAATTGTAAATTTTCTAGTTAGCGGAGATTATTTTGGCTTTTGCAATTCGTTTCAACAAAGTGGTTTAATGCTTACAGATTTGATTGGCTAAAAAAGAAAGTTCATTTTTTTTTGCTGAATATGTGAATGTTCTTTTTCTCCAGACAAAAAAGAACCAAAAAAGTCGAGGCTGATGAAAATTGCCTGAATTAAAGTTTAAGCATTCAGAACATGTTTTTCTCCTTACCTAATTTTGCATGACAAAATTTGTTAAATTTGTGAAATTCGTGGTTAAAGATTTTTTACATCCTGAATCGAACTGCTCCGAGGGAGCCCCTTTCGGGGCTGGACTATCCGGCAGTTTAAGGCATTTCTCTGTATGTATCAGACAGCAAAAGTTGTGATTATGATTCATAATCGAAAAAAGTCCAGCTCATTTTGTTCAGTCCGGCACGTAAAAGAGGGTTTATAAACATATGAACTTAAATCATGTGAAAACGAGTAATATGCATAATGCATAATAACTAATATAACATATGTTATGTGCATATGCAAGTCATTTTTAAGAAACATTTATTAACCGCAAAGCGCGCAAAGAAAAGGGAGGTTTGCTGTGATAGCTATTAAGATGACTTGACTTAAACTAAATATTTGACAAATTTTGAAATATAGGGGTAGCTGTTTATGACATCCTGAGCGCAAGCGAAGGGTCCATTAAACAGCCTGCCTCTTTTTATTTGTTTTGTCGTTTACTTTACATTAACTTATTGGTAATTTAGAGGATAACGAAAAATACTTTACACATGCCAACAAAGTTTTTCACAAATGAAAATAGCAATAGCTTATATGAGAAATTCCTTGGTGTTTTCACCTACATGCCAAATCTTTACGCATTCAATGCTGTAGTTGGATATTTCAGAAGTTCAGGCTATTTCTCAATAAGAGAGCACTTACTAAAGATACCCAAAGTAAAGATACTGGTTGGAATAAATGTTGACCACATGGCTGCCGAAGCACAGCGCAGAGGATTAATGTTTTTTGGTGAAGAAAAAAAGACACGGGAAGAATTCATTAAGTGGATGCAGGAAGATATACGGCAAGCCAGATATGATAAAAATGTTGAACAGGGTATTTTAGATTTTATGCAGGATATCACTGATAAGAAAATTGAGATCAGAGCGCATAAGTCAAAAAAACTGCATGCAAAAATTTACATATTCTTGCCGGAACACTTTAATGAACATTCCACCGGTTTAGTTATTACCGGATCATCAAATTTGACTAATGCAGGGCTTGGCAAAAATTACGACAAGTCAAATTATGAATTTAATGTTGAACTACGTGATTATGAAGATGTAAAATTTGCAAATGAAGAATTCGAAAAACTGTGGAATGAATCCACTGATATTTTAACCGAGGATTTCAACAAGATTAAAGAAAAAACGTACCTTGGGAAAGAATTTACACCCTTTGAAATATACATTAAATTCTTGATTGAATACTTTGGCAAAAGTATTGAGTACGACCCTGAAGCAATTGGAGATATACCTTTAAAGCATTTCAAAAAGCTCTCTTATCAGGTTGATGCAGTAAATATGGGCTTCCAAATGCTTTTAAATCACAATGGTTTTTTTCTTGCAGATGTTGTTGGAACCGGCAAGACAGTGGTTGCCGCTATGCTTGCCAAAAAATTCATATTAACTAATGGTGCTAGTAATACAAAGATATTGATAGTCTATCCACCTGCGCTTGAGAAGAACTGGAAAAGTACGTTTAACATCTTCGGATTGAAATCATACACAGATTTTATTAGTAACGGGAGTTTAGAAAAGATAATCAATGGTAACTCCTTGGATTATGAACCAAAAGAAAATTATGATCTAATTTTAGTTGATGAAGCACACAAGTTTAGGAACCAAACTTCACAAATGTTTCAAAACCTTCAGCTAATCTGTAAGTCTGGTAGGGCAAACGAAGGCATGATAGAAGGTTGGGATAAGAAAATTGTTTTAATCTCTGCGACACCACTCAATAACAGGCCACAGGATATTTATCATCAAGTCTCATTGTTCCAGGATATTCGCAAATCTACTTTAAGCATAAATTTACAGTCATTTTTTGGGAAAATTGATTTAAGATACAGAAAGATCAAAAGTGATGTAGAATTTAATGTTCAAAAAGTGAGAAAATTGTATCAGGATATAAGGGAGAATGTTTTGCAGCCGGTGACCATCAGAAGAACCCGAAAAGACTTGCAAAATGAAATGTATATTAAAGACCTTGAAGAACAAAATATAAAATTTCCTGCAATTGAACCCCCTATAGCTAGGGAGTATAAACTGGATTCTAAATTAAATGAAATATTTTACAAAACTATAGAGGTTTTAACTTCTGAAAACGGACTCAGCTATTACAGATATCAGGCAATTAAATTTCTTCTGGCAGAATTCAAACAGGAATACGAAAATGCTGATTTGACCGCTAGGTCACTTGCCTTTATTTTAAAGACTCAATTAGTAAAAAGGCTGGAAAGCAGTTTTTATGCGTTTAGGATTTCACTCAACAGGATGAGGACTTCAACAGATAACATGATTCAAATGTTTGATAAAGATAAAGTCTTTATTGCCCCGGATCTTGATATAAATAAACTGATATATGAAGATTATGATGATGAAGAAATTGAAGAAATGATTCTTGAAATTTCAGAAGAAAAGCCTGCCAACAGAACTTTCAGAAGCAAAGATTTTGAAAAAGAGTTTATTGAAGGACTCAAAAGAGATAAACAATTACTTGACGAGCTTTGCGAGGAATGGGATAAGATCAAAGATGACCCTAAACTTGGAGTATTTATTGAATTGATGAAGAACGATCTGTTCAAAAGTGAAATAAATCCAACCGGAAAACTTGTAATTTTCAGTGAATCAAAGGATACAACTAAATATCTCACTGAAAAATTAGCAAAAGTTGGTTTTGATAAAGTATTAACAGTTTCCAGTACTAACAGGAAAAATCTATTCGACAAGATAACAGAAAATTTTGATGCAAACTACACAGGCGAGCACAAAAATGAATATGATATAATAGTTTCAACAGAAGTGTTAGCTGAAGGTGTGAATTTGCACAGGGCAAATGTTATTGTCAATTATGATACACCATGGAATGCCACTCGCTTAATGCAAAGAATAGGCAGGGTTAACAGAATTGGCTCAGTTGCCGGAAAGATTTACAATTTCAATTTCTACCCTTCTGATGAAGGTGAAAAGCAAATTAAATTAAAGAGAACTGCGTATATGAAGCTTCAGGGTTTTCATTCTGCTTATGGTGAAGATTCTCAAATTTACACACTTGAAGAGATCATTGAACAATTTAAGTTATTTAGTACAGGCGAAGCTGATGAAGAAGATGTAAGGATAAAATACCTGGAGTTTCTTAGAAAGTTTAGAGACAAGGACCCTGCAATTTTCAAAGAAATTAAAAATCTGCCATTAAAAGCCAGAACCGCACGCAGTGGCTTCAGTTCTGAAGTTGAAAAAGGAAAATCTATTGAACTTAAAGAACATACCATATGCTATGTAAAAGAAGGCAAAAGAAAAGAACTTTATCTTTCCGGTAAAGAAAAGAGAATATACCCATTGACTTTCGAGCATGCTGCAAAGATCTTCTTTGCAGAACCGAATGAAAAAGCAGTACAGATACCCGAGTATCATTACGAACAAATTGCAAACGCATTATTGAAATTTGAAGAAGATTTAGCTGATAAGGCAGCGGTACACTTTACTTCTGCTGAAAAAGCTGATGCAAGAACCAATTTTGTAGCAAAGATGCTGCGGGAACTAAGGCCCGCTGCCGTTACTGATGAATTTGAAGAGATTTTTGATAGACTTATGCAGTTATTAAGCGATGGCACTTACCTTAACTTAACTACAGAACTTGAACGTATAAGAAAGAAGAAACTTAAGCCGGTGGAACAGGAAAAAGAAATTCTTAAGATCGCAAAAAAATATGTAGGCGCAAACAGGCCGCAAACTCCGGAGAGTGAAGAAAATCAAATAATTATTAAGGAACCTGAAATTATTATCAGTGAATCATTTATTTAAACTTTGTATAAAAAAGAAACGCCCCGCATTGCTGCAGAGCGTCATGCCGGTGATGCTATCACCGGGGCTGTTATTGTGTTACAAATATAACAACATTTTTTAAAAATGTAAATGGATTTATATGAACAAAGAACGTGTAATTACATATATTGATGGGTTTAACCTGTATTTTGGGCTAAAATCTAAGGATTGGAGAAGATATTATTGGCTGAATTTGGCACAATTATCCAAAAATTTATTAAAAACCGGACAAGAACTAATAATTACCAAGTATTTCACTGCAAGAATTTCTAGCCCGCCTTCTAAAGTAAAAAGACAATCAACTTTTATTGATGCTTTAATGACTTTGAGTGATTTTAAGATATTTTATGGTAATTACCAGTCTAATTTTATTGAATGTGGAAGATGCAAAGCAATTATTGAAACACCTAACGAAAAAATGACCGATGTTAATATTGCAACAGAATTACTCTCAGATGCTTTTAAGGATAAATTTGATACTGCAATTCTCATTTCAGCAGATAGTGACCTATCTGCGCCAATTAGTAGAGTAATTGAGATCTTCAAGGATAAGAAAGTTATATGCGCCTTCCCACCAGATAGATTCTCAAAAGAACTCAGCAAAAGGGCAAGCGGTTACTTTAGTATAGGTCGCAAAAAGTTTTCAGCAAGTGTCTTCCCGGATGAGATTGTAACCAAAGATGGTTTTACTTTACACAAACCGGCTTCATGGATATAATAATTTGAATTTTAAGTTTTGAATAATTCTTTATCATTTCGCTTATGTTAAATAGAGAAGAAATAAAATCAATTTTAGAAGCAAAGTACTCAAAGGATAATTGGCTTAAGTTAATAAAGTCCGTTTCTAACGAGCCCTCTCTATACAGCAAACCCAATCCACTCAATATTGATAAAAATATTGCAAAAAAAGGCTACGAGCTTGGTAGTTTTACAACTTCTGATGGTATGTTAATTGGTTTATATGAAATTGAGATCAACGACAATATACAAATTGAACGAAACCGTGTTGGCTTGAGAAATTTGCTTAGAAAACAATATAAACAGGTTGACGGCTGTTTTGCTGTTTACTACCAGGGTAACAAGTGGAGATTTTCTTACATATCTGAAACCAGAGAAAAAGATAAAAAAGGCGATTGGATTGACAGTAAAACGGAACCGAAACGTTATACCTATGTATTGGGTGTGAATGAAAAAGTAAGGTCAGCGATAGATAGAATAGACATTTTATATAAGAGTAGTCGTGCACTTGCGGATATTAAGGAGGCATTTAGTGTAGAGAGAGTCACCAAAGAATTTTTTCAAAATGTTGCAATTTTGTTTACAAAACTTGCCGGCGGAAATAGAAGAGTTGGCAGTAAAATTGTAAGCTTTACACCGCAATTGAAACTACCCGGTACAAAGGAGAAAAAAGCTCTGCAGGAATTCTCTGTAAGATTGCTTGGTAGAATTGTATTCTGTTGGTTTCTAAATAAGAAAGTATCTAAAAATGGATTACCGCTTATTCCCACCGAATTATTGTCTAAGAATGCAGTACTAAATTACAAAAATTTTTATCATACGGTGCTCGAGAGATTATTCTTTGAAGCACTGAACACAAAATCTGAAGAAAGAAAGAACCTATATAAAACAGGCGCATATAAGAACGTGCCATTTCTCAATGGCGGTCTTTTTGAACCTAATGATGATGATTATTATCATCCCGCTTTAATTAATTCTCTCATCATACCTGACATCTGGCTCTTGGAATTATTTGGTACACTTGAGAGTTTTAATTTTACAATTGATGAAAACACATCAATTGATATAGAGCTATCAGTTGACCCAGAAATGCTAGGAAGAATTTTTGAAAATCTCCTTGCAGAAATTAACCCTGAAACTGGTGAAACCGCTAGGAAAGCAACTGGCAGCTATTATACGCCAAGAGACATTGTTGAATATATGGTAGATGAATCTTTAAAATTATGCCTTAGGACTAAAACTGGCATAAAAGAGCATAAGCTTAATTCTTTAGTGTCGTATTCTGATCAAGAAACCGAATTAACAAAATCTGAGAAAAAAGATTTATTAGCAGCAATTGACGAAATGAAAATAATTGACCCAGCATGTGGCAGTGGTGCATACCCAATAGGTATCTTGCAAAAGATGCTTTTAGTATTACAGAAAATTGACCCGAATTCTGAATTATGGTTTGAGAAAATGGTATCTTCTATTGATGATAAGACTTTAAGAGAGCAAGTGAAGCAGAAATTCAAAAATGAAAATCTCAATTTCATTAGAAAATTTGGTCTGATTCAAAAATGTATATATGGCGTAGATATGCAAACTATTGCCGTTGAGTTGAGCAAACTTAGGTGTTTTCTAACATTAATTGTTGACGAAGAAATAGATGACAACAAACATAACAGAGGAATTATTCCTCTTCCAAATCTAGAGTTCAAGTTTGTTTCGGCAAATGCACTGATTGGACTAGAAGATGAAACGGATAAAATATCTTTATTCGATGAGAGTGGGCACATTAAAGAACTTGAGTCTTTTAGAAACGAATATTTTGTCGCATCTGGTAAATATAAAGTTGAAATCGAGAATAAGATTGTTGATATACAAAAGAAAATCGCGCTCATAATAGCACAAAGAGGAGATTATTCTGGAAGGGCATTACAATTAGCTACTTGGGAACCTTTTTCACACAAATCCTCGAATTGGTTTGACCCGAAATTGATGTTTGGTGTTGTAAATGGCTTTGATATAGTAATTGGCAATCCTCCATATATCGAAGCCCGTAAATTAGAGCAAACTTTTGTCGATACTTATAGAAAAAGTTACTTGTCTGCTGGGAATAGAATAAATACTTTCCCATTATTCATTGAAAAA
>JAIOIK010000032.1 GCA_019912545.1 Ignavibacteria bacterium | reverse complement strand
CCGTTAAAAAATTATCGAGCAGATACAACACAGGAAAATCTGTTTGAGAGTCAACGAAGTTGAATCGAGTTATTTTCCTGTAAAGCGATGATAATGAAACTTGTCCGCCTACTGGTCGACGACTCGACTCGTTGAGCGGAGCTGTTTTTCATCAGCCTTGTTGAATCCGGCATTAGCCGGATGGGGTACCCCCTGGGTCAATCCCGCTTTGCGGGAATCCTTCAGTTCTTTTTTTATCAAGAAAAAAAGTACAAACAAGAATTTCTTAGATGAAGCGAGGGTGTTTAAATAAGCCCTTTATCCCGATAATCCTCTTATTCCGTCTTAAAAGAGTGACCCTGAGATTCACCTATGATGTGTCGGGTAACATACCCGACACCACTAAGTAAAATGAGTGTGTGTCTTGCGTAACCAAAACCTTCATCCGATCCCTTTCTCCCAATACTCCTCTTCTTCATCCTTTATTGTACTGAGCAGCAGCTCCGTTGTGATGGATACCGAATCAAACATCTTCAATATTGATTCAAAATTCATTCCCATGGCCTCCTCCAGATAGACATAATATGCATGCACTCTATCTTCCATATTCAGCACTGAGTAAACCCGCATCATTTTACAGGCTGTGAGCTTTAGGTTTTCAATGTACTGCTCCTGTTTGCTTCGCTTTTGGACGCTTTTTGCTGTTTTTCGCTTAACCGGCCGTTTTTCTGGCATACTGTTGAAATCCTCTCCTTTCGAAATCCGGCGGTAGCCGGATTGAAGTCCCGCGCTCCCGCCTGTACGCCTGCCTGCTGCAGGCAGGGGCAGGTCTGCTTAGCGGGATAAACTTCTTAAATTAGTAAATATCTTATATGCTGTTTACATCTGCCACGAATATAACATATGCCACGCGCAGATTAGTATCATACCATGATACTAATTTCAAATCCGCCAAACTATTTTCATAAATGATTGATATTACAGGAATGAGAACAAAATATATTTCGGGATGCCAAAAGTGGAGAATCTAGTTAAATTCTGGAGAATACTTAGAGGATAGTAATGGAGACACTATAGAATTGATTCAAACTCATCTAAAAATACCCGTTAGTTAAGAAAAACGAAAAGCGGTTAAGTTTGCTTAATAGTAGTCTTTATTGTTAAATTTAAATTTTATACTTTGTAATATCTAAATCTTTGCCTTTGAAGTTTGAAGGTTGTACCAAAACAAATTTAGAGCCTTTTTTATGAATAAAAACATGCCAATACATTCTATCTTCTTTTTGGGTTGTCCATAGATTTTCTAACAATGGCTCAAATATCTTGAAAGGTATCAAAAAAGTATAATTTGAAGAACCACAACCATATGCAACATAACTATTCTTAGAATCGTTTAAGAAATCACGCTGATGTGGATGAAATGAAAACCAGTATTTTTCTTTTTGACCTTGTAAATATGGTTTAGATATGGCACAAATCAATGAAGTAGAATTTTCATTATTGGAAAACGAAATTCGTGACCGTTTGACGAAATTCATCCTCAGCTTGAGTTTGATTTTCTTCAAACATTCCTCATAAAAACCTACGGGAACTGTTTTATCTGTTGATACTTTATATTCCTTCTTAGCATCAATGTCAACTTGAATGTCATTAAGCGCATCAATCTGTAAATCTTTAGAAGTAACGAAAATTAATTCAATTAGTTTGTCTATTCTTGTATACTCTGTAGGCTTTAACAACTGATTGATCTGTTGAATTGTCTTTGAGTCATTAAGAGTCTCTTTCAGATCCAATAATTTGATCAAAGAGTCTGTGCTCAAAAGTCGTATGTCCCAGGCATGGCGAGAACCCCTAATTTGTGCTTCAAGATCCCCAGTATCTTCTCTTCCAACTACAATAAGAATTGATGAATTTGTTTTATTAATTTGATCTTTTTCTATCAGTTTATTCCTGTATTCTGCAATAATGTCCAAATTCATTCTATAGACATCTGTAGTTTTGACTTCTAATATTATATTATGTCCCTCTTTGGAAGTCCAAATCCCATCATAACCGATTTCATTTTGTCTTCCTCTATAAAGGCCATGTTTTATACTAAAATCCAAACGCAATCCAATTTGATTAATGATGTCTTGAAGCGCAAAACCAGAATTTTCGAATTTGTCAGCGAGACAATCTTCTGCAAATTGCCTAAGAAGGGTTGATGGTACTTGATTTAGAAACTCTCTAAACTCTATTGAAGTTGAGTTATCATCCTTGAGTTTGCCCGAACCCGCAAAAGAAAGAATTTGAGATAAAGATTTTGAATGAAATACATCTTCATTTTTCACCCAAATTTCACTTATACTCTTTGAATGTGTGCTATTTTTCATGATGTTAAGCTAATCTGTCAGAAATACTCTGAATAACTTTATCTAAATTTTTTCTGATTTGGTGTTCCCAAATTCTAATGACCTTCCAACCTTGCTTTCGTAATGTCCTATTAACTTCTTTGGCTCTATTCACATTTCTCTTAATTTTGGGAACCCAATATTTCTTGTTTGACTTAGGTTCGACGTAATGATATGGACAACTATGGAAAAAACATGAATCGAGGAAAACAACAACCTTTTTACTTGGAAATACTATATCTGGCTTACCGATTAATTTTGTATGAATTCTGTATCTTAAGCCTTTTCTATGAAGAAGGGACCTTACAATTAGCTCCATTTTTGTGTTTGCGGAGCGTATGTTTTGCATATTTTTACGCCTTTGTACTTTTGTAAGATTATCCAATTGCGTTTAATCATATATCTTTAAAATTGTCATAAAAAAAGGTGCTTTCGGGTAACTTTATGTTTGGTACCCAGAAAGGTTTACCCTTCCAACCAAGTTTCTTTTCTCCTGTTAAACGATACAAAGTAAGCACTGTATCGTTTCTCAAATTATCACCTAATATTCTATCATTTTGTGATAATAAAGTACCCGTATATTTCGCAACCTTCCTATCGGTTCTTACAATAACATAAAATTTAGAAGTCGGCCTTTTTTTAGTTAATGCTTTGATACTAGATACAAATTTTTTCGCGCTCCAGTCTTCGTCGCGCTGACTCCCTACAAATTTAAGACATTCTATTAGAAAGTCACCTTCAACTTTTTTCGGAGGTCTGTTAGTGCCATACGTTTGCAAAAGTTTATCAAGCTCCTTTGTGTTTTCTTCCAGTGGTTCCAAAGGAAAATAGTTGACACCGCCTGCTATAACATTGAGAAATCTTTTGTCAATAACATTAGCTCTAGTAGGCTTTACATTCTGTGAATAAATTAGTTGAACTCCTTCAAGCCCATACTTTGTTATTTGCTCAATCAAAATTCTGTTTGATGCATTCAAATCTGAAAACAATTTGTAAAGTGAGTTAGGAAGAAATACCCTTAGTAAACCAGGTATTCTATCATATCCAAACATACGTGAATGCTGCCAAAAAGTATCTGCTTGCGGCGTCTTAGATTTCCTACAATAATAGACCGTTTGCAATGCCGGTATAGTTACACCACGGCTTAAGCTATTGCCACCAATTATTATGTTAAAACCTTTATGAAAATTCACTTGAACCGGACTTTTACTATTTAATACACGCACTTTAATTGGATAATCACCATTTATTAATTCAATTATGTTTTCAAAGATATCTTCAATATGCTTTATGTCAGGCTTGGTTTTGCGTAAATCTTCCCACTCTGGCTCTAATTCTTTCAAAAAGGCTGTTGCATCTTCTTTCTCTAAACCAACCAAAAATTCGTTTAATTGTTGCCCAAGCTTTGTTGCAAAGGATTCATGGTCGTTTATTCTAACACTGGGATGAACCAAAAAATTACATGTATCTTTACCCTTTAGCTTAAACTCGGCACATACACAAAGATAACTCAAAAGCGATTGTTTTAAGCCTTCTGGTAAAATTGAATCCTTTTGCTTAATGGACATTAACTCGTTTTCCGCCGTATTTCTTATGCAAAAGGGTTTGGGGTTTGCATATATGAAATCACCACCGATATAATTAAGTCCTGGTGGAAAATAATATACGAAATTTGGTTTCCAACCCGATCTAATTGTCTGAAGCAATAGTGCCTGAGGTGTGGCAGTAACTTGAATGTAAATACTATTGTTACTTAGATTTTTTAGATCGTTAAGCCTTCCATTAATAGTCGAAATCTCTTGCTTATTTACTTTAGTATTTAAACTCGCTGCATCGGCCTCATCATCTATTATAATTATACTACGCCCATCACAAAAACCCGAAAGTGCTAAATTATTTTTCCATTTCTTTAAGACATTGTTGTTTTTCTTAAGCACTATAACTATCGGCTCGTTAAGCTTTTCTTGATAAAACAGCAATTCATCCTCTTCTCCATAAACCCCAAAAGATTTTAATCCCGATCTTACGCGAAATAGAGTTTGTTGCTGTAAGTAAACATTATCAGAGGTAAGAATACAAAATAGTTTAAATCCCTCATCTGCTAATCTGGACACAACACCCAGCATTTGTGCGGTTTTGCCGCTTTGGACGTTACCCAAAATAAGGCCATTTTTGTGACCCTTGTAGTCAAAATTTTCTTCAATAAGACCCCATACTGCATCTGCGGACTGCCTCAAACTTAAAGTAAAGTTTTCCCCAATATCGGTCACTGTCTCTAAATATTTGGTAAAATGTTCCATGATTAATTATTATGGCTTTTTGAAATCTAAATACCAAGTATTGCTCTTACTTGTTTTTGTTAATGTAAGTGAATTACGGCCATATTCTCTTTTTACGTCCTCAGTGAACATTTCTCCAACTTTTAGTGCTTCGGCGTTTTCTAATCTACCTTTTATCCATCTACCCAATATTTTCAAGTCACTTTCTGATCGAAAGTTTTTGTGGTAATCTCCGCTGGTCTTACAATTAAATTTCCAACCATCATCTGTTATTACTTCAAATGTACCGTTTGGATAAAAATCGTTTTCGGTAATTGAATTAGATACTATCAATTCAACTTCATACCATGGCCGAGGTATAGTATAACCTCTCTGATTTCTGCGACCCGTTCCAAAAAAGACATTTAGATTACTCTTAGGTTCTGTTTTCAATGGTATTTCAAAAGAGATATTTGTTAGAGAGTTCAAAGTCTCTTTTATTTCTATATCACTTGCTCTTTCAATTCCATAATCTTCCAGTACTGGTTTAACATTTTCAATAATCTTAGGTTTTATATTCCTTAACGAAGAACCAAACTTACTAATAATATTAGTAACTGCGGTATTTATTTCTTTACTTTTGTTAATATCGGTGATGAAAATATCAAATTCATATAAGTTTTCTAGTGCGTCTAACACACTGCTTATGTTAGAAGAACCAACAAGCGATGTGTAACTATTCTCGTTATAACAAAAAGAATATACTTTGCCATGAAATTTAACACCAACAGAGATGAAAACTTCACCTAAATTATTTTCAACTAGAAAATTATTTAACTCGCAGGCTGCGTTCCATTGATTTTTGGTGAAACCATCATAATAATGCATCCCTATCAACAATTCCAATTTTGGCTTTTTGTTTATTTCAATTGTCTTCTTTAATTCCACAAGTGAAGAAGACGATATATAGCCAGAAGCTATTCTTACAATATCCGACTTTGATAATTCCTCTTTGAAAACATCATTAATATTATTCTCTGAAAATCTTGCAGCAGGGTAATTGTAAGTTAAAATTTCCATTTTGTCAGGATGCAACCTTAAAGTATGTTTGTTCAAGTATTGATTCTAATCTCTTTGGTACGCTTAATTCTGATAAATATTTCTTATAATTTTTCAAATCAACTCTATCATATGTTTTGGTAAATAGACTATATAAAGATTTTGCAAGTAAATATACACCTTTTGGAGGTACGGCATTTCCTATCTGTCTTCTCACTTCACCAATAGTGCCCTTAAAGAGAAAATCATCTGGAAACGTTTGCAATCTAGCTCGTTCCCTATTTGTCAAGGGTCGTGGTTCTGGATAGTGATATCCCCAGGTCCCCCCCCCACCTGCGGCTATAATAGTTTTTGATGGTTCACTTCTATTTATTCTGCGATATACATGGCTTATTAATCCTTTAACATACAATTCATGATCTTTTGGTATATCTGTAAAATTTCCACCTTCGGGTATCAACTCCAATAATTTTTTTGTGGTCGGTAAAATTTTCTGATGTTCGTTATTAAATTCTACACTTTCGACATTTTTCAACGCTTCTCCACAAGTTACATGTGGCAATTTATTTAACCCGTGTGTTGGGTTTGGATGTTTAAAATTGAAGTTGGTATCAACTCGGATTCCTACTAATAGAACCCTTTCCCTTAATTGAGGTACACCATAATCTGCAAAATTGTATAATTTTGGAAAGACCACATAACCAGGTTGTATTTTTTCAAAATCTATTATAATTTGCGCAATGGCTTTTTTGTTATTTGCCGTTAATAATCCTTTTACATTTTCAGCCACAAAAGCCTTTGGTTTTTTAGCGTCAACAAATTTTAAGAAACTTTTATATAGATTACCACGCTCTCCGTTAAGCCCGGGCTGTTTCCAAATGATTGAAAAATCTTGACATGGAAATCCTCCCAAAATTATGTCACATTCAGGTATACTTTTATCCTTGTATGGATTTAATAACTCTATGCTTTTTTCAATAATATTGGTCTCAATATTACTCCTAAATGTTTCACAAGCCCAATGGTCAATATCGTTTGCCCAAACAGTTTCAAACCCAGCTTGCTTAAAACCTAAATCTAATCCACCACAACCTGAAAATAATGAAATACACTTGGGTTTTATTTCATTTTGTTTTTTCATCTTGTCTTTCCTTTTTCAAATACATCTATAATGTTCATATTCAATGAATCCGTAATTTTCTTCAGTGTATAAATAGAGATATTTCTTTTACCTCTTTCTATTCCGCTTATATATGATCGATCAATATGCGCCTTATAAGCCAGATCTTCTTGGGAAAGTCCTAGTTGGATTCTTCTCTTGTGTAAATGATTCCCAATATTTAGGAGAAAAGTCCCACGTTCATCATCAATTTGTTTTTTCATAGAGTAAATTTTAAATTAACCAATCAGAATTTTCAAAACCGTAGACTATTATCCACAAGATACTTTGAATTACTGCTGCAAAGTTTGCTAATCAGATTCAGTTTTTATTTGCTGTGGATTTTTCGTCTGTCTTCTACCGTATGAGTTTTTGACTTGGGCAAGCATACAGTCAAAGGCCCTGCACGGCGGGATTTCGTTAGTCCGCCTGCTGGCGGACTAACTCAACATGCCTTTGACCTACATTTTTTTTTGCGTCTTGGCGGGTTCCCCCCGTTGTTGGTGTTGTCACCAGCAACAAACAACATGTCGCCCCGCTGGGGCTCACTATATAAAAAACATCAAAAGCTACAAACATTCCACCCCTACGGGGTTAAAAGCCTCTGTGTTCTCTGTGGTAATGGTTTTTGATTGTGTTTAACAAAGCAGACGGGTCACCCCAAAGGGGCAATTGCCGACCCGCCTCTACAAAAGCAGTTATTTGTTTTTTTTCGCGCCTTAGCGTCTTGGCGGTTAAGGCTTTTGATTTTCTTTGAGTCTTTGTGCCTTTGAGTCGTCTTTTGTTTTGCTTTTATGAAACCACCCCTCGTTCGGTCATAGACCGAACTCTTCCCCTCCTTAAGGAAGGAGGGGAGCTATGAAATTGTTTTTGCTTTTGAGATAACATAACATGTCACCCCTAAAGGGGTTCTGTTATTGTGTGTAGTTAATTTTTACAAACATATCACCCCTGCCTGCGCCGGCTCTCCGGCAGGCAGGCCTACGGGGTTAGAAGCCTTGAACCGTCTTTGGTTTTGCTTTTAACCGGCCTATGAAAATTACCGTTAAGAAATTATCGGGCAGATCGGGCACAGTAAAATCTGTTTGAAAACCGCTGGAAAGGAAAGTAGAAATTTTTCTATTATATTTGTAATACTATGAAACATGAATTAATTAGTGAATTATTCGATAAATTCGAATCTTCAAGATATGAAACCGAAGAGGTTGAATATTGGAGTGCCAGAGACTTACAGGTAATATTCAATTATTCTGACTGGCGCAATCTAGTTAAGGTTATTGAAAAGGCTAAACAGGCCTGCAAAAATGCAGGTGAAGATATTGGCGACCATTTCGTTGATATCACCAAAATGGTTTCTATTGGGTCCGGCTCTGAAAGGGAAGTTGAGGATTATGCGCTAACAAGATATGCCTGTTATTTAACAGCACAAAACGGTGATTCTGCTAAATCTGAAATTGCTTTCGCGCAAACGTATTTCGCTGTTCAAACAAGGAAGCAGGAAATAATTGAAGCGAGGCTGCTTGAGACTGAACGTGTATTAGCCCGGGAAAAGCTGATGAAATCGGAAAAGAAGCTTTCCGGTATTATTTACGAACGGGGTGTAGATGATAAGGGATTTGCAATTATCAGGTCTAAAGGCGACCGTGCTTTGTTTGGCGGCTATAATACCTCCGATATGAAAACGAAGCTTGGCGTGCCGGCAAAACGCCCTCTTGCAGACTTCCTTCCGACATTGACAATAAAAGCAAAAGATTTTGCCACAGAGCTTACCAGCCATAATGTTATTGATAAAGACCTGCAGGGCGAAAAAAGCATTGAAAAGGAACATATTGATAATAATCTTGAAGTCAGGAATATCCTTATAAAAAGGGGTGTAAAACCGGAAAATCTATCAACTGAAGAAGACCTTCAAAAAATTAAGCGTAAGCTTGATAGTGATGAAAAAAAGTATTGAAAGATACGAAGAAACTTAAAAAGAAAAATAAATAAAGAGCCCAACCAACATTTTACTCGCGTTTCCTTGGGCTATTTTAATCCCCGCCCTGAAGAGTCTGTCTCAAAAGTTCTATTTTTCAGTGGCACAGACATTCTTGTCTGTGATTGTTAAACATAAATGTAGTTTTCGACAGACAGGAATGTCTGTCCCACTGGTTTTGAGACAGCCTCTGAAGAGTCTGTCTCAAAACTTATTAGTATTTTTGTAATAAATAAAGATAGAAATAAATGAGCCATCAGCTAAAGACAGATTACAGCCAGATATTTTTACTTCCTCCATCGATAGAGGATTGGGTTGAAAAGGATCATCCGG
>JAIOIK010000031.1 GCA_019912545.1 Ignavibacteria bacterium | reverse complement strand
TGAGACGGGTTTGAAACCCGCCTGCCTGCAGACCTCTGTCCGGCTTAGACGGTAGGCAGGCCTCTACAAATGCCAATTAAAAAATGTAAGGAGCGATCCCTCCGAAGGAGTCCTTTGGACCGATCGCTCCGCAAATACTTTTGGTTAGCGACTGCGTATTTACAAATACGAATTTACATCTTATTTTGCTGTTATGAAAACAGTGAAAATCATATTCATAGTTTTATTGCTTGCTTTAATTGGCAGCAATAGCACACACAGCCAGGATATTGGTTAAGTATGCCTTTTTACTTATGATAATTCCGGTGAGCGGCATGGCACACTTGAATTTAAAGAAGGGGTAAAGGTTTGCTGGAATTTCGACAGGAATGACAGGCAGGATATAGGCTTGACGAAACTTGTGTTTGAGGCAATGGATTTGATGAGCGGGCATCGTGAAATTTATGACATCGAAATAGAGAAAGATCAATACAGAGTGGAAAGTGACATAAAATTGCCTGAAGGAAAATACAGAATATTCATAACGGACCCTGTAACAAACAGAATTCTTGGAAGATCAGAATTGTTTGAAGTTCAGAAATAAGCGTTTCCCACCCTTTGCTTCTCAAAGACTTAAATTGCTTTTCAGTTAATACTACTTAGTTGTTTTGAGTATGCATACCTATTTCATGCAAAGCTCCTGTTGATTAATTTTGTAATGGAGGTTTACTATGAAATACTTAATTCTTTCTGCATTAATCATATCAATATTTTTTCCTTCCTGCAAAAATGAGCGATATTACGTTGAAAAAGACGGCACTACTGTTTACCTTTCCGATTTTGCTTATGCTGCTCAAACTCAATTAGTCAAATCCTACTCCAATTCTAAACAACCGGCACGCCATCCAGGTTGGTTTCAGCAGATTGATTCAGATTCCAGCCTTTCCGATAGATATTTAAATTGCCTCAAAAAGATCAAACGCGGTACAGATAAAGCTTCCGTTGATTCTAACTATGCTTTAATGCGTTATGCAGAACTAAACCTACCTAAAGGCGCAGCCGATGATATTAAGCACAGAATATTTACCGGTCTAAATGACTATTTTTCCGATTCGTTGGAATTGCCTGATGTGTTTCTAAGGTCACCAAAAAAATAATACCTTTTGCATCTGCACTCTGCGTCCTCTGTGGCGAAATGGTCTTTGATGTTGCTTCTTAATTCAGGGCTGAAGCCCCGGTTTATTTTTGCTCCGGAATCCCCGCCCTACTTGTCCGCCCACTGGCGGAAATGGCGGGGTTAAAAGAATTTACATGCCACCCCTAAGGGGTTCATCATATTGAAAATTTCAAAGGCTACAAACATGTCACCCCTGCCTGCGCCGGTACTCGGCAGGCAGGCCTGCGGGGTTAAAAGCCTCTGTGTCGAAGCTTGTCCGCCCGCTGGCGGATGGTAAAGGCTTTAGATTCTGGTTTGTGCTTTTCTTTGAGCCTTAGAGACGACGCCTGTCCGCCAACTGACGGATGTCGTTTTTTTGTTTTGATTCTGATTGTCAGTAAACAACTTCTTTGAGAAGCCCCTTCTAGCACCCCCTTGAAGAGGGAGAATGACAGAATGAAATAGAGCAGAACTCTGTGCCCTCTGTGGTAATTGTTTTTTGGCCTTGACAATTATATGCCAATATCATATATTGGCGGTCAATTTATATGCTTTATGCATATTATTCATAATCTGCTTTGTTTTTCAATAATTTAGAACTCTTAGAACTTTAATCTAAACTTAATCCATAAACTAAATTCTCTCTTCCCTCTCTCCTTGCAGGAGAGGGGGCCAGGGGGTGAGGTAAAACTATGACAAAACCTTTCAATAAATCACTTAACGCAGATATCAACCTGCTGAAAAACGTCAAAGTGGCTGAAGACAGCGCCGAATATAAGGACTTCTTCAACCGCATCATGAAAAAACACGGAATTTCACGCACAACCATGTTCGTTGAGCTTGCCAAGGATACGCCCGGCTCATACAAAAAACATGACCATTCCGGCCGTAAATTCCCAATTACCAAAAAAGAAGCCGAAATGGTGAAAGAGCTTCTTTTTAAACGTAAGTCACAATCGTTTATATGCAAAGCCATGTCTAATGAGCTTGGCTTTAATTATACCCTGCGCCGTTTGGCTAAAGCCAAAGGCGAAATTATCGCACTCGGCAATCCCCACGATCCCAAAGGGATTCCCGCAACTAAATTTCAGGGTAATATCAGGCGGCTGTTCCATAAATTCGCAGAACTTGATCTCAGCAACCCCAATCAGGTTTACTGGATAAATTTTGAGGGAGTGGAAACCCCCTTTACATCAACATTCATAAAAGAGACCATGGACCGCGCAGCGGCATTTGCCGCAGCCGCTAAAAGCGGAATCAATCCCGCAGGAGGTATGACTTTGGAGGATATCTACAGGTATGATATGCAAACCATCCTTCTTGATGAACTCCGCCAGATCAAAAACGGCAGGTATGCAAGTCCCCGCGACATTAAAAATCTTGATGCAATTCGCCGCAGCCTTGCCCAAAGCAATCAAACTGCCGGCTATACGCTTGATGACGTTCTCCGCGCAGTTCAGCACTACGCACCCTCAGCCACAAAAGATGATGTTTCGCTTTTGCTTTCGAGGGCTGCATGAAGCATTTATTTGTAGAGACAGGTTTGTAACCTGTCTCCCAACCAACAATTGATATTGTGCTTGGTTTGCATAATTCCAGTTTTTTTTTGACTTTGAGACGGGTTTGAAACCCGCCTGCCTGCAGACCTCTGTCCGGCTTAGACGGAAG
>JAIOIK010000030.1 GCA_019912545.1 Ignavibacteria bacterium | reverse complement strand
TATTTTTCTTATGTTTGTATTCATTATTTTCGGGGTGTGGCTCAGCCCGGTAGAGCGCCTGGTTCGGGACTAGGAGGCCGGAGGTTCGAATCCTCTCACCCCGACTGAAAATCGGTTTATGGCTCAGAATTGAAACTCATTCTGGGCTTTTTCATTTTCAGGCTGGATAGTTGAGGCCGTCCCGCCAAGGCGGGATCACCCCGACAATGAATTATTATACTTACATAATTCAGTCGGAATCCACCGGAAAACTTTATATTGGTCAGACAAATAACCTCCACAACCGCTTGTTACAGCACAACTCGATATATCTTTAAGCACTAAGAACAAAGGTCCGTGGAAAATTCTCTTAGTAAAAGGATTTGAATCCAGAACAAATGCTATTTTACTGGAAAAGATGCTAAAATCTTTCAAGAACAAACAAAGAATTTTACGATGGATAGAATTAAACAGCCCGTAGAGCGTCCCGACACTCCGTGTCGGGAAGGCCGTCCCGCCGTGGCGGGATCACCCCGACAAATGCTTCAACAAAGTCTGAACACCTACCCTGATATTAGAGGTTTCTCAGGAAATAATATGACCTTAATCGCACTGGATTGTGTAAAATTCTGTAAAAATCGATATTTGGATAAATTTGAATATTGTTTATGATTAATATCGTGTTTATTTTCTTCAACTGAATTAAGTCTGCAAAACATATTTAGAAAAAGAAAAGGGGGTTTTATGATCAAACCATACAGGATTTTTCCAGCAGTATTAATTGGAATTATATTCTCATTTTTTCCCGCCTGCAATAATGATACAACTGCTCCAAATGACCCGGGAACCGGAAGTGGCACCACAAAAACTTTAACTTCTAACCAGGAAGGATCATTGAGCAATAACGGATTCATTGTTAATATTCCGGTTGGAGCAGTGCCAAAGCTGCAAAACGGCAGCCCCGGAACCGTTGTGTTTTCAATTAATACATCTTCTACTATTGAACAGGGTGTTTCTCAATTGCCTGCCGGATATACCAGGATAAGCGATTTTGTGAAAGTAGGGCCTGAACAGTTTGTTTTTAATATGACTATTCGCATATACCTGCCTGCTGGGTCGGAGTCCTCCCCAGCAGGTTTAGTTGTAATGGGCTATTACCCGGAAACAAACGAATGGAAAATTGTTCCTTCAAATATTGGGACTAACCCCTCCGATAATTCTCATTATTTATATATTGATGTTCTGAAACTTGGTTCTTTCGTTTTGCTTAAAAGTACAACTGCTGATAATCCGCTATCAATTCCATCCGAAGGGGGCGTTCAATGGTGCACCAATGACGGATTGACATTTATTATTCTTACTGTTGCAAGTGTTACATTAGACCCGGTATATCCGCCCGGTTATGTAAATTCTTATGCAGCCGGTTTGGTTGGCGATGTATTTATTTCTCCCAATTGGCCGGGAAGCCCGTTCCCAAGTGACTTCTGCAGAGGTATCTTGCCTCTTGGAACTTACACGTTCTGGGTTTCAACCAGGAACTGGATGTCAGATGATATACAGACTTACAGTGTTCCCGTACCTGTCACAATTTCAAATTCATTAAACTGGCCTTTAGGCTGGATCTATACCATTGGTGATGGCTGGACAATTATGGGTTGCCAATTACCCCCAGGCGGGACGTGGATTCCCGGCAGGCCGACTTCATGGCCGACACCAACACAACCATTCGGTACGGGAACTGTGCAGGCAACACTGACCTGGGTAAACATACAGGGCAGTACTGCAGATCTTGATCTGCATTTGTTTGGTCCAAATGGTCTACACGTCTTTTTTGGCGCTCCGACAAGTACAAACTTTGCTCTGGATAGGGACTGGACTTCCACATTTGGCAATGCAATTGAGAATATTTACAGTACAACAACTACTGTGCCGGCAGGAGATTATCATGTTGATGTAAGCCACTTTACAGGAGTGAGTAAGACTTTTAATTGCCGTGTAATTGTAAATGGAAGTGTTACAAATTTTTCCGGATCGCTTTCAACAGGATCTGTGACAGCCAGGACTTTTACGATTCAGTAAGAAACTTTTGCAAAAAATTTATGAGCCGCCTCTTTTGGCGGCTTTTTTATTTAAAAAACAGTCAAAATTAAAGTCTAATACGACTCCGGTTGTATTCAAAGAAAAAAAATCAGTATATTAACTTAATAAACAGAGAGTTTGTCTAAATTTTTCAGAAATTAAAATAAATTATCATGAATTTTCTCAGGAATACATTAGTTCTCTGTTCACTATTTTATTTCTTAAGTCAGTCTCTCTTTTCTCAACCGGGCTGGGTTACCCAATCCAGCGGGACAACCGAACATATGCGTTCTGTTTTCTTTGTAAACGACATGACCGGTTGGGCTGTTGGTTATGCTGGGAAAATATTAAAAACAACAAATGGAGGAACAAACTGGATATCTCAAACGAGTCCAACTGCAAATCCTCTTTTCTCTGTATTTTTTGTGAGCACAACTGTTGGCTGGGCAGTCGGAGCAATGGGTGATATTATTACTACAGGAAACGGCGGAACATCATGGACACTTCAAACCACAGGGATTACCTCTGCATTGAATTCAGTTCATTTTATATCTGCAACTACGGGGTGGGCAGCAGGAGAGTTTATGACAATCTTAAAAACAACAAATAGCGGTGTGAACTGGATTCCATTATTGAGCAGTTCATTAGCAATTAACTCGGTTTTTTTCAATAATTCGCTAGTTGGATATGTAGCCGGCAACGGTTTTCTTTACAAAACGACAAACGGTGGATTGAACTGGTCAGCGCCAATTAGCAATCCTGCCTGGTATCTTTATTCTGTTCATTTTCCTGCAGGGATTACAACAACAGGTTACACTGTGGGTATGGGCTCTCCAAGTCCGCCAATATTAAAATCAACTGATTCAGGAAATAACTGGGCAATACTACCTGTTCCGCTTGGAAATGCTTTAACATCGGTATTTTTCGCAAATGTTTCAACAGGATGGGCTGCCGGCTGGATAGGTACAATAATGTACACTTCTGATGGCGGCACAAACTGGTCAGACCAAATAAGCGGCACTTCAAATTCACTGCGCAGCATTTATTTTACATCTGCAGCTACCGGGTGGGCTGTCGGAGACTTAGGAACAATACTAAAAACTACCAATGGCGGTATCACAGCAATTGAGCCAATAAGTAATAATATCCCTGAAAATTTTTCACTGAAACAAAACTTTCCAAATCCGTTTAATCCAAATACAAAAATCCGCTTCTCAATTCCTGCAACTCCCCTCTCCTACGATGGGCTGGGAGTGGGGCTATATGTTTACGACATCCTTGGAAGTGAAATGGTAACACTTGTCAACGAGCAACTCAAGCCGGGAACATATGAGGTTGAGTGGGACGGAGCGAATTTTGCATCAGGGATTTATTGTTATAAACTTATAGCCGGGGATTACTCGCAGACAAAAAAGATGATCCTTGTTAAATAGAAAATCAATAGTTTGAAGGAATAATTCATAGGAGAAAAAATTCCAAAATGCTGCTTCATTATGGGAATTACACTTTTTGTGCATTGCTCTTTATCATTTGCACAGGTAAATGAAGAGTGGATTGCAAAATATAACTGGCACGGCAACGATGATCATTACATTAAAATTGCCGCTTGATAGCTTAAGCAATATCTATAGAAGAGCCCGTTTGGGTGAGAAATTAAGATAGTGGTCTGAATATGAGCGAAAGTGCATCTTTATAAGTATTGGGTAGGGAAGGTAATAATTACATTGCCGGCTGGTGAATGCTGGGTTCACGGGGAACTATATGCATGAAATTGTGAAAGCAAAGTATATCCAAAAGTAAATTGGCGTTCAACCCGCACCTTTTTGAATGATGAGCTCAAATTTCTCAGAGTATTGGTTTCTAAGTTCTTTGCACCAGCTTTCATCAAATTTAGTAAAAAGATTGCCTTTATAAATTATTTTTGCCTCGCTGATTAATTCCTTTATTTCCTCTGTATCTCTGCATTTGTTAATTGCTTCATTAATGCGATCCAGTCTTTCTACATCTGATATATAGTTAAAATCAGGGTTCATGTATAGATTTTTATGATCATAAATCACAAACTCGGGTATATTCTGACCAGTGAATCCCTTTTTCCCGACTATTACTTTAATAACACTCCTGATGTTATGAATTATTTGGTGAAATATGTTCTCAGCAGATTCGGCGGATAGTTCACCGAAAAACCTGTCAATTATTATTTCTTTATTGATTCTTTTTTCTTTATTTAAAATTAGCCATGCTAAGATCATCTTGCATTTTTTTCTTGACCATGTGCTATCGGGAACAACCTGCCCTCTGATTTTAAACTGAAGGTTCCCAAATGCTTCCATTTCTATATCCCATAAATTTGATAATGATCTTTGTATTCTTTGTCTGGCAGGAGCTGAAATCCATTTTAATGAACGCTTTTCATTATTATTTAAATGAATTACCAATATTGTATCTTTACCGATATCGTTTACTGCGGCAAAATCGAAAATATCCCTGTTATGCTGATATTCTCTTTCAAGAAACGATAGATAATCATTTCCGGAGGCAAGCTTCATTGCATCCAGAAGGTAATGTTTCGCATCATCATATTTTCCTGAAAGAAGATAATAGTGAGCTGTATGAAATAAAATCCTGGCCGTATCATAATAGAATTTGTTTTGTTTATTATATTTTAATGCCGCCAGTAAATCCCTCTCCATTTTCTTTGTGTTTTTAATGGAAAATTTCCTTTTCAGCAAAAGTACATTAATAAACTTGAGTTCATTGACCCTGTATTCCAGGCCTTTTGCCGTTACCGACCCGGCAATTTTTAAATGCTTTTCAGAAAGAGATTCTTTACCGAGATAATAATTGCACAAAGCAATTACAATATTACTGAAATAAATATAGTAGTTATAATTTGCTTTCACAGACATTGCATTTACCTTTTTATGGATCTGTATTGCTTCTTCGTAGTCACCGCACTCAAACCTTAAAAAACCTTCACCAAGCAAAATGTATATCTCATGGTAAGTGCTTGGAAAGGTTTTTAAAATATATCCCGCCCTATCAAGATATACCTTTGCCGCTTCATACCGCCCTGTATAGGAATACAATTCTGCTAAGTTAGTTAGGGCAAAAAGCCTTTTATATACATTGCTCAGCTTATCAGCAACAAGCTCAAGGTAATAACATGCTTTAATAAATTCTCCTCTTGCAAGGTATATGTTTCCAATAAGTGAATTAACATTAACATCAAACCCCGGAATGAGGCATTCTTCGTTGATTTTCAGGGTTTTATTCAGCATTTCAAGGCATTTATCATAATCTACTGCGCTGTAATATACTGTCGATGCTGAATAATAAATGCGCACTTTATTTTCTTTTCCTGTTTTCATCTTTAACATATGATTCACCGTTAGCAGAGCTTCATCAATTCTTCCTAAGTAGACGAGAATTTTCGTTTTTTCTATTAAGGCTGTAATGATAAAATTCTTGTCTTTCTTTCCTCCAAGCTTTATAGATAAGCTGATATATTCAAGCGCAGGATCAAGTTCGCCTAAATAAAAATAGTATAATTTCCCGATATAAAATTTAATGCAGGCATTTTGATTTTTTATTACATCGGGCAGGCCGTTTAGCCATTTCCACAATTTTTCATGTTTTCCGTTATTGAATAACGTTTCAAAGTTTGCTTTGATAAGTTCGGCTGCTCTGTTGCAGCTGCCGCTTTTTATCCTGAAATCAATTTGATTATCCACCTCGCCACATTGATCGTAAAAATCTGCAATGCGATCATAGATAGAACGAATTTCCTCTTTTGATTTAAGTAAATTTAGTTTCATTAAAAGAAATTCCTTAAACAGCGATTGGTACTTATAAGAAGGTATGGTCTCGTCGGGCTTAAGATCTATAAAGATATTTCTATTATACAGTTCTTCAATGATTGTGCCTGCGGATTTAATGCCAAGAATATTATTACAAATGCCGTAAGAAAAATCATCCAGCAATGATGTTTTAAGCAAAAAGTCCTGAACATTCTCATCAAGATTGTCAAATATCTCACTGGCGAAAAATTTATAAAGGATATCCGGTATATAGCTAAAATCAAGATTCATTTCATCATTTTCAAATTTCTTTGCCTGAAGTAGCAGGTGGATACCCGTTACCCAGCCGTTCAATTTATTATATACACGTTCGGCAGTTGTATTGCTTTTATTTCCGGATAAATACAGGAGTTTTTTTGTTTCGTCCTCGTTGAATAATATATCCTGCTTTTTAATTTCCTTTATGCTTCTTTTTGAATTAAGCCTGACGGTATTAAAAACCGGCTTTTCTCTGGAAATAATGAACAAATGCAGGCGCATTGGAAGATTTTCCAGCAGCAGATTAAATGTTTCTGCAGCCCAGCCAGACTTAATATTATGAACATCATCTATTACCAGTATCGTATCATCCTGAAAGCTCACAAGAAAATCATTTATAAAAGTTCCGGTTACAGACTCGATGATATCTTTCCGGTCATTCTTAAAATCCAGGCTTTGCCTGGAAGAATCAATTATCTGTGCCGTTGTTTTCCCGAATTCCGGATTTATTCTGGAAAGTGAATCGGTTAAATAATTTATAAATGAATAAAAATCCTGTGTATTTTCCGGAACACTGAACCATGCATATTCATGTTTATGTAAATTTAGATAATCTATAACAAGGGTCGTTTTGCCGTATCCCGCTGGCGCTTCTATAAATATGAGCTTCTTATTGATATTATTGTGAATAAGAGTATTCAGCCTTTCTCTCGATATAATATTCCCGGGCAAAGCAGGAATTTCAAGCCGTGATTTGATAACTATTTCGGACAATTTCTGATAAATTTTTAAAAATTGACTCCCAAAGAATTACACAATTAACACAATATAATCAGAAATTTGCTTCTAAGATATAAAATAAACCCCTGCGTTTTGACAGGGGTATAAAAAACCGGCGGAATTACTTCCTATTTTAATAAGATCATTTTTCTTGTCTCGTCAAAATTTTCAGCTTTTAATTTATAAAAATAAACACCGCTGGGATTGACCGAAGCATTCCATTCAACTTCATACGATCCGGGCTGCAGGACTTTATTTATCAATTCGGCAACCTGCTTGCCTAGTATATCAAAGACAACAATTCTAACAGATCCGGATTTTGCAACCTTAAACCCGATTTTTGTTGCAGGGTTAAACGGGTTTGGATAATTCTGTAACAGGGTAAATTCTTTCACTACATTGTTGTTGTTAATTACACCCGTTAATTGAGAATATTTTATAGTAATGCAATCGTTCAGCGAACCCATGCCTGTGCTTGTTCCTGATACATAAACATTTTCAGAAGCATCAATAAATACCACATTTGCCCAGTCAGTTCCGTTACCCGCCCCGTTATATCTTTGTGCCCATTGCTGAACACCTGATGAATTGTATTTTATAACCACTATATCATAATTTGTTCCGCTTCCCATACTGCGTCCTGTTATGTAAACGTTTCCTGAGCTGCCTATCGTAATAGAATATGCGTCATCAGTTCCTGAACCAAGGGGCCCGTTATATCTTTGAACCCATTGCTGAACACCCGATGAATTGTATTTTATAGCTGCAAAATCAAAACCCGTAGAACTTCCCAGGCTCCCGCCGGCAGCATATACATCTCCCGCACTGCTAATGGCTACCTGATAAGATCTGTCATCACTGTTTGCCGGGCCATTATATCTTCTTACCCATAGAGAGTCTCCGGAAGAATTGTATTTAATGACTGCATAATCAAACGCGGAACCATCTCCCCAGCTGTAGCCTCCAACATAAACATTTCCGGAATTATCAATTGCAATTGTTCGTGCCATATCTGAGCCAATTCCCCCTGCGCCGTCATATCTCCTGAGCCATTGAATTGCACCCGAAGTATCATATTTAATCGTAAGATAATCCGCATAGCTGCCATCGCTGTTACCTGTAACATAAACAAATCCTGAAGTATCACATGTTATTGAGCGTCCAATATCATTTCCGTTTGTTGAAACGTTATTATATCTTTGAACCCACTTAAGAACGCCTGCTGAATTATATCTGATGGTTACATAATCTGAGGATGTACCCGAAGCTGTGCTGCCCCCTGTTACGTAAACATTATGTAACTTATCAACAGCAATTGAATATGCCCAATCTCCACTGACTGCGGGACCTGCATATCTTTGGACCCACTGCAGAACGCCCGATGAATTATATTTAATTGTTGCATAATCAATATCAGTTGTTCCGGCAGTAGAACTTTCACCTGTAACGTAAACATTCCCGGAATCATCTATAGCAAGCGCCCATGCTATATCTGAAGCATTTCCCGGGCCATTGTATCTTTGGGCCCACAGTTGTGCTCCTGCTGAATTATATTTTATAATTATATAATCCGGTCCTGAACCGCTCCCAATGCTCCATCCAGCCGCATAAACATTGCCGGCATCATCTGCTTTCATTGATGTAAGTTCATCCCATCCATTTCCTGGACCGTTATAAGTTGATGCCCATTCCTGTGAAACCTGTGAATTTGATGTACCTATTGATAATGTTAACAACATTACAATGATAAATGTAATTTTAAACATTTTTGAATCTCCTTTCGGTTTTAAATTAGTTTTATACTTTTTAGCCATCCTATTCTTTGATTTTATTCTGCTTGTTTTTCTTTTTCTGTTTATGAATTTGTTGTTTTTCATTTTGATCTGAATTATAGTACAAATCTAATTTTAAACCTTATTGGAAATATTACAGGAAGTCTTACAAAAAAAGGGCAAAATAACGGACTAAATCGCAGTTTTTGAGGAGTTTTGAATACTTATATCAATAAACAGAAAAAAATTAAGAAAAATCATGCTTCCTTTATTTTATGAACTTACGTAATCGGTTTCAAAAAGAAATGGCGTTATATTTTGGTAACATCATGTTTTTTCATGCATAACGGGATGTTTTTCATATTCTGCATTTGCCTTATTAATTCCTTTTGCTCAAGGTTGTTTAAGTCTGCAATGGGAATTTGCATGAATTTCTCAACAGGAATTGCAAAGTTCAAATTCTGACCTTTGGGTACAGATGATGAAGTTATTCCTATTAGCTCTCCGTTGATGTTCAGTAAAGCTCCCCCGCTTGAGCCCGGCGAAATTGCCGCTGTTAGCTGTATCTCATAAGGTTTTTCATCCTTGCGGATTGCGCTCACAATTCCCGGAGTAAAAGTTTTAGAGTATCCGATCGGATTTCCCAGCGCATAAATACTGCTTCCGGGTTCAGTATTTTCATCATTTGAAGTCTCATGAAGGGATAACTGCCCTCAGGAAGCTTAAGAATTGCCGCATCATTGAACGGATTGAAACCCACAATCGGAATGTTATTGTATATATCGTTCCCGTTCCTGATCTTTATTCTGTATCCTTTATCAACAACGTGATAGTTTGTATAAACTACACCCGTGGCCGTAACTATTACTCCGCTGCCGTAACCAAGCAGAGTATTATCACTGTCATAATTATAGATAAGAACAACTGCGTTGCAGCAGGCACTATATATCTCTTCGGGTGACTTTTGTTTTTCAGAAGCAATCTCATTTTGAGTAAACAAGACCTAAGAGGACAAACAAATGAATATCAACATTAATAATATTGTTTTCATATCAGGTATTTTTTGAATTATTCAATGGTATAGTTCTTGTACAAAACTCTGGTTTTGCCGTTAACGTTGATTCTTACAACTGCTTTTACCTTTGTTCCTTTAGGAGGTAATTTTTCTTCATTCCATATAATGCTTACCTGGTAAGATTTCAATATTTGCTCAAAAATGCTTTTGTAGATGCCGCTTAGCTCTGTAGAATTGCCTGCCCTGTAGAAAAATCCGCCGCATGTTGCAGCAATACTCTGTAAATCCATTACCCCGCGTTCCTTTATGCCGGCATCTACTTCAAATCCTTTTATATCCGAGAATAATCCGACTGTAAAAATTTTGATATTCTTGCGGAAACTAAGATTGAATACTGAATCGATCGTGATCTTCTTAGATGAATTTTCCATTCCGTCTGTAAAAGCAATAACTGTCTTCATTACAGTGGGATTGCTGTCAAATGAAGTATCTCTCATACAGGCATATATTGAAGAATAAAGTGCAGTTCCGCCGCGGGGATAGCTTGCATCATCAACTGCTCTTTCAAGTACTTCCCTCGACTTGGAGTATCTTATTATCTCGTTAACATCAAAGCCAAACTTAACAATCTTGCAGAACATATTGCCTTTAAGCTCTTTAATGAAAGTTTTTACTGCGCTTTCCATTGCAATTACCTTATCGCTTTTGGGCGTTGTCTTAAGATCGCTTTCACTGCCATACATACTTCCGCTATAATCCATAGTGAGCGAAAACGCAAGTTTCTTTTTATCGTCAATTGGGATATAATTTACTTTACCTGCCGTTGAGTCTTCAGTATTATCTCTTTCCCATTTAAGTACTGCTGTTACATCCTCTTCTTTGATATTTTCTATCGGCATTCCGCTGGAGTCTCTGACTGATATTTCGCCTTTAAGTTCATTTCTGCCCTGCTGGTTAAATACAGAATTTACAAATTCAATATCTTTATCCTCTGCCATTTTTTGCGGTATCAATAAATTCAGTTCAACTCTGCGGTTAAGTGCACGCTCAAAGTCAGTTGCATTAAGATTGACGGGCTCCTGCTTCCCTTTGGCTATTGTATTTATCTGGTTTTCCGGGCACCCTGCTGAAATTAGAAACTTCTTTACTTCCTCTGCCCTTTTGAGGGAGAGTTCATAGTTGAATTCATCACTTCCTGCATTATCTGTATGGCCAATTATCTCCAGCTTATTTTCCGGATTCTTCTTCAGCATCGCAGCAATTTTTTCAAGAACCGGCAATGACTCGCTTTTAAGTTCAGATTCCCCGAAATCAAAATAACACACTTCTGCAGAACTTAATGAATCCAGCGGGATTTTCTCATACAATTCCCTGCTCTGAATATTGATTACGACACTTAAAACAAAAATTATCATTATGCTTACGATAAGAATAATGAAATAGTAATTCCCTCTGTATCTTTTGGCTTCAGCAGACGCATGTTTTGAATCTGTAAATTTACTCATTGTATTTGCCTCCATTAGTTTTACAATTGTAATAAATTATCATCTTCAATTCATATCATTTGATGATAGTAATTCAATTTTTTCTAGTCTAAAGTACTAACTGATACTACTAACCAAGCGGGAGATCCCTGAGCAAACTGATTACTTACTGAATACAAAATGAATTCATAATTACTTAAATTTATCTATAAACATGCAGGATCTAAGGATAAAATTAAAAAGGCAGGTTGAAATTTTGGGAATTATACTCTCTCAAAATTTCAGTGATATTATCAGAACCACAGACCTCGCTTCGATTTTCAAAGTTGAAGATCTTACAATAATGCGTGACCTTCAGCAGCTTCGTTCATGCGGTATAGGGATTCACTCTACAAAGAATCACGGAGTTTGCCTTGATAAGCAGATCGATAAGGATGTTTTGAAAGGGCTTATTCACCAGTATTCTTTACTTTGTTTTTCAAATGAATTTGTTGAAAAATCAACCTCTTTACTTGTGAAGAGGCTTGGAGAGAAATCACTTGCTAACCTTGTTACAATACAAATGTGCATAGAAAATAAATATACCGTGCAGATAGACTATGAAAAAGAAAACGGTACAGTTGAATTCGGAAGAGAGGTTAATCCCCTGCTCATCTTCCAGAAGGAAAACTACTGGAGAGTACTTGCCTTATCCGGAAAACTGGTAAAGCAATTTCACCTGAATAAAATAATTGAAGCAAGAGCATCCGATAAGACTTACTTGCTCCCCGATAACCTGATCATTCAGGACCTTTTTAAGAATTCGTGGAAAAGCTGGATAGGAAAAGATGAATATGAAGTAAAAATGAAATTTTCTAAGAAGTGGGCTGAAAGAATAATGCCTAAGCAGTTAATGGATCATGATGTGTTTACCAAACAGAAAGATGGTTCTGTTATGTACGAAACCAAAGTTAATTCACTTGAAGAAATGGCCTCGTGGATCGCAAGCCGCGGTGCCGGAATAATTGTCTATGAACCTGAGGAACTAAAACAAAAAGTCTTAGACCTTGCTAATGGAGTCTTAAGTAATTACAGATAATCGCTTCAATGATCTATTTGTTCAGTATAATCAACCCACCATCACCGCAATTCAAAAAACGTAATGCATCAATCCAGCGGATTATATTGGAACTACATCCTGCGATTTAGTAGAAATGCCACGTAAATATCTAATTTATAATCATTAACATGAGGCAATTTGGAGCTTTGGTCACGCATTTCATCCAATTTTCTCCAATATATTGTGTCTATATAGAACAATAGGTTTTGGATTGCAAAGGTTCGGAGGATCGGCCTAAAAGCAGGTATTATGGGTTTTATCCGGTAAATAAAAAAGCCGGAACAAAAAGCATTCCGGCTTCGGATGATGAGATGGCATTAAAAACTTTACTTGATGAGTATCATCTTTTTGGTTTCTGTGAAACCATCAGTCTTCAGTGTATAAAAATAAACTCCGCTCGGGAAGCTGCTTGCATTCCAATCAGCTTCATATGTTCCGGGCTTTAGATTCTCATTCACAAGTACCGCAACTTCTCTTCCCAATGCATCATAAATTTTCAACACAACATTGTCATTCCCGCGAAGGCGGGAATCTATTGGTACATCAAACCTTATCTTCGTCGTTGGATTAAACGGATTTGGATAATTTTGCTGTAATGAAAACGCAGACGGAATTTCCGTGCTGATAATTTGTATGCCGATTGACTGAGAATATTTTATCGTTGTAAAATCGTAACCGGTTCCTATGCCTGCACTCGTACCTGTTAAGTAAACGTTAGATGAACCATCCACTGTAATTGAAAATGCCATAGCAGAATCTCCGGGCCCGTAATATGTTTGAACCCATTGTTGTACACCCGATGCATTATATTTAATTGTTGCATACCCTATGGTTACCCCGCTGCCCCTGCTTATAGCCGCTGCATACGAGTTGCCATAGCTATCTATTGCAAGCATAGAAAACCCAAACCGTCCTATATAATTTCGCGGTCCGTTATATTTTGATACCCATTGCTGCACTCCGGACGAATTGTATTTTATAGTAGAATAATCAATTGTTGTACTGTTTACCACGCTCCCTCCTGTGACGTACACATTACCCGAACCATCCACTTTTACTAAAGATGCCGCATCACTGCTATCCAGCGATCCGTTATATCTTGCAGCCCACTGCTGAACACCTGAAGAATTGTATTTTACTGTTGCGTAGTCATCCTTTGTACCGATTCCAAAACTACCTCCGGTAACGTACACATTACCTGAAATATCCACAGCAATTGAATGTGCTGAATCATCGCCATTTCCCGGACCATTATATCTGACAGCCCACTGCTGAATACCTGAAGAATTGTATTTTATTGTTGCATAGTCATTTCCTGTACCAACCCCTTCACTCCAGCCTGTTACATATACATTCCCTGAGCCGTCAACTGCGATCGAGCGTGCCCAATCCCAGCCCCCGCTTGCCGATCCATCATATATTGCTATCCACTGCTGAACACCTGAAGAGTTATATTTTATTGTGGTATAATCGTAATCAGTTACTGATGGATTTCTATCGCTATGACCTGACACATATGCATTTCCTAAGTTATCCACTGCAAGACAGTGAGCGACATCAGCACCAAAACCAATAGGGCCATTATAAGTTTGAATCCACTGCTGATCACCTGATGAATTGTATTTAATTGTAGTATAATCCCGGGTAGTTCCGCCTCCATAACTCTCGCCAGTCACCCACACATTTCCCGATCCATCTACGGCGATATAGTAAGAATAATCATCACCATTTCCCGGTCCGTTATATCTTTGAGCCCACTGCTGAACACCTGATGAATTATATTTTATTGTAGCATAGTCAAAACCTGTACCATTTCCGGTACTAACCCCGGTAACATACACGTTACCTAAGCCATCTACGGCTGTTGAGAAAGCAAAATCTAAACCATTTGCCGGTCCGTTATAGCTTGAGACCCACTCCAGTGTTACTTGTGAAACGAGCGAACCTGTGAGAACGAGAAGAACAATTGCAGAAGAGTAAAATAACTTTTTCATAATTATTCATATTAAAGTTTATTCAAATATTGATTACAACAGCTTATAGCAATCTTTAGGTCATTTTACAAGCACCATACGTTTCGTTTCGGTGAATCCATTACCCCCGTTGTTGGTGTTGTCACCAACAACCAATCTATAAAAATACACTCCGCTTGGATATTGCGTTGCATTCCAGTCAGCCTCGTATGTTCCCGGTTTTAGATCCTCATTCACAAGTACTGCCACTTCTCTTCCCAATGCATCATATATTTTCAACACAACATTGTCATTCCCGCGAAGGCGGGAATCTATTGGTACATCAAATTTGATGAAGGTCGAAGGATTGAACGGATTCGGATAGTTTTGATGTAACGAATAAGATGATGGAATCTCTGTGCTGATTACATTTACACCGATACCCCCGTCACTTGTCTTCAGCATAACGCCGTTATCACCAACTGCATATGCTACATCAGTATTTTGATCCAGCGCATCCACTGCATTCAGGTCTGTTGTTACGCCTGAATACTGCCAGTCCCACATATCGCCAAAATAGTTGCCCTTTAATATTATACCGCCGTTGCCTACTGCATAAACCATGGCTCCTCTGAATAAGCCCTTTAGCGTTCCGGAGCTTTGTGAAAATACCGGGAGCCAGCTTAAACCATAATCTGATGTCTTATACACTTCGCAATTTGAATTATTGCCTCCAACTGCGAATCCCAATCCATTATCACGACTAACACAAACTGCCCAAATCTCGCGATTCATGCCGATTTGAGTCCATGTGGCGCCTTTATTTGTGGTTTTCAAAACACCGGTAAACGTTGGGTAGTCACTAACTCCTATATAACATGTCATGCTGTCAACTGCACATACACTTGTCAATTGATATGTTGACATGCTTTGAGGAAGTGACATTCTTGTGAATGCAGGAATTTGCGCCATTATGTTAGAACACCTTAGTATCACAGTCCCAATGATATTATTTCCGTTCACTTTATTTCCAACAGCCCACATGCTTCCGCCGCCTTCATCAAGCCCAAAGAGAATTATTGTATCACTTGCCGCGTACATCGTCATCCAGTTTGCCCCGCCGTTTGATGTGCCAATTAATGATGTGCCTGCCACTATTCCGTTCAATCCATCGCTGCTGAAATCACAAGACGTAGGATACTGACAGATTGAAGGCAGCTGGATCTGTGTCCAGTTCGCTCCGTTGTTTATAGATTTGAATAGCACACCGGCATATGTTGTTGGGTTGTATGCCGTCGCAAAAAAGTTAGGGCCTTCTTTAAGCTGAATATCCGTAAAATTATAATTTGTTCCCATATTAACAACACTCCACCCTGCAAACGATAAGTTAAGAGTGGCGAGTAAAACTATAAAAAATATTGTAATTGTCTTCATATTTTTATTTATTATGTTCTTTATGCTTAATTATTTTTGGCTTATAGCCAGAAACTAATTACTTCTAGAATGAATAACCGATTCCAAACCCGAAACTGCCTATTGGAACGGTGAAGCTCTCATTTTTTTCAGTAGTACTTCCAAAACCAACGCCTGCTCCAAGCGTCCACTGAATTGTAAATCCCCCCTGTTTGCTTGATAGCTTGCTTCTGTGCCCGATTTCAAACTCCAGCCTGGATAGGCTTGCAGTATAGTTTGTTTTAGTCTTTACTGTACCGGTTTCTCCTTTGATCTCATCAAAGCTGGCCTGCAGTTTTTCAAATGCCAGCCCGAGGAAAAAACCCTCTACTGCCCTGCCTCCGGGATAGTATCTTATGTGGGTCCCGATTCCCCAAGAAGAAAGTGACTCTTTCATGGCTTCGGCGTTTTCTACGTCACTTTTATCGCCTTCAAAGTTAATTGCATTCCTTAGGAAAAAAGTCATGAAGCTCACTTTTAATCCCATGCTGAAACTGCCTGAAAGCGCCCTGTCATACTCAAAATTTGTCAGCAGCGTTAACAGGCCTATGGGTTGAATAGTCATCGAATTGCTTGCATTGGGCAGCTTTACCTTCTTCTTTGTTGAGTCGGTTTTCAAAATGGTCTTAACATTCTTGTTTTTGCTTGTATCGCTCTCCGGATTTTTGATAACTTCCTCTTTGACGGCAACTTTTTCCTTCGTCATCTTATCAATTTCACTCATCTTGAAAACAAATATGTTGCCATCGGCTGTTTTAATCTTTATAGACTCTCCCTTAACCTGTTCTGTGATAGTCCCGTGAATAATGCTTCCGTTTTTCAGGTAAACCACATCCTCTTCCTGCTGCGCATAATTACAAACAGAGAAGACCTGCAAAGAAATAATTATTATGATTGTGCTGTATAGGTATTTCATTTTTTCCCCTTACTAAAATTTTAGATGAACCATTGCTGATTTATGCCGGTGCTTCTACTTTTTGAACACACTGCCTGCATCCGGAACCATAGCAGTTGTAGTAAAAAATACAACGCCGCTTGAGCTCGATCCATATTCATTTTTTGACTTGACCTGCCAATAATACATTTTGTTACTCAGTAAAAGTGTATAAACAAAGTAATTTGTATACGTCAGATCGTGTGCAATTAATGATGGCGGGTCAATAGTGTCAAGATACACGTCAAACATCAGGGTGCCGCTTCCCGAGTATGAGTTGCACATCCAGCTGAGCTGCGGTGTTAATGCTACTCCTGTATCGTTGAAATTGGGGTAAATACAGGTCGGTGGCGGCGGTGGCGAGGTAATGATGCCGCCTCCGCCATCATCCTTATCTGAATCGCTTACTTTTATGGTACATGCGCTTAAAACGAAAACAAGAAAACAAAACAAAAGATAGTTTATGAATTTATACATTTTTTCCTCCGATATTTAATGAATAAAAAATTAACGATAGATATTTATTTGTGCTTTTATTATTGAAAGCAGTTTCACTAATTAACTTACTTCTTCCAAAAAACAGAAATTGCCCGCCGAGAAGCTGCGGAGTAAGAAACAAACAGGAAATGTTATATATAGTATTTCCGTAAGGGTAATATATCGCAGCCGTAAAGATCCGGTTATAAGAAAACGACGCAGCAGAATGCCCGTTCATTATTCCATATCTCCTCCGGTTATTAATTAACGCTGCATTTTATCAACCGGGAATACATTATGGATGAAGTACTATCGGACTTCTTTATCTATGATGCTGTACTTTTTGTGATGCTGCTCGGATGGAAGATTAGACTGGATGTGCATTACGCCATTAATGTGACACTTGCCGGGTTGCACAAAAAACGCGGTATATATTTAATGTAACACTAAATTAATACCCAAATTACGGTAATACAATGAAAATATTAAACCACAATTAAATTATTGTAAACATTAATTTTATAACCTATTTAACAGTAGCTTAGCCTGCGATAAAGTGACTCCTCTCCCCTTATTCAAAGGGGAGAGGAATTGAAGGACTTATTTAAATATCACCATTCTCTTAGTTTCCCGGAAATTATTCGCAGTCAATTTGTAAAAATATATCCCGCTTGGATAGCTTCCGCCATCCCATTCAACCTCATATGTTCCGGGTTTTAGATTTTCATTCACAAGAACTACAATTTCCCTGCCAAGCATATCGTATATAATAATCTGTAGGGAACGGTCGCGACCGTTCCTTTCTGCCGGTACATCAAATCTGATATTCGTCGAAGGATTGAACGGATTTGGATAGTTTTGATACAGAGTGTATTGAGCAGGTATTTGTCCTGAAATTGGTTCAATGCCAATTAACTCATTAAGCTGCCTTCTGTAAATGCTTCCACCTGAACCGGCAAAAATATAATTACTGTGTATGCATAAGCAACTCACAGTATTATTAACAGGTAAACCCTCACTTCTTTCAATCCAATTTGCTCCATTATCATTTGATACATAAACTCCGGCATCACCACCATGATTAGCACCTGCAAAAACATTATTTCCAATAACTGCAAATGAATAAACAAGTTCGGTTTCTAAAGGGGTTTGAGTCCAGTTTGTACCGTTATTTGTGGAAAAATATATACCATGATGGTCGGTACCGGCAAAGATAGTATTCCCGTTTGCTGCTAATGAAAAAATACTTAGGTTGTTCAAAGATGTCTGAGACCAGTTATTGCCGTTATCTGTTGATAAATATACGCCGTTCGTCCATGTTCCCGCAAAGATATTATTGCCGCTTACTGCTAATGAGAAAACAACACGATTGTTTAAGGCAGTTTGGGTCCAGATCGTGCCATTATCTGTTGTGATATATACACCGTTAAGCCAGGTACCGGCAAAAATGTAATTCCCGCTTACTGCTAACGAATAAATGGTTTGACTGCTTAAAGAAGTTTGAGACCAGTTTGTGCCGCTATCTGTAGATAAAAATACTCCACCTGGATAAGTCCCGGCAAAAACGTTATTCCCGTTTACTGCTAATGCCCAAACAGAATGAATGTTAAAGGTAGTTTGAGTCCAGTTTATACCGTTATTCGAAGTCAAATATATCCCATAATTCTCAACTCCGGCAAGAACATTATTTCCGCTTATTGTAAATGCGTTTACATTTCTATAGCCCAATACATTTGTCATATGCACCCACTCTGCCGTTGACGAATTACTAAATGCGAGAAATATGGTTAGTGCAATTGTCTTTTTCATAATAATTCAGTTAAATGAATCTGAATAGCAATATTACATCTAAAAAAATCTATAAAACACCTATTTCAAAAGTATTAATTTCCTTGTGTCATTAAACTTGTCTGTTTCCAGTCTACATAAATACACCCCGCTTGGATAATCTGCCGCATCCCAATCAACCTCATAAGTTCCGGGGTTTAGATTTTCATTCACAAGTACTGCAATCTCTCTTCCAAGCATGTCGTATATAATAATTTGTAGGGAACGGTCGCGACCGTTCCTTTCCGGGGGTACATCAAACCTGATCTTTGTACTTGGATTAAACGGATTTGGATAATTCTGATACAATGAAAATGATGCGGGAATCTCTGAGCTGATAGTTGTAATGCCAATATTACCTGTGGGATTTCGTTTATAAAATATCTCAAAGTTACCCGTAGAAAAAGTCCATACAACATGCAGATCTGTTCCTGATACCGCAATGGATGGATGCTGGTTAACATACGTTATCTGGGATGCCGCTCCCCAGCTTGCACCCCCATCTTCTGAACATATATAATACAGCGAGCCTACACTGGCCCACACAATATGTACAAATGAACCGGATGCTGCCACTGAAGGATATTCTGACGGGAAATTGTTATTTGTTAATCTCGTATTCGCCTCCCAGCTGCCCCTCCGTTTATTGAGCGCTTATAATATATCTCCGTGTTCCCGTCCCGGTCGTCATACCACACAACATGAACGAGATTTCCATCTGCTGCCACACACCAGCCATTATTATCTGATGTAAGGGAAGCCCCGGAATTATTTGTAAGCTGAACATCCGGCTGCCATTGAGTATAGTGGATAGATGAGGACAAAATAAATAATGCGGATAAGATGAATAATTTTTTCATTTCCTGCTCCCGTTTGATAAAACCTCATAATAAAAAGACAGCTTTTACTAATGAAGTTCAAACTTTGCCAAATGAGAATAAACGAAAGCCGCAGTCTAACTGCCTGTAGATATATAAAGGGAACGGTTTTCCCGGGAGGAGCTGGCACACTCCCCCAATATCAAAAACACATCGCCTTAAAATCCTTTTCCTATGATATTAAGCATAAAATTTTATGAACTATCGTTTTGCTTTAAAATTTCACAAATATTAGGGATTAACAGGCTGAATAAATTAAGCTGCTTAATTCTTCAATGCATTAAAACAACTTGGTAAATATTTGAGTTGTAAGGGGAGCATTATCGCTTGCAGAATTTCTGTCCATAAAAAAAGAGCCCTGCAGTTATGCAACGCTCCTATAGGAAGAAAAATATATTTTACTCAATTGTTCAACCGAATACAAAGCCAACTATCATAATAACAAACAAAATTGCAAGAGTTGTGCCGATATATAAATTGCTGCTTTTATTAACTTCCTTCATTTGCTGCTGTTCCATTTTTGGCTCCTTATTATAAGTTAGTTTTAAATTGTTTTATTGTTTCTTTCCTTATCAATATAGCCCTTAGATACCGGTGCGGCAATCACGGCAACACGTTATAATTGAATTTAATTGTTTTAGCTGCAATGGGCTCGATAAACAAGAAATCTGCCGCCCTTTAGAGCAGCAGATCCCTTTTTTGCCGGATACATGTAATCACATCCCTAACCCAATAACAGGCCCAGAATAATAATTACAAAAAAAAGTGTTATTGTTCCGGCAATGAACAAATTACTTCTGTGCAGAAAGGATGATATATCGGTTTTCATAATATTAGTAAACTCCTTCTCTTAAATCTTGTAAAGTAAAGTTCAAAAATCAATACTAAAATAGCAATCATATTAACGTATGTAAATAACGAAACAGGTTATGAGAAATTTATCGGGCATAAACAAACTGATTACTCCAAACTGCTAGAGCGCTGCGATATTCATCATGTAATTTATTGATAATTTTCCGAACCAGGCTGCGAAGAAAAGAAATTCTCCTCTTGCAAAGTGTTGAAGTCAAAAAAATAAGGAGAATCAAATTCTCCTTTTCTATAAAACATATTATTCTTTCTGCAGAAAATTATTTAATATCAATAACTTCACCTATTTCAGCAAAGGCCTCTTTAAGCAAACGTTTCTGTGTTTGGTTAAATATTGAGTTAGAGCCCGGTGCTGGAGCCGGGCTTTCATCCCTGCTCACTCCGTATAAAGTCATTTTGCTTCCCATATCTCTTAGGTCGCGCTTCAGCCTGTAAGACATAAATATCAGCGCACCCATATTATGCGGCTCTTCCTGCGCCCAGATCACTTCTTTGGCATTCTCATATTTCCTCAGTGTCTCTTTTATTTCATCCGAAGGATAAGGATAATATCTCTCTATTCTTACTATTGCAGTACCGGGAATATTATTTTCTTTCCTGTATTTCGCCAGGTCATAATAAAACTTGCCGCTTGTAAGCAGAATTCTTTTAACCTCACTTTTGTTTTTGATCTCTTCGTCATCAATTACAAGCCTGTATGTACCGTCAATAAACTCGCTTTTATCGGAGCGTGCCTCCGGCAATCTGAGTAAGCTCTTTGGAGTCATTACAACCAGAGGCCTTCTTCGTGTGTACTTTCCCTGTGTACGCAGCAGGTAATAATACTGCGCCGGGGTTGAAGGATTGCAGACTGTAATATTATCATCTGCGCAGAGCGTTAAGAATCTTTCAAGCCTTGCACTTGAGTGCTCCGGCCCCTGGCCTTCCTGGCCATGCGGTAAAAGCATCACAAGGTTACTCGGCAGCTGCCATTTATCCTGCGATGCCGTAAGAAAATTATCAATGATGACCTGTGCTGCATTTGCAAAGTCACCAAACTGCGCTTCCCATAGGTCAAGAGTTAAGGGGTCAGCAGTACTGTAACCAAACTCAAATCCAAGCACTGCCGCCTCAGATAGCAGGCTGTCAAGAGGCTCAATTCTCGCAAGACCGGGGGCTATGTTGTTATGCGGGATAATTTCTTCTTCTGTTTCCATATCAGCAAGCACAATATGCCTTTGTGAAAAAGTCCCCCTGGCGCTATCCTGCCCGCTCAATCTTACCGGAATTCCTTCCAGTAGCAGGGTCCCGAATGCAAGGGCTTCGGCAAATGCCCAATCAACTTTTACGTCCCCTGTCAGAAACTCTCTTCTTGAATCGATAAACTTTTTCAGTTTAGGGTGAAGATGAAAGTTCGCGGGCAATGTTGTTATAACATCAACAACCTTGTTCAAGTCTTCCATAGTAATTTTTTCAAACTGGTGCGAGCGCAGCTTCTTAACTTCTTCTTTGGAAAGCCTTATGGGAGAGTCTGCCCTGAACTGCGCTTCCCGTTCATGCGCTTTTGTATATCCGCTATCCATAACATTGTAGATCTCTTCTTCCATTGCCCTGATATCTTCTGAGGTAACTACTTTTTCTTCAAGAAGTTTCTTCTGATAAATGGACTTAACGGAATCATGATTGCGGATCGCCTTGTATAACACCGGCTGAGTAAATGCCGGCTCATCGGCCTCGTTATGCCCAAGTCTGCGGTAGCTGTAAACATCTATCACAACATCTTTATCAAAATTCATCCTGTATTCATATGCCAGCTTAGTAACAAGCATAGTTGCCTCCGGGTCATCTCCGTTCACATGAAATATCGGCGCCTGTATCATCTTTGCAACATCCGATGCATATACTGTAGAGCGCGCATCTACCGGGCTTGTGGTGAATCCTATTTGATTATTTATGATTATATGAATTGTGCCGCCGGTGCTGTAGCCCCTTAATTGTGAAAGATTAAGCGTTTCAGCAACAATACCCTCCCCGGCAATTGCCGCATCACCATGTATTAATACGGGAATAAACTTATCCCTGGTGATATCATTCATCATGGTTTGCTTTGCGCGAACAATTCCTTCAACAACGGGATTGACAAACTCTAAGTGGCTTGGATTGGAAGCAACAGAAACATTTATATCATCACCATACATGGTTTCATATACTCCTGCTGCACCTAAGTGATATTTTACATCACCTGAGCCTTCAACGGAATCAACATCAAAGATATCCTCGAATTCAGAAAATATCTCCTGCATTTTCTTGCCAATTATATTTGCAAGAATATTGAGCCTGCCCCTGTGCGCCATGCCAAGCACAAGTTCATCAACATTATCTTTAGCTGCAAGCCCAAGCAGAAAATCAAGCAGCGGAATAATTGTTTCTGAGCCTTCAAGAGAAAACCTCTTATGCCCGATGTACTTCTTATCAACAAACTTCTCAAAATTTTCGGCCTGTATAAGTTTGTAAAGAATATGCTTTTTTTCGGCATCTGTAAAGCTCGGCTGATTTTTGAACGGCTCCATCTTATCCTGCAGCCAGAACTTCTGTTTCGGGTCCTGTATATGCATATACTCTACCCCGATATTTTCAGCATATGTCTTCTGAAGTATATTTAATATCTCTCTAAGCGTTGCCGTTCTTAAGCCTGCAAGCCTTGCAGTGATAAATTCCCTGTCATAATCCCAAACGGTAAAGCCGTATGTTGAGGGATCAAGCTCCGGGTGATATTTAGGGGTTGGTTTCAGCGGGTCAAGATTTGCCAGCAAATGCCCGCGCACACGGTACATATTAATGAACTGTATTGCTTTTGCCTGCTTTTCGATCTCTTCTAAGTTATCAATCCCGCCGAAATCCTCGGGGTTGTAATCAACTTTCCAAAGTACGGGCTTCACCGGCATTGCAAGATCGTTAAAAATCTCATCGTAGAACCCGTCTTCGCCTATCAAAAGCTTATGCATTTTCTGAAGGAACATGCCTGATTCTGCTCCCTGAATTATCCTGTGATCATATGTACTGGTAATGTTCATTACTTTGCTGATACCCAAAGAAGTAATAATATCTTTTGTTACTGCCATGTATTCTGCGGGATAGTCGAGTGCGCCGGTAGCTATAATTGCGCCCTGCCCTGTCATAAGCCTTGGTTGTGATGCAACTGTTCCTATGGTACCTGGATTTGTAAGTGTAATTGTCGTCCCCTGGAAATCGGGAATCTCTATCTTGCCTGCTCTTGACCGGTTGATTATATCATTATATGCCTCGAAGAACTGTCTAAAGTTCATCGTGCTGGCTTTTTTGATGTTCGGCACAATTAAAGACCTGGTACCGTCCTTCTTTTCCAGATCAACAGCAAGCCCAAGGTTAACATCGGGCTTTTTTACAATGTGGGGATTGCCATCTATTATGGTGAATGAATTGTTAAGCGCCGGAATTGAATCCAAAGCTTTTACAATTGCCCAGCCTATAATATGTGTGAAGGAAATTTTTCCGGCATTTCTTTTCTTTAGATGCGTATTTATAGTTATACGGTTCTCTTCAAGAACTTTTACAGGTATTGCGCGGAACGAAGTTGCAGTAGGGATAGAAAGGCTTGCAGTCATATTCTCTATGATCCGCTCGCCGGCACCTTTTATCTGAACTGCTTCCTCACCGCTCAGCAGATTAGGAAGCGGAAGATTTACCTTCGGCTTATCCTGAAATTTCACGTAAGCGCCTGTTTCAATGCTTCTATTTCCCGAAGGATTTACACTCTGGCTGCCTGCGGTTGAGGACTGCTTTACGTTTGTTATTATATTAAGACTGCCAAACAAATTCTGCCAGTCTTCGCCAACAGAGCCGGGATTGTTTAGGTAGTTTTCCAATAACTCCATAACAAACCAGGTGTTTACGCCAAATTCTGATAGTTTGTCGCGCTGCTCGTGCGTTAAATCTTCTATTTTCATGTTCTAATTTTTCGTAACTCCAAATTTAATCAAAATAATATCCAAGTTCACTTCAATAAATTTTCATATTAAGAGACAGCCTAAACAGATTTTTTCTAATTCCCCTCCAACGTAGGCCTTCCTGCCGAAGACTCGGCGCAGGCAGGGGTGGCATTGCCGTAGGCAATGACGGTCTACGACTCTTCGAGTCGAAGACTCGTAGAGGGGTGGGTTTTTATCTTGCCTCTATAAGATTGCTTCGCTTCGCTCGCAAAGATTTCACTTCTTAAATCCAGTCAAGCTTCTTTGGTGTTCATCCACTATACCGTAACCGCCTGCAGGCGATATCAATGCTTTGTTTCATAGTGGCGTCAGGTGAATACCTGACACCACAACATGATAATAGACGTTCTATACTACATAAAAAAAGTCCAGTCCGGCTTTCTGGGAGGAAAAGCTTTAGACTGAACTAATAAATCGTAATGCCTCTTTGGCATTTAAAAATCTCATAAGGGTACTTTTTTCAAAAAATCACAAGGGTTCATCGACTAACCACACAAATATAGTTTTAGACGCCTGGCTTTCAAATAGTTTAAATGACTAAACACATGTAATAGTTTCTATTACAACTAAACTGCATCCAAAGGTACATTAATTGTTACTTTTGTACCCTTATCCTTACTTCCTTTAATGTGCCACATACCTCCAAGCAGTGTAATTCTTTCTCTCATTCCCAGGATACCAAGAGAAGTTGATTTCTCGATCTCTTCCTCTGTAATTCCTTTGCCATTATCTTCAACAGTTAGGCTCAGGAATCCATTTTGGTTAACAAGGTTTACTTTAACACTTTCTGCGTTAGCGTGCCTCGCAATATTGGTAAACGTTTCCTGTAATACTCTGAACATGCTGATAGCTTTTTCAATGTTAAGTTCAAAATCCTGTTCACAAAGTTCATAACTGCACTTAATGCCCGTGCGTTTTTCAAATTCCCCCGAGTGCCATTCAATTGCTTCAACCAGTCCAAGTTTATCCAGAATATCCGGCCTGAGATCTGTGGCGATCTTTCTTACCTTGTTAACAATTTCGTCAATTGAAGAATTTATTCTCTTCATTTCAGCAACAACATCTTTCATACTTAAAACAGAATCTTCCTTCAATGCTTTTTTCCCAAGCATAGATAGGTCCATTTTCAAAACGGTCAGGTCCTGTCCAAGCTCATCATGTATTTCTCTTGATATATGAAGTCTTTCCTCCTCCCTTACTTTCTGAAGATAATTGGAAAGTGCTCTTAGCTTTTCGGTAGTGCTCTCAAGCTGTTTTTCATGATTTCTTCTTTCCGTAACATCTGTAACTATTGCTTCAATTAATACTGAATTATGTTTTTTGTCTTTTACTACCACACTTCTCTGGTTCAGCCATTTTTCTTTTCCTGATTTGTGAACAATCATAAACTCAAACGGCACGGGCAGCTCTCCCGTCAGGATCTGGTTTCTGCAGAAATTGTAGAGTTCTTTCCACTCAGGATGAACAATTCTTTCAATAAGTCCGGGTGATTCGTAGAATTCCGAGGGCTTGTAACCGGTAAGCTCATATGCCGAGCGGTTTACATATTTATATGAAGAAGTTGCAGCGTCTTCGGTATATATCATATCAACTGCATTTTCGCTAAGCCTGAAATATCTCTCTTCTGCTTCTTTAAGCCGTTTTTCTACATCAAACCTGTATATTGCAGAATTGATCGCAGTATTAAGATCCCGGTCATCAAGCGGCTTAGTAATATATCCATAAGGATTTGTTGCTTTACTTTTTTCTATAGTGTCTTCATCCTGGTGCGCGGTAATATATACTATCGGAATATGTTCGGTCTCATTAATTATCTTTGCTGCTTCAATGCCGTCAACTTCACCTTTCAGGGTTATATCCATCAGAATAAGGTCGGGTTTAAGCTCCATTGCCTGCTTAATTGCCTCATCGCCTCTGGATACTGTGCCGGCGGATTCATGCCCGATTCGCTTGAGCGTTGACTCTATATCCTTTGCTATGATCTTTTCATCTTCAACAATCAGGATCTTCAATTTTTTAAACATCAAATTCATACTTTAAAAAATAATTTTAATTGGTGCTTTTATTCTTCTGGTCAGCGAAACTGATGGTTATTTCAGTTCCTCCATTGCAGCATGAAGTTATTTCACCATCAAGCTGTTCGGTTAATGTGCTAACCAGCTCTAATCCAAGTGTTTCAGCATTCTTGAAATCAAGTTTACCCCCAATGCCGTCATCCTTAACCGTAAGGTGATTAGTATTCGAGTCATCTTTATACAATTTAATTACAATATTTCCTGTTCTGTTCCCCGGATAAGCATGCTTTATGGAATTCGTCAGGAGTTCGTTAACTATCAAGCCGCATGGCAAGGCAGTATCTATTCCAAAATATGTTTCATCTAACTCGATCTGAAGTGAAATTTTCTGAGAGTTTACGCCGTAGGCAAATATCAGGTATGAACATAGTTCTTTAAGGTATTCCCTGAAATCTATTTTCGAAAGATCCTTAGTACGGTAAAGCTGCTGGTGTATAAGCGCCATTGATTTAACACGCTGCTCGCTCTGCTTAAGATAATCAATTGCAGTGCGGTCGCTTATCTTATCAGATTGAAGCCTTAGCAGGCTGGAAACAACCTGAAGATTATTCTTAACCCTGTGATGTATTTCTTTAAGCATCATTTCTTTTTCGCTAAGTGACCTCATAAGCTCACCATTTATCAGTTTTATCTCAGTTATATCCTGTATCGTGCCGTGAATACCTTTATAATTTCCCTTGTCATCAAAGGCAGGCTCGCCCATTAGCTTCACGTATCTTACTTCACCGTCAGGCCTTATTATCCTGTCTTCGTTAACATACGATTTTTTATTTTTAATTGCATCCTTAATATTTTTCATCGTTTGCTTCCTGTCATCATCATGCACAAAATTCATAGCCTGATCAAATTCAAATCCTTCGGGTGTGGGTTTTATACCGAGTATTGTGTATACTTCATCTGAATTTGTCATCATGTTAGATTCTATATCAAAAAACCAGCTTCCAATATGTGCGATCCTTTGTGCTTCTTCAAGATTCTTTTTGATAATTGTTAACTCTTCTTCATTCCTGATACGTTCTTCAATTTCTTTTTGTGCCTGCTGGTAGAGCATTGCATTGAGTGTAGCCGCAGAAAGCTCTGTTGTCAGCGCCTCAAGTATCTTAAGGTTTTCTTCCTTATACGCTTCCTTTTCGTAACTGTAAACAGTAATAACGCCTATTATGCTGTTCTCTATTTTCATCGGCACTAAAATTGCCGATCTCGTTATCGGCACATCATCTTCTTCGCTCAACTGCTTTGATATCTCGCCTTTATTATCAACTGCGAACATACTCGGGTTCTTCTGTACCACGTCATAATAGTTATTATAGATCCTCGGCTCTCCTGTTTTTATCAGTTCAGTAATTATCCCTTTATTTTCTGGGTTATACTTCATCATGGGGATATTAGTTGTATCATGACAAATATCATCCTGCCATAACGAGACAAACTTCATGTCACCTGAGATCTTTTCCATGCTGATAATTGACATTGCATCGCAGGGCATTATTTTCCGTATTACATCATAAACTTTGCCGTATATAACTTTTGTATCAAGTGTACTTGTTAGATCCCGGTATGATTCATAAAGCAGTGTTATCTCATCAGTCCTTTCCCTCAGCTGCTTTTCTGCTTTTGTCCTTTCAAGTATTTCACTTTGTGCCTGCTGGTAAAGCTCTGCATTTGCAGTAGCGGCTGTAATGTGAGTTGTCAAAGTTTCAAGCATCCTGAGATCATTTTCAGTGTAAGCATCTTTCTTAAAGCTCAAAACCTGTATTGTCCCAATTACACTGCCCTCAACCTTCATTGGGACTATCATCGCCGAAGAATATATACTTTTTATATTCTTATCCAGCTTGTCGTCAGTAAAGGTGTATTTATTTATTGATTTTTTGAAATAGCTTTTATAATCAAGTATCAGAAGAGATTCGCCTGTATGTATAACATTGCTCTGTATGCCATAGCCTTTTGGCGCAAGCGGGATAGGCGGTAATTCCTTCAGGGCTGGTTTATGTCCCTCTGTCCATACACTTAGAACCCTGATCATATTATCTTTTTTATCATATGAAGAAACCATCATCGTATCACAAGGCATAAGCCCTGAAATTATCCTGTATGAATTGTTATATACCGAATTCAGGTCAAGTGTTTTTGACAGCTCTTTTTGCGCTTCATACAAAACTGATGTCTCGTTGGATTTCCTGCGAAATGCTTCTTCAGCTTTTTTCCTTTCTGTGATCTCTGTCTGTGCCAGTGAATACAGCTTTGCATTTGCAGTCGCAGCCGAGATCTGTGCCGAAAGAGCTTCCAGCACCCGCAAATGAGCCTGAGTATAAATATTCTTACGGTAACTTAATACCTGTATTACTCCTATGGCATTGCCTTTAAGCATCATAGGAACCAGCAGGGCTGATCTGTTTATTTTATCTCCTTCCGTCAGGTCTTTCTTCACCGTATTATCTTTATAAACATAGGTTATACTTTTGTTTTTCGCGGCATATTCACTAAAATTATCCACGATCAATGATTTTCCGGTTATTATAACCCTGCTTTGAAATCCTTTCCCTGTTTTATCAAGCAGCAATTCGGGAAATTTTGAATTATCAAGTTTTTTATCTTTTATCCAGGCGGCAAGGCAATTTATTTTGCTGCTTGTTTTCTCAAAAGAGGAGATGACCATTGATTCACACGGGATCAATTCCGATACGATCCTGTATATTTTATCGTAAACTTCATTTGTATCTAATGAACTTGCAAGCTCTCTTTCTGCATTATAAAGAATTGTGACTTCGTCTTTCTTCTTTTTGAGCTCCGACTGTGCTTTTTCCCTTTCGCTTATTTCCAATTGCGCCTGCTGGTAAAGCTTTGCGTTTGCCATTGCTGCGCTGAGCTGTGATAAAAGCGCTTCAAGCATTTTAAGATCGTCAGTTGTGTAGGCATTATGTTCACAACTCAACACCTGTACAACACCAATGACTTTTCCTTCAAGTTTCAAAGGAACCAGCAGAGCTGAATTATTCACCTTTGTGGTTTTAGAACCTAAAGGTACTTCTTCGCCGTGCTTATTATAATCCAGCCTTGTTAAACAGTTCTTTGTGTATCTCTCATAATCTTTAACAATCTTAGCTTTCCGTGTTCTGATTATCTCGCTTTGGATTCCCAGGCCTTTAGGCGCAAGGTTGAGCGGCGGGAGCTTCGATACATCTTGCTTAACGTCTTCCTGCCAGGCTGCAAGGCACTTAATCTCTTTTTCCTTATTATTGTAAGATGAAATTATCATCGAGTCACACTGTAAATTTTCCTTGACAATCCTGTATATCTTATCAAGTATCTTATGTAAATCCAGTGTGCCGGATAGTTCTTTCCCTGCTTTATACAGAAGCTCAATATCTGATTTTTTCTTTTTAAATGATCTTTCGCTTTTTAATCTCTCCGTTACGTCTTCTGCCAGGATCAATATTGCTTTTTTGCCTTCAAAATTTACACATGCTCTTGTTATATCTACGTCAATGATCTCTCCATTTTTCTTCAAATGTTTCCATATCCCAACGTTTGCCGATTTGCATTTGCGATTTGAGGCTGTTTCTTTTTCCCAGTGTTCTGTAAATCCTGCTCTGTCTGCAGCCGTCCTGATATCATGAAGGCTGAGCTTCAGGATCTCCCTTCTTGAATAACCATAGTGGCGAATTGCAGCATTATTTGCAGCAACTATCATCATAGTATCAACATCATAAATGAACATAGGAAGCGGATTGTTGTGGAATAACAGTCTGTACTGTGTTTCACTATCTTCCAAAGATAGATCTGCAAGTTTTTGCTCTGTTATATCAATGTGCATTACAACTGCACCGGTAGGTTTGGTTTTGCCAATTGGTGAAACAAGCAAACGGTACCATCTTTGCTTATCCGGAAAGTGGCATGGGTACTCGGTCTGGAATTCTTCCAATACCCCTTTGAGTACTTTTTTTATACCTACTGCAATTTTGCGGGATTCGTTCGAACACATGCATCTGGCATTATCGCAAACAGAAATATAATTTATGCCTGCCGTGTGACTTTTATGTACAAGTGAGCTGCCTGCATCAAACCTGCTCCATGATTCATTAACGGTTACAATTGTACCGGTTTTATCAAGCATTGCAACATATGCCGGCAATGCATCCTGTATTGTTGTTAGAAGACCTAAATATCCTTTTTGCAGCTCATAGCTCTTCAGAAGTTCTTCCTGTGCATTCTTGCGGTAGGTAACATCTGTGATATTACCTATCATACTCTCCGGCCTGCCGTTGTTGTCATAAATTACAGTACGGTTATCCGCCAGCCACTTTAGATCTTTCTTTCCGTACTTTATCCTGTACTCGATATAAAAGCTTTTCTTGCCCGGGCCTCTTGATGCTGAGATCATTTTATTATGTTCAATTATTTCATTTCTGTCTTCACCGAGAATTAATGATAGTATTACACCGGACTTTTTCCTCAGGAATACCTCTGGCTTTATGCCAAGTATTTCTTTTGATGACGGACTAATATACTTGTAACAATGATGCTTAATATCGAATTCGTAAATCACGTCAAGTGAGTTCTCTACAAGGTTACTGAACTTCTGTTCGCCTTCCTTTAGCTTCTTTGATGCTTCTATCTGCCCCGTGATATCATATAAACGCCCCAGGTAACAATCTTCGCCTTTAAAATTAATAACTTCGCTTACTGCAAAAACGTCTGCTATCTTTCCGCCTGCCGCTATGACTCTCAGAGAAAACTTGCCAAATGATCCTTCCTGCAGGAAATCCTTAGCCGCTTTTTTACGGTGGCTTTTCTTTGCCCATATATCAAGTTCAAGTGGTGATTTGCCAATGACATCTTTTCTGCTTAAACCAAAAAATTCCTCAAAGCGAATGTTTACATCAATATATTTTCCTGTTGAAGCAGAAATGATAGATGCAACAAGCGGTTCTGCATAAAATGATCTTAGAAATTTCGTTTCTTTTATTGGGATTCGTGGTAAATGGGATTTTGGTGAAGTATATTTCGGGCTTTTGGATTTGAAAGCTTTTCTCTGGTTCTTGCCAATTGACATTACTTGAACTAATTTGAATTTGTCTTATGTTTTTGGATACTGAGTTTCTTCATAAGGAAAAAAATATCAATGATAATACATTATCTGATTAACTTTTCACCCAAATACAAAATAACCAGTTTGCTGTAAACTATTATGTTTACAATAATTCTAATATAACAAATTAGGGTTCCTTTTCATATAATCAAAATGACTACAAACTAACTTCTTTATTTATTGATACTTAGTTAATTAATAGTTAATTTGCACCATGGAAAAGATAATTATTGGAGCTGATCACAGAGGATATGCTTTAAAAGAAGATCTTAAAAAAACACTGGCTCACAGCTTTGATGTAATTGATGTTGGCACGTTTTCAACTGATTCGATTGACTATCCGGATATTGCTGAGCTCATTGCAAAGAAGATACAGGCAGGTGAAGCAAAAAAAGGAGTTTTAATATGCGGCAGCGGAGTTGGCGCATGTGTTGCTGCAAACAAATTCAAAGGAATCCGTGCTGCAATATGCCATGATACATTTTCCGCGCACCAGGGCGTAGAAGATGATGATATGAATGTAATTTGCCTTGGCGGAGGAATTGTAGGCAAATCTCTTGCAGAAGAAATTATAAATATATTCCTTAACGCAAAATTCAAACCCGAAGAAAGATATGTTAGGAGATTAGAAAAAGTAAAGAAGATAGAGGATAAAAAAATAAATACATAAAGATTTAATTAACTTTAACATACTTGCATTGTTACATTTTACTTCTAGAAACTATAAAAGTTTTCTTTTTTTTGAATAAAGCAACAACAAATTCTTTTCAGATATTCTAAACCCAGTTCCATGATTTCTAACGCCACCTTTCTGGTTAATATGCATACGTAAGTCAAGTAACATTTCGCTTCTGTTGAAAGCTTCCAAAAATTTTTCCGGGGTAGGGTTTTCTAGTAATACAGCTTCTGTAAAATGAAAATGTTCTTTACCTTCAATATCTTTGTTTTCAGCAAATCCTAATATTATTCTGTCCATTTTAGTCATAAACTTACCAGCTAGTACATAAGTACTCCACTCAGCAAGGTGAGTACTTGAATCTTTGTGTTTTAAGATGATCAAGTTCTTTTTGGTATCAAGCTTTATGTAGAAACCTTGTGTATTTGGCGCCCTGTTGCTTACAGTGCTGTATAGAGATTGTCTTCCATCATCATCTTTATAACCATATTTATAGATTAGATCTTTCTGTTTCATTAACCAAACAGCTCTATTGAAAGTAAAAAGAGTAATCAATGAATTCGCTTTTCTTCTTGTTCCTTTGAGTTCAACTCTGCCACCAACATCGGGTATAGGTATATTAGACTCATTCGCGCCTAACTCTTGTTCAAAACAGTGTCCAACGCCAGTTGGCCCCTTTCGGGGTGTAGGGATGAATCCTTTGTCTTTTAAAGACCGAAGCCGTTTGATTAATTCTGATAGCCTCATTTTAGTTCTTTTGGCATACTACTATATATTCATTCTTCATTGTTGAAGCCGTTACACCAACTACGTTTGAGGGACTGTTTTTAGAGGGCATTCTCTTATTTGGTATATTTCTTATAATAGTTTCAATATGAGTGAAGTTGTTTTCTTCAAAAAGCTGTGAGGTAATTTCATCAGTAGGTATGCTTGAACCCTTTACTGTTCTATTTCCAACTACATAACAAGCTATACCACCTTTTCTTAAAGTTTTCGATACATTGTTGATGGATTTTTCATAATCCTCAAAAAAAGATATGACATCTCGACCCCTCTCCTTGTCCTCATCCTGAATAGTTAATATCACATCATTCAAGATATCACTTTTAAATGTATGTTTGTGTTTTCTTTTTACCCCCCCCATAAGAATATTGTCAACTTGGTTAGCTTCTTCATAACCTAGCCACTCATTTGATAATCTTGAATATTGCCCATAGGCAACCGTTGTTTTAGAATCTCCGTATGGTGGCGAAGTGACGACTATATCAATTGAACTCTCTTTTATAATCTCTTTCGGTATGTTACTTACTGTGTTGAAACCATAAACAGAAGCATGAGAATCATTCTTTAATGTTTTTTCAAATTCAACTAACCCTTGTTTGTTTCTCGATAACTTGATAATCATCACTCCAAAAACATCCGGCTCCCGACTGTCCTTGAAATTTTTATTTCTTACTAACTTAAATTCACCTTGCTTCACGAATGAGGTTTCGCGGACTGTTTCACTAAAAGCAACCTTAAAAAAATTTCTGATTGATGGATCATTTATGCCTTCAATATAATCAAGTAATACACCTAATTTTTGTTGAACGTTTTTCGAGAACCAAAAATCTATGTTTTTAACTTTAGGTATTATAACAGATTTTACTTTTTCAATCTGAAAACTTATTGAAAAGAAATAATTTATAAAATCTTGTAGAAATAATTCTAAAACTTGAATATCAATTTTGGAAGTTTTGGTTGAAGCAATAAGCCGCGCAAGAGGATTGATATCTGTACCAATAGCATTTATGCCAACTAGATTCGCTTCCACCAATGAAGTTCCCGTACCGCAAAAAGGATCAAATAAGGTCTTGGATTTCTTACCATAGTCATTTAAAATACGTCTTGCAACTTGTGGAATCATCATTGCTGGATAAGGGTGATAACAATGTGTAAATTCTTTAGTGTTTGATTTTCTAAAGTCCCAACTCTCATCAGTCGTTACGTTTTCTCGCAACTTGTAATTCTCTAACAAATTGCTATTTTCATTCTTAGTAGCTACTCTTTTCAGCTGCTTACTTTTTGTATTAATATTAAACACTTCTCTTCCCAATTATTACAAAAAACAATATCTTATGATTTATGATTGAATCTCTGATTTGTCTAATACAAAAGTAAAGAAAATAAGACAAATATCCAATTCAACAAATCGCTAATTCATCATTCCGCTATTTCACTATCCCGCTATTTAGCTATATCACTATTTCTCTCTTCACGCTCATTGCCCTATCGAGAATTTCAAGATAGCTGCGTTTTGAAACTTCAATTGCGCCGAACTGCTCAAAGTGATTTGTCATCATCTGAATATCAAGCAGGATGAAATTATTCTGTTTAAGTATTTCGTAAAGTTTAACTACACATATCTTTGATGCATTGCTTACAGTCCGGAACATCGACTCACCGAAAAATGCGCCTTTATATGCGACACCGTATAATCCACCTGCAAGCTCTCCGGTATCTTTATCCCATGCTTCAATGCTGTGGGCAAATCCCCTGCTATGAAGATCCTTAAACGCACTAATGATAAGTTCATTTATCCAGGTTGTATCCCTTGCTGCACAATTCTTTATAACTTCATTGAAGGCCTTATCTATAGTGATATTGAATTTCTCTTTCTTCATTACCTGTTTCAAAGAACGTGATATTTTCATCCGGCTTGAATCCGGTTCAATCGGCATAATTGCACGCGGTGATGCTTCATACCACGCGATCGATCCATCATCCTCACCCATCGGGAAAATTCCCATGGAATATCCGTTTAAGACCTGGTGCCATTCTAATGTGCGGTATTTGTATTGCTGGGATTTCAATCTTTAGGTTGGGTAGAATTACTGCAATTTATGAAACCGTAACTACGCATTTACTTCTATTGATGTTCTGAGCGCTATTTCCTCCAGCACACTCTGGGCCCTCAGGCATTTATCAAGCTCGCCTGCAAGTACTGCCGCACGGCCCTTGTTGTGTACCTCCATCGTAATTGATTCTGCCTTATCATACCCGCAGCCCGTTGCCAGCATTACCTGGTTGATGACCTCATCAAAATCATGATGCGAATCATTATACAGGATAAGCGTAAATCCATGACTTGCGGAGTCAATATCTATCGCTTCCGGCGCTAATATTTCTTCTGTACCTGTCATATAAAATTATAATACTTCTTACCGGTCAATTGTTTCGATCTTCTTGACTCTGAGACCTGTTGAATTCAATCGAAGATTGACTGAAATCCCGCTTGCGGGACAGCCTGAAACTTGTAACCTGTAACCTGTAACCTAAAAATTCCACTCTTCGCTCTCATAATCATATGACGATCTGGACCCCTTTTGGGTTGCCTTATTGTTGTATAACATCGCACCAACCATATCTTTATATGAGACACCCTCGTCCATTTCGTCCTTGGCAATTTTGGAATTGTTATGCAGTCCCTCAAGCATAAATTCCATCATTGAAGCCAGCTCATAGTCGTTCTCCACGGTTTTTATGAATTTCTTCACCGTTTTTTCGAGCCCATTGACGCGCTTCAGATTATCAAAATATTCCTTAAAGCTCATGTCATCATTCAGCTCTAAATAATTGCCTTCTTCAAACCATTTGATAATTTCCGCATATAATTCTGTTCCGGATTGTTTTTCGTCAATTGCCACTCCCTGCAATCCCGGCGGGCGTTTTGATTTCTTCTGAAGCGGATCGGGAAAATATTTCCTGAAAACTTCGCGCACGCTTTTTCCTATCAAAGCCTTGCTGACTTTCACCGGGCCTTCCTGCTCACCCTCAAATACAAGCTCTATCTTACCAGTCATGCCCGGCAGCGCTGCATTCATATCGGTAATTCTCGGGAAAATTATATTTTCACTGTTTATTATAGAACGGCGCTCTGCATTGCTCACAAGGTTTTCCATTGCGGATATTGTTAGCCTTGCGCTTACTCCTGATTTCTGTTCCACAAATTCGCTTCTCCTTGCTTCATGGGCAGACATTTCGATGATCTCTTTCATGTAATAAGGAATGACCACTTCTTTATCATGATGCCTTCTTAACCAGCTTTGTGATTCAGTTATCTTTATCCCGTCTTCAATGCTCTTTGGATAGTGTGTGAGTATCTGCGAGTCGATCCTGTCCTTCAGCGGTGTAATGATATTTCCCCTGTTGGTATAATCCTCAGGGTTCGCAGTATAAACAATAAATACATCTAACGGAAAACGAATGTTGAATCCGCGTATCTGTATATCGCGCTCCTGCATAATGTTTAAAAGTCCCACCTGTATTCTCGGCTGCAGGTCAGGTAATTCGTTGATCGCAAATATTCCGCGGTTCATTCTTGGTATTATTCCAAAATGTATTGCTCCTTCGTGTGAGTAGTGCAGGCGTTGTGTTGCGGCTTTTATGGGATCAATATCGCCGATCAGGTCTGCAATAGTTACATCGGGAGTTGCCAGCTTTTCACCAAAACGGCTTTCTCTGCCGATCCATTCTATTTCTGTTTCATCACCTTTCTCATTAACTATATCAACTGCAAATTTAGAGATCGGCCTGAAAGGATTGTCATTTATTTCAGAGTCTTTAATTACCGGAGTGTATTCATCCAGCAGATCAATCAGCATTCTTGCCATCTTAGTCTTTGCCTGGCCCCTTAACCCTAAAAAGATTATATCATGCTTTGCCAGTATTGCATTAACAACCTGCGGTATAACCGTTTTTTCGTAACCTATTATTCCCGGAAATATTTCCTCTTTGTTTTTGAGCCTTTCTACCAGATTTTTGCGTATTTCATCCTTTACGGATAACACCTTATAGCCGCTGTTTTTAAGCTCACCAAGTGTCTTTGGATAATTTTCTGAGGCCGCCATGTATAAATCTTTCTTTTTGATTATTTTTAAAAATTACTTAAAATAGTTTTAGAAATCAACTTCATTAATTTAACTAAACTGATAACGGTAAAATTCCAATGTCGTAGCTCGAATCGCCTGATTCGAAAAAAAATGTGCCTTGATTCCCCTTCAATTGAGGGGTGACTTGCTGTTTGCAGGAGTAAATACTTGAAGCAATTTTCAAACCATATAGACGCTAGATTATTAGCTGCGGGATTGCGTCATTTGCCCATAAGAAAGACTATCGCTTTTGATTTTGACCGGCATTTGAAAATTACCGTTCAGAAATTATCGAGCAGTTACAACACAGGAAAATTTGTCTGAGTTCCGACGAGAGTCGGAACGAGTTATTTTCCTGTAAAGCGAAGATAATTTTAGGTAATTTTCATAAGCCTTGATTTTTTTGGTACTTTTTGTATCAAGACAAAAAGTACGTAATAAAATTACTTTGAATTCGACATATTCCTGCCGTAAGCAAATCAAAATTTCATAACCTCACCCATCTTCTTCATCACCCATTTCATGTTCATGAACCGTTCCAAAATCTTCGCTTTAACATAGGTCGTCGGATGAATAAGAACATATCAATAAAAAACCGGCACATCTCAACGATCTGCCGGTTTATTCAAAACAGTATTCTTTCCCCTTGCTTCAGAATACTTAAGAAATTATTTATAATAATAAATATACGTGTTCAGATTTTCGATCTCCTGCTTCTTCTCCTCTGCATCTTCCTGCATCAGGTCGCGCATCGAGATCATTCCAATAAGCTTATCCCCATCCCTCACCGGCATGTGCCGTATATTTTCCTGCTGCATGATCTTTATGCACTCTTCATATGAATCCGCTGCTTCCATCAGTATAACTCCCTTTGTCATAACTTCGTCAATCTTGGTGTTATTCATATCAAGTTTTTTCGCGGCACATCTTATCATCAAATCTCGCTCGGAAAATATTCCCTTCAGCTTGCCGTCACCATCCAGAACCGGTACTGCACCCACATTATTTTCGGCCATATGTTTAACTGCCTCATAAACACTTATCCCTGTATTTACAAAGTGCATCGGTTTATCCAGGCAAATATCGCGCAGTGATTTCATAATTAAGCTCCTTTCCGTGCTGTTTGGATTTCCTTAAAATAGTAAATTATTAACGGTAATACAACTTTATAATTTAACAAATCCCGTTAGCAAAAGGATTCACGCATTTTAGGGGTGAAATCGCTTCACGTCTTGAAAGCGGGGTTTATTTCTATACAATTAAAACAGGCGATTTCATTCAAACTAAAAGAATGATACTTGTGAAGTAAAAGCATTTAAAATAAAACTTTGTAAAAAAGACAGGCTAAGCACCTGTCATTTTTCCTTGATAAATTTTATTCCCCTCCTGAGGAAGACTGCCTTCCAGCTATATACTTCACCCCGGCCTCAAACTCCAAGGTGTAACAACGCCTACCGTAAATTCCTTAAGATCCTCTTCAATTGCATACATTACTCCCCCTGATATCTCTTTATTTGTCAGCCAGCGCGAATTACTGCCATCTGTCACAAATCCCAATATTACTTTATGATACTCAAGGTTACTGAAAACGCTGAAATTTTTGTCTCTGCCCCTGCTGTAAGTTTCCGGATTTATGTTAGAACTTCCCATTACTTCAAAAAATCTGCAATCAGTTGATGTTTCGTTGATTATTTTTGCAGCAAGCATTGGTGCAAGCTGGGCAGTGGAGTGTATCCAGCTTATTGTAAGCTCAACAGGCCCTTTGTTTTTTATGCATTCCAAAATACCGTCGGTCAGCTCCTTGTAATTGTTGTAGTCTATCCGCAGAAAATTCAGCTTTGATGAATTTTCCTCTGCATCACTACTAAGTTTCTTAAATCCTTCTTCTCCTCTTGCTATGACGGTTACATGGTCATAATTATTAAGCAGGTGAATCGCCGCACCGCCAAGCATTCCCGTGCCTCCTATTACAAGTGCATGGCTCATATGATAATCATTATAATTTTACTCATATTCTAATAACTCAATCCTGTTGCCAAAAGGATCGTAAAACGAGAAACGGTTCCTTCCCGGAATTGCGATCTCTTCTTTTATTATAACTCCCTCATTCAATAAATATTTTTTTGCTTCGTCAAGCTCTTCTATCACAAAAGCAGGGTGTTCTTTCTTCGTGATTTCTTTACCATCCTTAGCTTCTTCTATGGCTATACCGAGATGCAGTTCAATGTTTCCTGCTGTATACCATACTCCGCCGCTTGGTTTAAGTGAATCCGGTTTTTCGATCTCTTCAAGCTCAAGCACTCCGCCGTAAAAATCCCTTGCTTCAGCTTCGCTTCCTTTTGGTATTGCAAGCTGTATGTGGTCTAATCTGTGAAACTTTAACATATAAACGCTTCAGTTTCAATCTCAACCATCATATCAGGGTCAATGAATCCTTTGACCTCTACCATTGTAGCACATGGCTTGATGTTAAGAAAGAACTCAGCATGAGCGCGCCCGATCTCTTCCCATTTGGAGATATCAGTAACGTACATCCTGTTCCACACAACTTTATCAAGCGATGATCCCGCTTCCATAAGATATTTTTCAATTTTCTGAAAAATATACTTTGTCTGCTCGTAAGCGTTCCCTTTGCCAAGTACATTGCCATTTTCATCAATTGATGTTGTACCGGTAATTATTACCCTGTTGCCTATTCTGATTGCGCGTGAGTAACCAATAACCCCTTCCCACTTCGCACCGCTTGAAATTTTTTTGATTTCCATAGTTCATAATTAAAAATATATTACAGTCGCACAGACCTTCTTGTCTGTGCTTATTGAAATTGCCGGGTTGTTTACCCCATGCAAATTTCAGAAATTAATCCTCTTTAATACTCAATCACATGAAATTTATAAAATTAATCTTAATTTTAAAGGTAATATTTTGCAGCTCAAATATGAGAATCTCCCTCCCCTTTGGGGAGGGTTGGGGTGGGGCTGTTATTTTGCTTCCAATTTCTGTAATACTTCCTTACCATGCTCATTACTTGGATCCAGTTCAACGGATTTTCTGTAATTGATTATTGCGTTCTCCTTATCACCGGCTTCCAGGTATGCTTCACCAAGACTATCATATACATTGGCTGAGGCCGGATACAATACGGTATTAAATTTGAATACTTCTATCGCTTCATTTGTCATTTTTTCAAGCAGAAGTTTATAGCCAAGAGAATTGATCTCGCCTTCGTTGATCCTGTACACATCTTTCTTATCTTTATATCCCGTCATCTCGGCAATTGCATCTTTAACTCCTTTTTCCTTTATTGCTTTAGAAAGCATTAGCGCAAGGCTTTCTTTTGGTTTTGCCGGCTCCAACCCGTACAGTATATTAACTATTCCAAGTGTAAGCTGATTGATATTCCCGTTTTCAAAATTATTCAAAACCATTACGAACTTGTTTTCATCAACAAGCCTTGTTTCAAGCGAGTTGAATCCGAAAATCCCGCCGCTGTGCGTGATCACCTTCTTTTTCATATCCCCAATGGGCTGTTCAATTATCTGCCAGCCGTAGCCGTAATTATTCATAACCGGAGTGAACATCTTCTCTTTCGAAACATTCATAAGCACCTTATCTGTGTAAAGAGCCTGGTCCCACTTGAACATATCTTCAACCGTGGAAATGATAGAGCCTGCTGAAAACGGAATTGTCATATCTAAAGGCCTTGCCGGAGTAAGCTCGCCAAGAGTATTGTTATAGCCGCTGGCTTTGTTTTCATATGCTTTTCCGGTAACCTCAATTGATGAGTTAGTCATCCCAAGCGGAGTGAAAATATTTTCCTGCAATACATCTTCATAATTCTTTCCCGTTACTTCTTCAATCACAGCACCGAGGATAAAATACCCTGAATTACTGTAAGCCCACTCGGTTCCCGGCTCTGATTTAAGATCATTGCTGCAGTGACTAAGAATAAATTCCTTAGGCTCAACTTTCTTTGTTGATTCTTCCTGCAGGAACTTTAAATTATCAGTGTAATTATCCATTCCCGAAGTATGGCTGAGTATCTGGTGAATTGTGATCTTCTCCCCAATATCTTTCCTGTAATACGGAAGGTAATCGGATAGTTTTCCTTCAAGCTTGATCTTTCCTTTTTCAACTAACTGCATAATTAGTGTTGCAGTAAATTGTTTTGTCACAGAAGCTAAGCGGAATTTTGTATCAGGCTTGTTTGGAATTTGCTTTTCCACATCAGCCATCCCTATCCCTTTGCTGTAAATTACATTACCGTCTTCTGCAACAAGCACACTTCCGTTAAACTGCTTCAGATCAAAGTATTTCTGCACAAGTGCATCGATCTTCTCCGCCTTATCCTGTGTGTATGTATGTAAAGGCAGGCTGAAAACCATTAGTACAACTAAAACCCAAATTCCAGCTGTTTTTCTATGGATTCTTGTCATTTTCATTATAAATTTCGTTTAAAATTTTAGGTTAGTCTCGTTTCTATAAGTAATTTGACGAATAAAGCGCTTAAGAGGTTTCACGAATGGTAAACTTGAATAATGAATATAATCTTGTTTGAACATATTCCCCTCTTGGGAGGGTGCCCCGAAGG
>JAIOIK010000029.1 GCA_019912545.1 Ignavibacteria bacterium | reverse complement strand
TACCCGTTTAATAAGCCATTTTTGACAGGCAGGGAGATCGACTATATTGTTGAATCTGTTAACACCGGAAAAATATCCGGTGATGGCAAATTCACAAAACTTTGCCACAAATTCTTTGAAGAAAGATTTGGCTTTAAGAAGGCAATGCTGACAACAAGCTGCAGTGATGCTCTTGAGCTTGCGGCATTGCTGCTTGACGTTAAACCGGGAGACGAAGTAATTGTGCCCTCGTTCACGTTTGTTTCTACGGCCAATGCTTTTGTGCTAAGAGGCGCGAAAATAGTTTTTGCCGATAGCGGAGAAACAGAACCGAACATAAATGCCTCAGAACTTGAATCGCTTATCACTCCCCGCACAAAGGCAATTGCAATTGTTCACTATGCCGGAGTTGCCTGTGATATGGATGCTATTATGGCGATTGCCGGGAAACACAATATTCACGTCATAGAAGATGCTGCTCATTCTGTGGATTCATATTACAAAAGCAGGCCGCTTGGGTCATTTGGCACTTTTTCGGCATTCAGTTTTCACGAAACGAAGAATGTTATATCAGGCGAAGGCGGGATGATAATAATTAATGATGAAAGTTATATTAACCGCGCGGAAATAATACGCGAAAAAGGAACAAACCGCTCGGCATTTTTCCGCGGCGAAGTAGATAAATACAACTGGGTAGATGCAGGCTCATCATTTCTTCCATCGGATATAATCGCAGCATTTTTATTTGCTCAGCTTGAAAATCTTGATAAAATACAGAAGCAAAGGATTTTACTGTGGAATGCATACCAAACAAGGCTTAAACCGCTGGCAGATAAAGGCTATTTTTCAATGCCCGAACTGCCGGATTATGCAACAAATAACGGGCATATGTTCTATATACTTTGCAAGGCCCAAGAGCGCCAGGCCCTGATCGATCATATGAAAAAAGCCGATATACTGCCGACTTTCCACTATCTTTCGCTTCACCGCTCGCCATTCTATAAGGACCGTCATGATGGCAGAATACTTAAGAACACAGACCGGTTTTCCGAAACGCTTTTGAGGCTTCCGTTGTACTACGAGCTTACCGAAGGTGATGTGGATTTTATTACAGGGAAGATCGCAGAATTTTATGAAAAAAAAACAGAAATGAACAGAAATTTTATCCGGAAATAAAGCGGCAATATGAAATTACTTAACATCAGGTTACCAAATAAACGATTCCCAACACTTATCATCCAGATATATTTCCTGATGATAGCAATAACGTTCACATATCTTTACTATCATAAATTCATCCAGGAAGCGGATTTCTACAGCCCGCTTTCACCTGGCGGATTGTATGCAGTTGCTAATTTTGAATCAGTGAAGCCTATACAATACCGGATACTGCTTCCTTTCATTTTTAAAGGGCTGGCAATGCTCCACATTATCTCTGATAAACCATTGTTTTTTCTTATAAATGCGACTCAGGCATATCTAATACTTCTCTTGTTCTACTTCCTGCTAAACAGGCATTTTCAGAGTAAAGCGATGAACTGCTGGCTGTCTCCGGTGATAATTTACCCGATGATATGGAATCTTATCATAATGAACGGGCAGTTTTTTTATATGGATTTCGGGCTGCTGTTGTTTATGATACTGGGCTATTACTTCATTGTAACCCGCCGGGATAACTGGCTTCTGTTAACATTTTTCTTTGGATACCTTAATCATACTGCGGTAACTTATCTTGTGATATCATATCTTTTGTTCAACTATACCAGGCTGTTTAAGATAAAGACAATAATTTATGCAGGAGTTATGACTGCAATTTTCTTTGCTATACCCGCAGTTATCAACCTCTTTTTACCGCCTACGGCAACGGGACACTTTTTGATAAACAACTTCCCGCGCAATATGGGTTTGTTTGTGAATCACCCGGCACATTTACTTATAAGGGATTTCTTCTTCAATTTCGGAGGGCTTCATTTCTTTATCGTGATCTTTTTAGTAACCGGTGCATGGAAAAAATTCAAAGGACCTTACCTTTACATACATATTATGATCATACCCTTTTTCATTTCGCTATTAATGACGTTTAGCCTTGAAGAGATGCGCAATTATGTTGCGATCATTCCGAATATTATAATTTTGTGTCTATTCTTCCTGAGTACTTTTCCGAATTCATTTTTAAGGCCGCAGGAATATATACTAACTCAAGAGGATAATAAGTGAAGATCTTATACGTCAGTTCAAACGGCGGAATTCATGATTACCGGTTCCTGAAAAAGCTGACGGAAGATCACGAAGTACTTTTTCTTTTCTATGCCTCGGGTGAAATAATTCCTGAAATAGATAAGCTTCCGCATTTACAGATAATCTGCAAGAAGCCGGCATTCCGCTCTATGCCCCTTTTAAGCGAGATATGGCATTTTAAACGCGCTGTAAAGGAGTTTCAACCGGATATTATTCATACGGGATACGTGTGGCAGACCGGAATACTGGCAGCGCTAGCGGGATTTCACCCGCATCTATCCATGCCGTGGGGATCAGATATACTTGTTGAACCGGATAAAAGCTTTATTGTGAAAAGGATCGTTAATAAAGTAATGAAAACATGCGACCACGTGCAGTGTGATGCGGAATTTGTAAAACAAAAAATAGTAAACGACTATGGGCTTAAACCGGATATGATAACGGTTTTTCCATGGGGAATAGACCTGAATATGTTCAAAATGAATGACAGGGCGGGTGCCAGGAAGGAACTGAATATTAACCCCGGAAAATTCGTGATAATTTTCAACAGGCATCTTGAACCGATCTATGGAGTTAATTACCTGCTTGAGGCATATAAGAATTTCTCCGCCGGAAAAGAAGATGTATTACTGCTGATGATCTCGGACGGTTCACAGAAAGTAAGCGTGCTTAAATTCATAAGCGATAATGAGCTTGAGCAAAAAGTAACGATTCTTGGAAGAGTTCCAAACTGCGAGCTTCCGGCGCTGCTTAATGCCGCAGATGTATATTGCTCCCCTTCGCTGAGTGACGGGACATCACTATCGCTGCTTGAGGCAATGGCATGCGGACTTGGGCTGGTGGTAACCGACGTTCCGGCAATAATGGAATGGGTCAACAAAGATAACGGCTTGATGGTCAGGAAAGAAGATCCCGAAGGACTTCGCACGGCATTCGAGAAGTATTATAAAGACCGCAAGCTGGTTCAAACGCACGGCTGCAAAAATATTGAAATTGCGCACCAGAGGGCTGACTGGGATAAAAATTATATCAAGCTGAAGCATATTTACGGGTTACTGCTTAATCAAAAGGGTGTACAATAAGATGATATGGTTTGATCTTGATAACTCGCCGCATGTGCCGCTATTCATACCCATATTGAACGAACTAAAGAAACGAAATGAAGAGTTTGAAGTAAGCGCAAGAGATTTTGCGCAAACGCTAGGCCTGCTTGAATTGTGGAATGTGCAGCACACTACAATTGGTACACACGGAGGCAAAAGTAAAGCCGGCAAAGTGTTTAACCTTTTAAAACGATCACAGGAGTTGAAAAAATTTGCAGCAGGCAATAACTTCACGCTTGCTGTGAGCCACGGCTCAAGAACCCAGCTTGTAGCGGCTGCGGGATTAAAGATCCCCTCACTGCTTATGCTTGATTATGAATACACCGAGACCCGAATTTTTAACCGCTATGCAAATTACCTGCTTATTCCAAAATTTATCCCGGATGAACGGTTAAGATCTGTTGGGCTTGACCTGAAGAAAGTTATACGCTATAATGGATTTAAGGAAGAACTTTACATGAACGCATTTGTACCGGAGCCGGATTTTCGCAGTAAGATAGGCTCAGGCGACGATAAAACTCTGATACTCATCCGCCCGCCCGGGATGCTTGGCAATTACCATAATAAGAAAAGCGAAAAACTGCTTGTTGAATGCATGTATCACTTTTCTTCATTTGAAAACACGGATATACTCATTACAAGCCGCTCAGCTAAAGATAAAAAGTTTATCGAAAAACATGCAGCCGGAAAAAATAACATTCGCTTTCTCCAAAGTCCTGTAGACGGCCTGCAGCTTGTTTACAGCGCGGATATTGTCATCAGCGGCGGCGGAACGATGAACAGGGAGTCAGCGCTTGCAGGTACAAATACTTACAGTATATTTACGGGAAAGAAGCCGTATCTTGATGAGTATCTTGAACAAATGGGCAGGCTTAAGTTTATTTCTTCGGTTGAGGATATAAAACAAATAACGCCCCAAAAAGAGTTGAATAAAGATTCTTATGTGTTCAACAAGCACATTACCGAGGAAGTTACAGACATTATACTAAATATATCTATCTCTAAGAATGGGTAAACCGGATCTGCTTTTGTTACACGGCGCGCTTGGCTGCAAAGCACAGCTTGACAAATTACGGGATGTACTGGCAGATGAGTTTACTTTGCATACGCTTGATTTTACCGGCCACGGGGGAAGTGAAATTCCAACAGAACCGTTCAGCATAGAAATGTTTGCTAGTGATATTAAAAGATGGCAGGATGCATCCGGAGTTGATGAGGTGAATATATTCGGTTACAGTATGGGCGGGTATGCTGCGATGTGGTATGCAAAGCAAAACCCCAAACGCACCAGAAAGATATTTACACTTGCTGCAAAATTTGAATGGACGCCTGATATTGCCGAACGGGAAGTAAAAATGCTTGATCCCGGTACAATAAAAGAGAAGGTGCCGAAATATGCAGAAGTGCTTATGCAAAGGCATGGAGCAGATAAATGGGAAACAGTTTTAAGCAAATCCGCTGAGATGATGAGAACACTTGGAGCTGACAATACACTTACGGCAGAAGATTACGCAGATATGGAAAACGAAGTGCTTGTTGCAGTTGGCGATAGTGATAAAATGGTGACTATCGAAGAGACGGTATCGGTTTACAGAAAGCTCCGCCACGGTAGAATGCTTGTAATGCCGGGCACACCGCATCCGTTAGAGCACGTTGACGCGGATAAACTGGCGTGCGAAATTGAGGAATTTTTTGCAGGGTAATAAAATTTAGAAATCAACATCGTATATTTTCTTTAATTGAGATTCTTTTATTTTGGCGGGGATAAGGCGCAAAGTACAATTACGCAGTGCGCTGAAAACCAGATTTGATGATTGTGCCATTTTGCCCAGCTTCCATGAATTGTTCACAATGAAGTGTGTTCGCTTGATCCTCCTTACACCAAATCTTTCAAAAGCATTTTCAACACTTCCGGTCTTAGATAATTCATCTGTAAGAATTACTGCATCTTCAATTGCCTGGCAAGCGCCCTGGCCCATATTAGGCGTAGTTGCGTGGGCTGCATCGCCAATAAGTACAATTTTTCCGAAAGCATAATTTTTGACCGGTTCAAGATCAATAATATCATTTAACAAAAGAACGCTCTCGCTTGTGTTTTGTAGTACAGCCTTAACAGAGCTGTGATATTCGGCAAAATGTTTGAGAAGATCATTAACTTCAAAATTTTTCAAAACGGGGTCGTTCTGTTTTGCATTCACCGAAGCAAACCAGTATATTTTTCCTTCGGCAAGGGGTACAATGCCAAATCTACCGGCGGGTCCCCATGTTTCGGTTGATTCTGTGATGTTAAGCCCGGCATCTTCAACAATTCCGCGCCAGCACGTGTATCCTGCATAACGCTCTTTTGTGTTGGGGATAAGTAATTTCCTGATATGAGAATGAATTCCATCTGCGGCAACAAGGTATCCTGTTTGCGCGGTGGTTCCGTCGGCAAAATGAAGGGTTACTCCGCTATCGCTTTGATCCGCAGAAATAATTTTCTTCCCAGTTTTTATGCGGCTGCTATCAATTAATGAAAGCAGCGCTTCATGCAGCCTTGCACGGTGGATCGTAAAGTTATCGGTTCCGAATTTTTTGCCAATTGCTTCACTATCAGTTCTGCTGATAGTTTTGCCGTTCTTATCCAGTATTGCAAAGCTTGCAAGCAGCCTTCCTTTGCTGATAATTTCTTTATCGATGCCGATTTTTTCAAAAGCCTTGATCGCATTTGCTGCAAGAACGAGCCCGGCACCAAGCGGCTTAATTTCGGGCGCGGCTTCATAAACGATGCAGTTTATGCCAATTTTCCTAAGAGCAATTGCTGTAACAAGCCCGGCGATCCCTGCACCTGAGATAGATATTTCAGAATTCATATAAGTTATAATTCAGTTGTTTGCGGGCGGGTATCTTAAAAACAATATCATTGCTTCCCTAAGCAGTTATCATAAGTTAGAATCTTCACGCCGGTCCAGTTTGAAGCAAACGGAATGAATGAACAAACGTATGAGAGATAAACCTGGTTTTTATAGCTGCTGACGCCCCAAGTGCCAATATCATTATTTACCCCGCCGTAATATGCACATGAATCGGGTTTATTTGGATTGGAAACGTTCAGTACATGAAGATCACTTTTTCCCGAGGACATGAAAAGCAGTTTGCACTCTTTGTTATAGTCTATTTCATTCATATGGCCCGGGCTTGAGAACCATTTGAGCAGGCCATCCTGGCAATTGTAGGGATTCCACCAGCTTACCATTTTTATTGATCCCGGGTCTGAAATGTTCAGCACTTCCAAGCCGCAGTAATCAGCAGTTACGTAAGCATATGCTCCGTCAACAACAACATTATTGTAAGCTCTAGGTTTGCCACTGAGAGCCGGATTGGAATATCTTCCCGCTTCAAAAGGGTTTTGTTTATTAGAGACATTAATTGTTCTAAACCCGCCGGCATCGTAACACAGGTACACAAGATCTCCCGATATTTGCATGCCGCGCGCATTGATCTTCTTTTTATCGGGTTTTTTATCGGGGAAGTTAACATCAGGGACAAACTGCGAGATAAATTTTATGTCCTGTATATTTGATATATCAAGTATAATAAGCCCGTGCTTCATCGCACCAAGAAATGCATAATTACCCTGAACTTTCACAATACCTGAGCCGCCATCATTCTTGCTGAATTTCCATTTACCGGCAACGGCTGCGTTTTTCGGATCAGTAACATCTATTATGGCCATGCCGGGCGACTGGCTTGAGGAGAAATGATTTCCAAGAGCCAGGTAAAGATAATCTCCGGATTGCGTTAAATTCATTACATGAAGGTTGTTTAGTGATGATATGGAAATAGTTTTTACTTCCATTGGCGCGGATAGCGCAGATACATCATAAATTTTCAATCCGCCTTCTTTATTTGCAACATAAAGATAAGACCTGTCATTTCGGTCATGCAGCATGGTCATTGAAATATTAAAGCACGTTGAAGGAATCTCAGACTGAAACTGAAAGTTCAGGTCATAGCAGCCTTGTGAATAAGCATGCAGAGAGAAAACAAACATGACAATTGTTAAGATTTTCCGGATGAAGGTCATTTGGCCGATCAACAGTTGGTTTTCTGAGTATAAAAAATATTTCCTAATTTGCTGCACGATAAATAAGAACAATATTCAGCAGCACATAAACCAGCAGTACCGAATAAAAACTCGTTCTATCAAGCTTTTTGGCTTTGGCAAGATACTCCGGTTTTCCGGTTTCGTTCCACCTGAACGAAGTAACGGCAACAACAAGTATCACAAATATTGCAATGAAGGTGATGTTGTGAATATTATCAAATAGCGTGTTAGATACCGTTGAAGGGATCATTGATTCTATAATATATTTATTTCCAACCGCGGCAAAGAGTCCGCCTACGCATAGCCCGAGCCTATCACTTGGCTTAACAAAGAAAGCGAGGAGCACAATAGAGAATGCAACGTAAACACCGGTAAGCATTTTGAAGAGGGTACTCCAGGAATTCTCACGAGCCAGGTAAATATCGGCGGTAACCGAGGGATATGTGCTTGAACCTTTTAACACCGGGTCACCGAAAGTTGTATTATAAGTTTGGTTGCTGACATAAAGCGCAAGCGAATCTATTTTCCAGTTGCTAAGCGAAAGATTTGAATCAATGCTTGAGCCGGCATTATCTGTTACAAAGGTAAGCTTCTTTGTATCGTAAATGGTGTGATCTATATGCAGAGAAAGTTTCTGCTTATCAAACGGGAAAGCGCTAACATCCCATTCTTCTAAAACAACGGCAGTGAACTTCATCATATCCCAGTTGATGCCATCTTTTTTCATCCTGGCATAGTTGCTGAAAGACGAACTCTTGGAATTCGTTATCTCCAGCGCATCGTTAAAGTGAAGGCTGTCATTCTTATAATTGAACCATATCCAGAAGTCTGTCGAAAAGCTCTGGTCACTTATATTAAAGTCAGTGAGCGAGTTAAAGTATATTCCCACTTTGCAGGTATCAACCTGTGCGCTGGTGTTGTTGCACAGCGGGGAAATCAGAAAAAGCATGATTACAGCATAAACAGCATTAAGACGGATATTCATATTTTATAATTTGTTCATAATTTTTTCAATCAGCAATTTTCTGCGAAAAGTGTATTTATCGGCAGCTTTTAATTTCTTATAAAGCGCTTCGGCAAGGGGCAGGGTATAGAGCAGTTCATTTCTGGAAAGCGAAAGATCGACCAAACTCAGAGTGTATAGTGTATTATAATACAGGAAGCCGTTCCACCTGCCCTTGCCATCACGGAATAATTTAAGAGATGCCATTCCTTTGGAAAGCATCGTCCGAGCCGGCTTGATTCCCCCGGAGGCCAAGTTGCGCCAAAGGGAAAGTGAACAGTTGAAGCAACAATACATACCATACTTTCTCTTTCTGCCGTCATATCCCTTAAGAGCAGCAGACATTTCTTTATCACCTTCATGAAGTGACCTTTTTGCAGTATTGCCTGAAGGCTTTAGAAGCCCGAGGGTTCTGCTTGCATCTTCCCCTATGATGTGCCTCTTAGATGCATTTGAAGTGATAGCTTCTCCCGTGAAGAGTATTGACCTCTCCGCGATTTCCTTTGGAGTCAGCGCATACATATTGTTGTAGCGACCCTCCATATGATGCCTTTTTTCAAGCAAGGCTTCAAAAGCTTTTTTATCGGCCAGAGAGATACTTTGACCCGCAAACAGGGCACCGCTGAGATTATCAACGGTTTTCCAAAGATTCGATATGTTAATGAGTGTTTTCATGATGTCTGTTATAAAAAAACTCAGTGAATCTCTTCTGTTGGTTCATAAGTATAAATTATCCATTTTGCGGTTTCGCCGGCTTTAACCATGCCGCCGCGAATGTATTGCCTTGGGGCGGTTAGTTCAGAAAAGACACTATTGAATAAAGTTGGTTCCTTTTTATACATGATTATACCCCGGGGATTCTTTTTCATAAAGGATCTGATTTCCGTCTTAAGGCTGTCTTTTTCTGCTGCGATGTTATAGCCGGCTATCATAATTTTTTCCGGGGGAGCGAGCTTTGTTCTGAACGGAATATACATTATGCTTGAATCGCTGCCCTCGGAATCAAAGATCAGCGCCGGGTATGCTGTAATGTTTTCATCAATGAATTTTATCATCTGCCGCGCATCTTCGGGATCTTCGCTTGTTGAGATAAACTGGATGACCTTTGGAAAAAGCTTATTATATTTATAGGGCACCAGATCTTTTATGTAAGATAGCGGTATTGCCGTCAAAACAATAACTGCGGCAGTTAAGTTTTGCAGCATCACGATCTTAAACCGCTTTATAAATTCCTCAATCCCGATCGCCGTAAATACAGAACAGAAATAGAAAGTTAAATAAAAGTAACGGGTTGTATCATAAGCCGCAGACATGGTTTCCTGAAGTCCGTTAACAAACGCAGGGAAAAAAACAGGAAAGAACAAAGTTAAGAATATGAAGAAAGGCACACGCTTATAGGTTATTACCGCACCCTTTATCATGAAATAGAACAGTATGAAGGTTGTCCCGACCACAATGAAATAGTAAGGCAAAAAGAATCCGCGCGCCCTGACGCCTAAAGGGGCATCGGCAATATTTGCACCAACCAGGAAGTCATAATCCCTTACGGCTTTGAAAGTCGCAAAAAAAGATCCGTGTATCTGGTAACTTACAGCCATCCATATCAGCTGGAAAAGAATAGTAAGCAGGATAAAAATATATGCACCACGCCTGCGCGAAACAAACGCGAGTCCGCAGAAACTTAGCAGCGTAAACAACCCCTCCGGCCGGAACGTAAGCGAAATGAATGAAAATACTCCCGCTATGATGAAATACTTAAGGCTTAATTTATCGCTTTGGGAAGCGACAGCCTTAATGAAATAGTAGATCATAATGCAAATGGCTGCCAGGTAAAACTGCTGCGGCAATGGTGTAAAGTTCAGCCGGAAGAGCACCGGATGCAGCGTGTAGATAAAAAATGCGATTAATGCCGTTCGGTAATTAGAAAACAGCAGGGTAATTTTGAATATGTATATACCGCCAAGGGTCATGGCAAGTATCATTGTGAAAATTGGCATAAAGTATATATTCATCGTTATCTGAATGAGCGGGCCAATAAAGTAGAACCAGCCCGGATTGCCGGATAGCGGCTCTACGAAGAAGGGTTTTTGCGCCCACCAGAGCGCATTCCATGTACGGGTTGCACCCTCGCCGTGATCGATCATACTGTAATCCGCAACAAGTGTTTTAATTATAATTGTTACCAGAACACAAATGATAAATGCTATCAATTGAGTTCTTTCGAGAGGCTCTTCGTTTGGTTTAAAACCCTCAACTTTGAAAAGTTTCGGGAATAAAAATGGTTTTTTCGTGATTGTCACGTATTTGACCTCACCCCCGGCCCCTCTCCTAAAAGGAGAGGGGAGACAGGAGAATTTGATTTATTAAATTTTCACAAATGTATCCGGCTTCATACAAGCATAACGCCAGAAATATGTCGCGAAGCTGCACTCAGGATAAGAAACCCGGTTTCCCTTTCCTGTTCATGAGTCCGTCAAGCATTCCTTTAAGGTAATATAATCCAAGCTTAAAGTCACACACTTTCATAAACCATATGAGCCTCGACGGGAATTTCAGAAGGTCTTCGGTTACAGCAAGGATCATTTGGAAATGCAGCCTGAATTTCCGGTAATATAAAAATTTATTTCTTTCAATTAAGTAGTATTCAAAATAGTAACCCTCTTTGTTCGATCTCGTCCATTTATGGTAGTGCCAAAGCTTTGCATCTTTAATTGCAGCCGATTTACAGCCGGATTCCTTCAGTCTTCTGAACAGGTCTATTTCATCTCCGTATGCGAAGTAACTTTCTTCCCACATGCCCGATCTTTTCAGCGCGCTGGTGTTTATTAATATAGCAGCTCCGCTCAAAAGATCTAAAGTCATTATGGCAGGAATATTTGAATCATTTTCTCTGAAGCTGCGCCCCCCAAAATTTTTCCGTATCTTATACCTGCTAAAATCACAAGAAGCTCCAAACTCCTGTATAATATCACCATTCCCGCTATCAATGCCGTATAATATGAGCGGCGCTGCCGCATCAAAACCGCCGCTATGAGTAAGTGCATTGAACAAATTTTCAATGCAGTTTTCATCCAGGGATACATCATTATTCAGAAAAAAGATGCGATTGCAGCCGTCTTTAATTGCCCTGTCAGCACCCAGGTTGTTTCCCCCTGCAAAGCCGGAATTGAAGCCGGCTTTAATGTAGGTAATACCAAGCCCGAAAGTTTTGTTCAGTTCTTTGGAGAGACGAATATCTACATCGTTTGAATTGTTATCAACAAAGTATATCATAAAATATTTGAATGTTTGTTTTGAAAGGGAACTATATAATCTTTCAAGATTATGTTTTTGCTTATGCATTACAATAATAATGCCGATTTTTTCTTCGTCACTCATTTTTTCCCGGCCTTTTCAATCAACCCAATGTAATAATCAGCAGCTTTTTCGATAGTATGATTCTGTAATGCAAAAGTTCTTGCAGCTTCCCCCATTTTCTTAGTGCGGGCATTGTCATTTATCAACAATGTTAAAGCTTTTACTATATCATTCAGCTCAAGCTCAACAAGCACTCCATTGGCGCTGTTAATAAAAAGACCTGTATCACCTGTGTTGCTTGCAATTATTGCGTTGCCGCATGCCATTGCCTCGAGGATACTTTGTGAAGGATAGTTTGTGCCCGTTTGCAGGGAGACAAATAAAGAAGTTTCTGCTAAAACCTCGGGAGGATTTGGATGAAACCGGAAGTTAATTTTATCAGAAAGATCATTTTGTGCGATAAAATCACTCACTTCGTTAACCAGACTGCCTTCTCCCATGACATGAAATGTTACATCAGAGCGGGTTTTCAGTATTTCCCGTGCTGCCTTAAGGTAGAGCATTGGGTTTTTATCCGGCTCCATTCTGCCGCTGAAAGCAATTTCAATATTCACTTTTTTACCCGGCGTACACTTAGAATAATCGGCAAACGAACAAGGAGCAATTGCAATTTTTTCCCCGGGAATATTTACATTTCGTTTTTCTACTCCCTCTGCAATGTAGGGGCTCAGGAAATCAACAATATCGGAATTCTCCATTGCATAATTGAAAGAGTAATACTTCCTGTACCACATTGTTTTCATATCCGTAAGAACATCACTAAACCAGCTATCCATATTTGAAAAGATAACGGCAGGCGACCCCGGGCGGTTATTCATATAAAACACAAGCGGAAGCACACCCGCAAAAACCCCAATAAAAACTTTAATTTCCCGCCGTTGCTTTATTTTCTCAATTTCAGCAAAGAGTTTTTTCTCTATGCGTTTGTTTTTGAAATACCAGTAAACCTTTCTTAAATATGAAGCGCGCGAATCAACTTTCACGGGATCGGGTATTGTATCTTTATAATAACGGGGTACGGTGTTACTGCCCGATGCCTGCGGAAGAGGCAGCTTTTCCCCGATAACTTCTATTTGGTATTTATACTCAAAAGCCGCAGGCATGATCCTTTGCAGATATTCATACATACGGGAGTTAATTATTAACGTTATACTCCCGGGTGATAGCCGGTTAAAAAACAGGAATAGATTGACAAACCTTTTTTCGGCTCCCCCAAATGCACCCGAAGGCAGCAGAACAATTGCGGTGTTTTGCGGACTCTTTTTCAATAAATGAGGTTTTTGTTCAAAAATGGAGGCTACGGAAAGTTAAATTATTAATAATTGTAACTTAAAAAGATAAGCGATAATTATAATTATTAAAATGATATATTTTTTGTTATTTTTGATGTATTAGCCCGATCAGGGTTTAATGCAGGTTTATTGGTAATCATTTGGAAGCAGAGAGTTTAGGAAAATATAATTTCTAAAAAATTCGGAAGCAGGAATGAGAACCGGAAAATGAATGTTTAATATATAACCCAATCAGGGTATATAATGCGACTTGCGGAAATAGACTGCGTTAAATAGATTGAGCTGTAAATATTAATTAATATAAATGAAAAAAATTAAATATTTATTACCGATTCTGGTTATCTTATGTACTGTTTTTTATTATTCGTGTGACGATTCAGGCCAGCTTCCCACTGATATTTCGGCCGGACAGATTGTATTTACTCAAACAGTTAATTTAATGACGCTTGACCCGGCGGACGGCCAGTATCACATGTGGATTCTGGTAAGAGACACTACCGGTATTCCAAGGATCTTAAACCTGGGGAGGTTTAACGTAAACGGCGAAGGCGCCCTTGTTGATGGATCCGGAAATCCGGTAACACTGAAATTGAATGATGTGGATACTGTTGATATTGCCCGTGCGGAATATTGTATAGTTACAATAGAGCCGGTGTTCGCAACAGTACCCGGCAGGACAGTAATTTTAGCAGGAAGTTTTACCAGCATTGCAGACTCAGTATCTGCTCCTTTAAAGATGAGCGACCCTCTTGCTCTTGGATCAACCGGGGATACACTGCTTAAGAATCTTGGCAGGCTGTATATAATAAATACTCCAACAAATGGCGGAGTAAATTGTAATAAAGGCATGTGGTTTTGCGACACAAGCGGGAACTCACATCTTCCCGACGCACAACTTGATCCCGGCGGCGGATGGCAATACAGGGGATGGGTGCACAATAAAGTTACGAATGTATATACAACAACGGGTGCTTTTTTTAATCCGCTTGCAGCGGATCTTGACGGAGCCGGACCGTGCAGGGGAGATTCATCGGCTTACAATGCACCGGGGCAAGATTGGGTAATTGATACTATTCCGGGCTGCGGCGGTATTAATCTTACTGACGGGAATTATGAGGTTTTTATAGAATTGGAGCCTAAAGACAGGATTGGGGCGCTCCCATTTGGAATGAAAATTTATTGGCAAAATATAATTATACCCAATTTTAACTGCAGAAGGTTAGATAATTTGTTCAGTCAATTTTCAAAACTGCCAAGGGCTTACGTAAGAATATCAAAATAAACCGAGAAAGCAGATTTTTCCCTTCAGCCGCTCTTTATTTATTAATAGGGATCGCCTTCTTTAGCCGAGTTTCTAATGTTTAGCTTATATTCTTCATTTGTGTAAACATATTTGTAAACCAATGCGGCAACCAGGAATGCAAGATGAGGAAATCCCCACAATCCAATAGATATCCCTACATATGTATAATTTATGACCGAATCATAAAAGAGCCTTATCATGAACATTACCACAAAAAAGGTTAAGACGTCATTATGAAGCGAGATCTTTGAAAGACGAACAGCGTTGACGAAGTAATATATCTGAAAAGCAACAGCAAGCAGAAACCCGATCAATCCGTAAGCCGCCAATACCGAGATCCAGCCAAGATCTGAAAAACCCCAGGTATAGATACTTTCTTCAACGGTAACCGGCCCCAGTACCCATAGAGGGTGCATTCCAATGCCCACAAGAATGTTCCCCTTTTGCCACAAAGATAAAAGCGCTGTTATATTTGCCATCCTGGTTCCATATGTTCCTTCATTGTATTTCAAATCATCCTGCCCCTGTGTAACCCGTGCGCCGATCGCTTCAACAAGATAATCTGATTTTGGCACGAAGTTCATGAAAGCATAGACCAAAGCACCCCCCAGTATTGTTATTATGGCTATTTGCCTGAAGGCAAGACGAAGCTGCCTTTTCTTCAGCCCATACCATATAAACATTATAACAATTGCGAGACTGAGGTATGCCCAGGTAGATCTTCCGAAGGCAAGTATGTGCGGGATGATGAATAATATGACAAGGAAGAGCTGGTACAACTGGAATTTTTTTGTTATCCAATTGTATATGAACCCAAGGAAGAACACCTCTCCATAGAAAGTGCCGCCATACACACGGAAAACTTTTAAACCGCCCGGTAAACTCTGTTCCACAACTCCGGTATCAGGCATTAACGCGACCCCGGTTATGGCGCTTATGATATATAAAATATTGGCAACGATGGCTACAGGCAGAATCAGCTTAATAAGGTATCCCAACGCATTTCTTTTAAGGAGCAGCAGATAAGGGAAAACCATGAAACACATCCACACACCCTTTAACCGAAAGAAAGTTTCCACAAAATTATACTCATATATTATTGAGCTTAGCGTAAACTGGATCAAAAGGTACAAAAGCACAAGCTTGGGGATCAATAACGATACGCTTCTGAATAACTCACGGTATTCGTTTACTTTTAACAGCGAGTAAACCGTAAGACCGTAGAGCAGAAAGTCAGATATCCTCATATTCCTGTAAACAAAATAGAACTGTTTTGGCAGCAGGCCCATTGTTCCATTTTCTATAAAAAAAAGAAGGAATATTGTCCAGGCAAGAAATTTGGCGTTTAGCGGAAGAGGCAGAAATCCACCTTCAACCATATCGAAATACTTATCTCGCTTCACACCGTTATTGCGAAAAGCGGTTCGTAGATTATTTGCAGACTTGATAATCATAAGTATGCAATTTCATGATAAATTCTGTAACAACATTTCAAGATTTCTGTTATTTTCCATATTACAAAATCAAAATCGCGAGATATAGGTTCACTGCATTTGAAAAGAAAACCGATCCTCAAAAGAGAATTTTTGCACAACTAAAGATCATATCAGTGTCATTTCCTGAATCTCATTAAAAAGACTCCCTGCATCATTTTCATCTTTCATTTCTTAACTGATGATTCTTAAAGATATCTGCCAGTTTTCTGTGTAGCAACTTGATTTGAAATTGTCAGACAAACAGAATCCGGCAAACTGTTATTTTAAAATGCCGTAAAGCTCATGGCCGGGTTTTTTTATTATAAGCCTCCTGGTGCCCCCGATGGAATCAAGCTGGGAGGATATCTCATCAAAACCAAAAGGATACATATCCCGGACAAACAGAACAAATTTTTCCTTTGATGAGCTTTCAAGCGACCTTTGAAGCATATCAAGCCTGGAAACTGGATTCTCTGTATAAAGCATTGTTGTTGATGATCCGTTATATAAAGTATCAACCGGCGGGACGACCTTTTTAAGATCTTCATAAAATTCCTTTTGAGAACCATTATGACCGGCCCCTGTAAACTGCCGTGATTTGAAACCGTCGAGATCGAACTGGACACCGTCATTATATCCAGCTAAGGCGTAAACAAAGTTCGCCGAAAATCCATACAGCATCAAAAACAATAATGAGAAAGCAACAGCGTATTTCAGAATTACTTTATGGTTCGGGAAATCATGAACATACGTAATATAAGCTTTACGCAGCATTACTGCGGCCATTAAAGCAAGCATTATGAAGCCCATGAACGGCACACGGTATGGAGAAAACGGATACATAAACACCCACCACAAAATTGTAACGGTTGAGAAACTGAAAATAAACCGGTCAAATGCAGTCTTCATGCAATAAAACGAAAAACCAAATGAGATCAAAACGAATAAGGATGCAGGGAAAAACCTGTTTAAAAGCTGTAACTTATCAAATACTGTCGTTAAAGACGAGTTAACAGACTGTTCTGTAAAAAGATTTATAACCACGAGGTACCTCAATACCGAAATATCTTTAAAAGCGACCGGCACCGATCTTGCAATCAACAACAGGACAGAAAAAAGCAGAGTATATAACAAAAGTCTTAAAGAATTTGTTTCTCTATCTGTGAAATGCATTACCAAAAGAACCAATGGTATTATGAACATAAGCTGGAACTTGGTATGAATTGCGAGTGTGAATAAAAGAGATACCAGAACGATCCTTCTCGTGCCAGGTGTTACCGGACTTTTTAGCCAAAGAAATAATCCATAGAACACAAAGGCCGATTGCAGTAGTTCTCCAAAAAAGGAAGAGGCTACAAAACCAAACCCGGGCTGAATTACAAGAAAGAAGAAGAATATGACTGCTGCATCTTTACCATATTGCTTTGAAGAAACCTTGTATAACACAAAAAGTGTCCCCAGGGAGAGCAGGGCGGCGATAAGTTTGAAATGCCATATCTCGGTAAAACCAAATCCGAAATTTATGAAACACGCAGTGTAATAAGGCAGCATGCTTATATTATCAATTATAAATATCTTACCGTTGGAAGTAAGATAAGGAATCAGTGTCTTTGTAAAGTTCTCTCCCACACAAATATACCAGGCTTCATCGGTTCCAACATCATAACTGATCACCGCTGCCGCAAGCAGAGTTATAACGTAAACCAAGGTGATAACAAACAGAAGTTTAATGCCAACAAACCCGGAGATCTGCCTGAGCAATGTATTCAAAACGGATCTTAATTTCGGGAATAAGGGGCTTTCAAATAGCTTCCATAAGATCATTATGAAAATGCCGAGTGCAATGAGCCGGAGCAGAATTCCGTAAAAGATACCATTGACCCTTACAGGGTTCTTATAAGGAGTTCTAATTGTTTTATCTATTATGTCAGCTGGTGTCAAGAAATGCAGAAACAAATAAGCAAAAACACAAAACAGCGTTAATGCAGCAATATAAATGACCGGTTTTTTAGAAAGAAAAGATCTGTTCACGTTCTTGATATTATGTTAATTGCACTTAAAGCAGAAACATTTTTGCAGCGATTTTTTGATCAAAAATCTGTTTTCATAAGGAAAGTAAGATAGTTGATAGAAGTCTTCAGCTTCTTCATCTTAGAATCTCCCTTTCGTCTATCCGATAACAGTTTTACCGGTACCTCGATAATTGAAGCTTTTACTTTGATTGCCTTGAGGAGTATCTCGATCATTGAAATGAATCCGTCTTCTTTGATAATCGTGCCATATGTATGTTTTATCTTTTTTATAAGGCTAACAGAATAAAGCCGGTAAAAAGAACTCAGCGTCAGAACTTTGATGTTGAATTTCTGCCTCAGGAACATATTTGCAAAGAAAGAAAGGAATTTCCTCAACCAGGAAGTCTTTTCAAAACCTCCACCTTCAACATATACCGAAGCAAGTACCAGCTCAAAACCGATATCCGAAATTTTTATCATTGTATCAACTATACTCAGGTCTGCCGTACAATCAGCTTCCATTGAGATTATTTTGTCGCCGTCTGGATCTGCTGAGTTAGCCATTATCCATTCGAAACCCAGGTTGAAAGCGAAGCCGGGGCCGTGATTTGTTCCGTCACCGAGCACAACAAATTTTTCTTCTGCGAAGTGCTCATTGATCAATTCCCTAGAGCCATCTACAGAGCCGTCATCTGAAAAGACATAATAAACTCTATAGTTTCGGAAATATTCAGCAAGTTCTTTTCTAAGAAGGGGTACATTTGCAGCTTCATTGTATACCGGCAATAAAATATAGATCATTGCTTAACTTCCAATTTTCTCTGCCATTCAATAGTAGCAGCAAGGCCATCGGTAAGGGAGAATTCCGGTTTGAAACCAAGGGATGACTTGATCTTTGAAATATCGGGCACTCTCCTGTGTACGTCTTCATAATTACCGAATGAATTATAGGGGATAAAATTTATCTTAGGTTCAGAATCATTTCCGTTAATCATTTTCCATATCTTATCACCCAAATCTGCAATAGTGATCTCTTCATCAGGATTAGCAGCAATATTGAATATTTCGTTTGTACTAGCCGGATGGAACATACACTTCTCAATACCCTGCACGGTATCACTTATAAAAGTGAAAGTACGAGTTTGCAACCCGTCTCCGTGAATATCCATCGGCTCGTTTTTCAGCGCCTTATCAATAAATACAGATTGCGGCCCTCCCCACCACGTGAGGTTTTGATTGGGCCCGTAACTTCCAAAAAAGCGCATGATAGTATATTGCAAACTGAATTCGGCATTATTAGCAATTATGAGCTGCTCAGCATATATTTTTGAGATTGCATATGCCCACCGTTTGACCGTTGTTGGGCCAAGTACCATATTGGACAACTCACTATATGGTAAATCCGGATTCTTTCCATAAATATCCGATGTGGAAGCAAAGACGAGTTTGCATCCTTCGCGTATGCATTTACCAAGAACATTTTTCAGCAGTACTGAATTTTCATTTAGAGTAAGCAGGGCAGATGAATACCTTGGAATCTTCTGGGATGCCAAGTGAACGATAATTTCGGCATCGTATCCCTCAAGGGTTGAGTTTTCTTTCAGGTCAGCCTTAACAAATTGAAAATTCTTATCTTTACCGAACTTTTTTATGTTCCGGAGATTACCATAGCTCAGGTTATCTATTCCAATGACCTTATGTCCCTTTTCCAGCAGACTTTGTGTCAGATTAGACCCGATAAAACCTGCAGCGCCCGTGACAATGATATCCATTTTTTGAGAATTAAGTTAATTAAAATAGTAATATTACGTTTGTTCTACAAGTTCAGCATTAAGAATAATTCTTCACTTAACCATGTTTTGTGTATTCAAGATATATTTTGCAAAATAATTCCCTCGCTCCTGTTTTTTTCATAAAGATAGATCATTACGGGGATGTACTGGCACAATGGACCATAGAATCCCCACAACGTCGTTGAAATAAAGATGTAAGATAACCCGACAGTCGAATCGAAAATTAATTTTGACAGTAAAATTGTCACAAAGAAAGTATATATGTTTACACGTGGATTTTTTTTGATAAGCTTGTAGGCAAGGAAAATGAAATATATCTGGAAAAAAAGCGCCAGCGCAAACCCCACTATCCCATACGCGGCAAGAACACCGGGCCACCCGACATCCGAAAACGCACTGTAATAAATGGCTTCTTCCCTCGATTCGGGACCAAGTACCCACATTGGGTGCATACCTACACCCAGAAAGATATCGTTATTTGCCCAAAGATTAACTAAAGCATCATTCTGTGTAATCACTCTTGCGCCATATGTTCCTTCACCGTACATAACGTCATCCTGTCCCTGGAAAATTCTTGCATTTAACGCGTCCAAATAATAATCGGATTTTGGAATGAACTTTATAAACGCAAAAATAAGTACAGCAGATGTTATAATGAGAATTATTGCCTGCCGGAAAAGCATGCTAAAATTTCTTCTGCTCAAAGAATTAAGCACGATCATCATAAAAATAGTAAATGAGAGGCTTGCCCAGGCAAGCCGGCCAAATGCAAGGATATGGGGAACTATGAACAGGACAACAAGTCCAAGCTGCCATGCACGGAACCGCTTATTGATCCAGTAATAAATTATACCGATGAAGAACATCTCCCCGTAAAAAGTTCCCCCAAAAACGCGGTAAACAACAATATCTCCTGGCAGCCATTGTGTAACAATCCAAACGTCAGGCAAAAAAGGTATTCCCGTTAATGCCGAGAGAATATAAAGTAAGTTAGAAATGACAGCAACAGGGAAGACGAGCTTGATCAAAAAAGGCAGTCCATTTCTCTTAAGCAGAAGCAAAAAGGGAAAAATCAGGAATGACTGCCAAATACCTTTAAGCCTGAAAAAATATTCCTCAGGGGGAAAACCATACCTTATGTAACTTACCAGAAACTCAATTAAGAGGTATAAAAGGAATAACTTTACAATGAGAAATGGTTTACTGTTAACAAGTTCCCGATACTCATTATAACGAATAAGAGAGTATAGTACGGTTGAATATAATATGAGATCTGAGAGTCTGACGTTCCTGTAAACCATATAGAATCTTTCGGGAATCAGACCCAGCGTCCCGTTTTCTATGAAGTAAAAAAGGAATATAGCAATTGCAAGAATCCTTGCCCGGTAGCTTGAGATGAGCTCTTCTCTCAGAAAGTTTTCGCTGTAAAGTGTAGATCCCTTTTCTGCCCGGATTCTGTCAACATTTATCTGCCGGTTCTTTTTAAATCTGAAATTATGTAGAAGAGTTTTCTGCACTTAAAGGCTTTCCTGGTACTTCCTGATCTTTGCAGAATATTCCTTCACAAGCTCATCAGCCGCCTTCTGAGTTTTAGCTTCTGCATTTACATGAAAGATCTCGCGTTCACTATCGGGTATGCAGAGCACCCACTTGTAATCATCAAAGAATATTTTTATACCATCTATAAGCTGACGGGTTTTCCCTTCAGAATCTTCGACAAGCTTGCGCATTATTTTGCCTTTTTGGTCAAGTGTGCAGAATACATTGTTCTTAGCCATATGAAGGCGGGGAGTCCTTTTTTCCAGATCACTTAATCTCTTGTGCGACCTTGCAATAAGCTCAAGAATTTTCATAATAGAGAACATTCCATCTGTTGCGAACGAAAAGGCAGGAAAGATCACTCCGCCCTTAGTGCCGCCGGCAAGCTCAACCTCCGGATCGGCAGTTGAATTCATTATCGCAAAATGAGAATCTTTAACCCTTACAATATCCGTGAAATATTTTTTTGCAACGATATCTATTTCACCCGAAGCCTGTATGGGCACCGCTATCTTTTTTGCTTTTGGGAAAAGCGTAAGATACATATAGACCACAAGACTTAAAAAGCGGTCATAGCTAAGTATTTTACCCGAGTCATCAACAACATATATCTTCTCGCCGCCGGCATCAATTAAAAAGCCGGCATCGTATTTGAGCGATGTAACAATATAGGATAGCTGCTGAAGCGCAGTTCTGAACTCTTCCGGTGAACGCGCCTGTTTAGCCGCATCAAGGTGTGAGTCGAGCGTAACAAGCTCAATATTAAACTCTCCAATAATGTTGGGGAGTATGGTTGATGTAATTCCGTGTGAGAAGTTTATCGCAACGCGGATCTTCCTTTTATTAATTATCTCTTTATTGATATTCGCAAGAAAACGTTCCTTATAACTTTCATAAGTTCTCTCAGCATATGTTATTGAGCCGATCTTATCAAACGGAGTGGGGCGTGCATCGTTAGAAATAAGCAGACGCTCAATGGATTTTATCTTTGCAGACGAGAGGTCCCTGCCATTAGAATCAAAGAATATGATATCACATCTCGAAGAATCAAATGGAGATTTGCGCACAAATATTCCGCCGGTTCCACTGCCCTTGCCAAGCTCCTGTCTCAAAATAGGTATAGGCATTGTCTGGAAATCCATTGCGATTACTCCGCTGGATAGCAACCCGCTGGTTATAGCGCCTTTTATCATAAGGGAAACATTATCAATATCCCTTGAAATAAGAATTTTAGATCCCAGCCCGGCAAATACGCCATAAGCCATTCCAAGCCTTGCACTGAAATCAGGGGTTATTTCTATGTTCGAGAGCCCCGTTATACGTGAATCAGTGAAGAGCGAATCTTTCCACCGCTCCTCCCATATCAGGTTCTTATTTACTATTGAGTTGCTATCAACATTTTTTTGCGGCCATATCTTCACATCACTTTTGATAGTAACGTTGCTACCAACAATTACATTATCGCCTATAAAGATATTATCGTTTATTTTGCAATTGGGCCTAATCCTCACGTTATTGCACAAAACGGAGTGATTAACACGCGTGCCTTCACCTATATCTGTGCTGCTCCATAAAATAGAATCCTTAATTACCGCTCCGGCAGCAATAGTGCACTTTTCTCCGATAACCGAATTGATAATTTTTGAATTACGCGAGATCTTTGCTGAAGAAGCAGCTACATTTCCGTTTTTGATAAGCCTGGCTGCAAGCGGAAGATCGATCTTCCCTTTAAGCGCTTCGAGATTGGTCTTGATGTAATCTTCAAGGCTGCCTACATCGCGCCAATAGCCGCTTTCAATTGCGCCATACAGGGGCATTTTATGCTTTAAGAGGTAGGGGAAAAGATCTTTGGAAAAATCACAATCAGCTTTAGCACCCCGAGCCTTTGTAACAAGCGAGAGAGTTTCCTTTTCAAGCACATATATACCGGTATTGATGGTATCGCTGAACACTTCGCTCCAGGTGGGCTTTTCGAAGAACTTGGTGATCTTTCCTTCTTTATCGGTTAAGACGATACCGAATTGAAGCGGGAATTTTGCCCTCGTTAGAACAAGTGTTGCAGCGGACTTTCTTTTTTCGTGGAAACTGATAGCGTGTGTAAGATCAAAATCGGTTACTACATCACCGCTGATAATTATAAACCTGCCATCTACAAGGTCATATCCACAGTGCACGGCACCCGCGGTTCCGTAATCCGCATCCGGCTTAACATAACGGATCTTTACACCGAACTTTTTTCCGTCCTTAAAATAATCTTTGATCACCTCGGCCTGGTGGTAAAGAATAAAGATAAGATCGTTTATCTTATGCCTTTTTAACAGCTCGAGGATGTGTTCAATAATGGGTTTGTTGAGAAGCGGAGTCATTGGTTTCGGGATGTTAGCTGTAAGCGGCCTTAACCGCGTCCCGAAACCGCCTGCCATTACAATTGCCTGCATATTAGTTTTTTATCCTGAGAGATTTCTCTTCCGGACACCCTTTGCTTAAAGAAAGGTGAAAAGAAGAGTAATTGAGTTTTAATGTAATATTGCCCGTCTCCTTATTCAAAAAGAAACAGGCAGAAGAAGATCAAGAATTTACAGCCAGGAATTTAAAAGTAAATTTACACTGATACATTCAGTGCACTTCCAAAGAAACCTTTACTTAGAGTCTTTCTTTTTATCAAAATCAAAATTCACGTCCGGAACTTTATCTGTACCCGGTGCAGATTTGAAATACTGCTTTTCTTTAAATCCGAATATTTTCGCCGTAATAAGTGTCGGGAATTTTCTGATCGCGGTATTGTATTCCTGAACCGCTTCGTTGAATTTTTTTCTTTCAACAGCTATGCGGTTTTCAGTTCCTTCAAGCTGTGCCTGAAGCTGCAGAAAGTTTTCGTTTGCTTTTAGCTGCGGGTAATTTTCGGCAACAACAAGCAGCCTCGAAAGAGCGCCGGAGAGTTTGTCCTGTGCTTCCTGGAATTTCTTGAATTTCTCTTCGTCTTCAAGGTCGTCCGCCGAGAGTTTCATCTGCCCCACCTGTGAGCGAAGCTCTGTAACTTCAACTAAGACCCCTTTTTCGAAATCTGCGTATCCCTGAACGGTTTTTACGAGATTTGGAATGAGATCGGCTCTGCGCTGGTATTGATTTTCAACCTGAGCCCATGCCTGGTTTACAGTTTCATCAAGCCCAACAAGCGAGTTATAGCCGCAGCCCGAAAATGTGAACAGGATTATTGAAAATAAAGCAATATTAAACAGATTCTTAATTTTGTGCATAATTTGAGTATTATTTCAGGAAAATTACTAAAGATAGTAATCAAATACAATTTGAAAAGAAGGAGTATTTTTTAAGAAATGAGCAAAAAGCCTGTATTTGGATAAATCCGGTTGGGTGTTCTTGAATTGAATAAATATCGGAGAGTTCAGCGTTTTAGGATGAAGGGCGCTAACGGGCGGATTCAACAGAAACACTGTTATAATATTCTT
>JAIOIK010000028.1 GCA_019912545.1 Ignavibacteria bacterium | reverse complement strand
AAGCATTTTTAGGGTAGGCTTTGACTACTTAACTTCATTTATTAAAAGGCTCTTAGCAAAAGAAATATCTAACACTTATGAATTTAATGAAGTTGTACATTTACTGTCGTGTACTTAGGATTCTTTCTCAGTATATCAAATGCTCTTTCTATTTTCTTTAAAACAGTTTTATTCTTTTCAATGTTTTTGAAATCTCTTTCAGCGCCGGGTGTAAAAGCAATTTTATAATCCATGTTACTTTGAAAGACCTTTTTTTCTGGTACGGTTCAATTTTTCATGAATTACATAGTTTCCTTTAATGAATTCTCTTTTTTCATTTTTCAATTCATCTAAAATATTATTGTTACCGGATAGTATTTCAATGGTCTCAAGCATCCCTTCATATTTTTCAAGAGGAACAACTACTAAAGGTTTCTCGCTTTTTATGTTAATAATATGTTTCATGTTCAGTTTTTTTATTTCCATAAAATAGCTAAATAATAATATTCAATCAATTGAATTAATAGAGTGATTAGTTTATCGAAAAAAGGAAAGTAGTATTCAAGCACTCACTGTAAAAAAACATCTATTATATAATTAATCTGCACGTTAATTCCTGTAGAACAAACCCGTTATAATGAAGATCATTCCAAGAAAACCGTAAAAATACTGAAGACCGGATTGCATCGGTATTATAATTGTTTCAACAGCAATCCAAATGCATAACATAATACCCTCAGAGACTACCAATAACCACCCATAACTTCTGTTTAACAGAATCATTATTCCGGTGTACAAACTAAAAACAGCGATCAGCAGTGTAAGAAAGAGTCCGGGTAAAAAGTAATTCCGGAATATGGTATTATTTATCCACTCAAACGGCAATCCAATTGAACTGCCTGAAGGATCAAGTGTCAGATGCAGACCGCCAAAAAGGGCTGAAATAAAATTGAAAAAAAGTAAGAATATCAGCGAAATTCTTAGAATTTTCATCACAATTCTTTGGTTTGTTTTACAATGCTGCTCAAAAATACAAAGTCTTATGAAACCAAAGAATGACCTGCATCACAATTTTCTATCTTGCCAGACAGTATGCATTTCCATCAGTGCTTGTGAACACCAGCATATCTCCGGAAATTGCCGGAGTTGAAAATACCGCCCCGAGTTTGTGCAGCGCTTTTATATAGCCTTCCGGCGATCCGACTATAGAATAAAAATCATTTTTTATTATGTTATTTTCATCTTTGAAATACTCAGAGTGATACTTCTCATACCCATCAGTATTAAATGACCACTTTATTTCACCGCTGGTGCGATTCATTCCTGTTAACTTCCCCATTAAGGTGCCGAAGTAAAGCATACTTTCGCTAAACGCTGCTCCGCCAAATATGTTGAACTTCACATTTGTCTTCCAGTATTCTTTTCCGGTTTTGGTATCAAGTGCAAGCATTAAGTCATCATCAGATGTCCCCGTATATAGAATCGTATCTTTTACTGTAAGCGCCAAAGCCCAGCCAAGCGGGAATTGTCTGTTCCAATGGCAGTATCCTTTTTCGGCATCAATGGCATATAGATTGTAATCTCTGCTTCCAATGAAAATAAGGCCATCACCTGCAACCGGAGAGCCCTGCATTTCACCCAGTGGAAAAAACCTGTGGCCAACCGATTTGAACTTCCACATAAGCGAACCATCCTTCATATCAATTGCATAAAGGTTACCATCAAATGAGCCGGCATACAGCTTGCCGTTGTAAATGCAGGGCTTTGAGTGAACTACTTCTCCTGTTTTATAACTCCACAGTTTTTCTCCGCTTTCTGCATTCAACGCATAGATATTTCCATCACCTGAGCCGAAATAGATCATTCCGCTATTAAAAACAGGGGAGTTATGGTAATAGTCAGCATAACTATAGAGTTTGTACAGCGTTTCTCCCATGGTTTGGAACTGCCAGTTAATTTTTCCTGTATTCTTATCTAATGAATATGTGATGCCATCTCCTCCGGCGAAATAAACAGAATTACCTTCGACAAGGGGAGAAGATTTGAGCTCGCCTTTAATGCTGAATTTCCATTTTTCTTTGCCTGTGATAAGATCAACTGCATATAGATTGCTATCATTACTGCCGAAATAAACAGTTTTTCCTTCTATTGCCGGAGAAGATACTATCGGAGCGCCTGTCTGGAATTTCCACTTAAGTGCTGGCAGTGTTGAGAAATCCTGTGAATTTAATGAAGCTGAAAATACTATGTAAAGCAAAAAGAGGGCATGGAACAAGAATATTTTTTTCATATAAGCTTCGGAGAATTGCTCAATGTTTAATTATATAATTAGAAATTGAAAGTGAGGAGCTTTTGGAATAAAGAGCGGAGAAACCGAGTCCGCTTAATCCAAAAATAAGTCATAAAACTCATTTGAACAATACAAATACTGAAACCCAAACTGCAACCATTCAGCATTTATTTTGACACCTTGCAAATAAGGTATATTCGTTAATATTGTACTCAAACAAAAAACATTTTATGGAAATCAGTTTCTCTGAATATTCTGATAACAGAAAAGACGACTTAATAAAAATACTGACATCTTCGAGGTGGCCTTATCACAGCACACCCAATATTACCATGGAAAAAGTTATTGAACAATTGCAAAACGGGTATTTTACCGGTGAAGGAAGGAGAACGTTCATTATTTATGCTGAAGGAACTGCAACAGGAGTGATCCGTTTGTTTGATCTTGGCAGTGGACCCGAGGACGATGAAACGCCACTGTTTGATATTAAGATAATCGAAGAAAAAAGAGGAAGGGGTGTTGGAAAAACATCGCTGAGGCTGCTTACAGATTTTGTATTCAATGAATATCCCAACAAAAACAGGTTTGAAGCTACTACGAGGGTTGATAATACTGCAATGAGGAAGGTATTCGAGGCATGCGGATTTGTTAAAGAAGCGCATTACCGCCAGGCATGGCCCGATGAACATGGAAATAAGTATGATTGCACCGGGTACTCTATTCTAAGGGGTGACTGGCAGAACAATACAAAAACAGAAGTTAAGTGGAACAGCTGAGGAGTTAATTATATCCTTTCCAGTGATTCCTTCGTTAATTCAGATTTAACATTTCCGGTGTTTCTTGTTGAAGCCGGCTCAAACAACATGACTGAGACTTCTTCCGGTGCAACAGGCCTGTGCTCTGTGCCTTTAGGTACGATAATGAATTCATCTTTACAAATCTCAATGGTCTTATCCCTGAATTCCATATTAAATTTACCTTCAAGAACATAAAACATTTCGTCTTCGTCATCATGTTTATGCCATACAAAGTCACCCTTGAACTTCACAAGCTTAACTTGCTGCCCGTTAAGTTCGCCAGCAATTCTTGGATTCCAGTGATCGGTAATTAAATATAGTTTTTCAGAAATATTTATTTTGTTCATACTTTATTTATCTTAATCATAAGTATTTTTCTTTAATAGTGTTCGTATGGTGCAGTATGTGTCCTATCACAATATAGCCAACTGCCCGTGCTGAAATAGGGAATATTTGGCCGTCCATTTCTGCCTTTGCGCATTTCATGGATTCAGCCTCACTTAATGAAGCCAAAAGAGACGTAGTTGATTTTCGAACAGTCTTAAACTCATCTATTAGTTCTTCTAAAGTCTTATTAGAGACGTCAACTGAAGCGTTGTATTCATCCTGTTCCATATTCTGCAAAAGTGTTTTTTTATCGCCTCTTGCTGCAACAAGAGCGCGGTAACATAATACTCTTTCAGTATCTATTATATGCTGGAAGATCTGTTTTGGTGTCCATTTGTTCTCAGTATAACGGAAATCCTCCTTTTTTACTACCGAGAACCTGAAAAAATGAACTGTGCCTGCCGTATTATCCTTCAGTAACTGAAAATATTCACCATCTTTCACCAGATCAATATAACGGTTGAAATATGGATTGTACTCTTCATTTGTTGGTCTTTGCATTATGTAATATTATTTGAATTTGTGAATTTTGCCTTTATCATTAAGGAGTTTCTTAACTTCATTCCATCCCGGAAGTGTGTTTGTCCGGAATGTATAACTCCTGACTTCACTCGCGATACTCCCGGTTTGTCTCATTGCTTCAAGGTGCTTTCCTGAGCGTGCAAAACGATTGATATCTTTTTCCGATTCCCAAACTGAAAGAGTAAAATGATCGTATCCAAAGCCGTTTTTTTCCATTTTAATGAAGCCTTTTGCACTTTTGGCCTGGCGCGAGATCTTCAATCCCCAAAGCGAGAGCCTGAAAAAGTACCAAACACTCTTGAGCTTGATTGAAGTTACAGTTACCAGCAGCTGATCTTTCATATTTTCCCGCAATTTACAAAATGCGGAATTTTAATGCCATGAAAAATTGAACTGAATCACATTAAGAGTTTTTATTATGGAGTTCTAAGACAAACCATGGCATTGAAAAAACCATTGCACGATTCAGGAATTACCCGGTTATTGAATCATGAACTGAACATTTAAATACATCAATAAACCCCAGCTTCCTGTAAAATAAGTGAGCATATGAATCTGTTGCTACCTTCAAAGTTATTGTATCAATTCCTGTTTTGCGGGCTTCTTTTAATGCGTGTGACATAACTGCAGTACTGATACCTTTTTTTCTGAATTCAGGAAGTGTTGCAACTGCATATATACCCGCGCAGTTATCATGAATAATTCTTAGGCAAACTCCAACAGGTTTACCATGTTCGTATGCTGTGTAAAAGTGCTGGCAGCTATTGTATAGATTCAATTGCACTATCAGAAAGTGAAAAAGCTATATTGAATGAAGGCTTATCACTGATGATATACTCAATATCCCTGAGAGTTTTTCTTACCCCTCTGTGAGATGAAAGGAATTGCAGATGATTCTCCAGTAATTTATGATTATCCATTTCCAGTTGTATACAAAAACAGCAGTAACTCTTTGTTTTCTTCCGGATGCATAATAGTACCTCCGTCTTTCATTCCAAGTTTTTTAAGCAGATTAATTGAACGGGTATTATCGGGTACTGTTATAGCAGCAATTTTCTTTATATTCAATTCATTAAAGGAATATTCCAGCATGCCTTTTGAAGCTTCGAAAGCATAACCCTTTCCTTCATATTCCGACAGAAGCGCAAAGCCTAAATCAATATCATCCAGCCAGCCGCGTTTCACGAGTCCGCAAATGCCAATTGGTGTTTTGCACTCTGTCAGTTCCATAATATAGAAACCGAATCCGTTATTCCTGTAGCTTTTGACAAATTTATCAGAAATGTATTTTTCTGCTTCCGGAATTGTATTGATATTCCGCCTGCCGATATACTTTATGAAACTGTCAGAATTCAGAAGTTTCAGAATAAACATTGAATCATCCGGAGTGATCTCACGGAGGGCCAGACGCGCAGTATGGAATATGATCAAATGGATTGTATACTATAAGCATTTATCATGTGGTCAAATTTACGCATTGAAAGTATTTTTTGCTACATATTTCTGCGGTGGACTTTTAATAAGGGAAATTGTATCCGGAATTACTCTGTAATATAATTTTGATTTTCTCTTTTACTGCTGAAGAACAGATGATCCATGCTGTACTTACCCGCTCCCAGAAATATGAAAGCCATAAAAACAGAGAACAGCTCCATCGGCAGTATAGCAATATGCCACGGGTCTAAAGCTTTAAGGTGTGTTAATGATGCCATTAGCATTGTAAATGCCATGAAAAAGGCCGCTGTGCGGGTAAAAAGTCCAAGCAGAATTAGAATTCCGCCAAAGAACTCACTTGCCGAGGCAAGGAATCCCCAAAACTCAGGCGCAAAGCTGATCCCAACATTATTCATGGTTCCCCCGATCATTTTCCACATTTCAGGGCCGCCCTGTATTTTCATTAAACCATATGTGAAGGCAAATGCCATTCCCAATGCCCATCCTCATAAAAAGGATGCCCGCATCCCTGTTTTTACCAAAAAATGTCTTTATCATAGTATTAATGTATTATTTTAATTAACACTGCAGCGATTCCAAATGTTCTGCAAGGCGGGCAAGATGCTGTTTTCCTCCTTCAAATGCCCCATATTGCTCGTTGACTCTTTGGAGATCTTCTTTTGTTTCAAACACAGATTCCATTTTAAGCCTTGTCTTATTCCCAAGATCCTCAAATGTAATAATTACTTCAAATTTTATCCACTCCGTTTCATCGTCACCGGTATGCCTGTATTTCAGCAAGGAAGGCTTACTTACTTCAGTAAAGACAACACGGTTGGGAAAGTCTTTTCCATCCGGCCCATGCATTATAAACCGCCACACGCCGCCGCTTTTCAAGTCATATTCACTTGTGGAGAGTGAAAATCCATCCGGACCCCACCATTTTTCAAGGTGCTTGGGATCTGTCCATACTTCAAAAACAAGTTCTCGCGGTGCATTAATAATGCGCGTGAATATCATTTCGTTATCTTTGATTTGGCTGATCTCTGCACTATCCATTGTGTATTATGGTTTGGTTTTTGATTATTATTTCTTAAGTGATTCTGCAAGCTTATCAAACGATGTATTCCACCCGGTATTTGCGCCCTTCATGTGATCGTCCGGCAATCCGGTATGTGTCATTGACATTTTTGTTTTTCCATTTGCTTCTTCCAGAGTTACCGTAACTATCATTTCCAGCGGTACGCCGGGCATGCCATACTGATCGGAAGAAACGACATTGCCGTTTTCATCCGCAAATGAATCTGTGTAAACTATTTTTCTCTGCGGGATTATTTCTTGGTATATTCCGGTTGTCCAAATCTTATTTCCTTTTTCGTCCATCATGCTGGTATGGTATTTTCCTTCCACACGAAAATCTATAATGCAATCGGGGCATATATATCCTTTTGGCCCCCACCACTTTTTGAAGTGTTCAGGCTCTGCCCATGCTCTCCATACAAGCTCTATTGGCGCATCGAATGTGCGTGTGATTGTTAGTTCTTTTTGCCTGGTGCTTTCTTTTTCTGACATGATATTGTAATTTATATTATGTGAATTTTATTTCTTTTCAATTACGTAAGATCTCATTTCTTTGACTTTTCCGTTTTCAATGCGGTACATATCAAAAAAGTTTGCGCTGAATATTCCGCCTTCTCTTTTCGTGGCTTCAACAGTTCCTTCAACTGCAACATAATCTCCGTCTTCAAGCTCTGTTAATATCTTAATTCTGGGTGGATCAATAACAAAAGCATTATTTGCTTCTTTGCGGAATGCTTGCTTGCCAACAAGAGAGAAACCGCCCGGCATATCCCACTTAATGTCATCGGCAAGATTTTCCAGAATTGCTTCTTCGTTACCGGAGTTGAATCCTTCATTAATCTTCCTTATTATTTCTTTGTTAGTCATTACTAATCCCTTTGGCTGTAAAATTTGTTTTTATTTTTCTTTTGCAGTTGTTCAAGGTATGCCTCAAGTGAATCAAGTCTCCGGTTCCACAGGTTCCTATATTGCTCTACCCAGTTTGATACTTCCGATAGTTTCTGAAGCTTAGCTTCGCAGAATCTTTCGCGGCCGTGCTGTTTGATTTCTATCAGGCCTGATTCCTGCAATATCTTTACATGCTTGTAGATCGCCGCGCGGCTTATTTCGAAGTTCCCTGAAACTGAATTAATATTCAGCGGCTTTGTTGATATAAGGTGAAGTATCTCTCTTCTGGTCGGGTCTGCAATAGCCTGGAATACGTCTCTTCTCATAATAATTTTTTTATGCAACCTTTTGGTTTCGAATATAAGTGAAACCATTTGGTTTCGCAAGTGACTCGAAAAATATATTTTCGTAAATTTATAATAATATGATATTTACATGTAAGGAAATGATGGCAGTTTGAATCTAATACGGGTTCAACCCAAGATCGAATCCCGCGAAGTGCGAAATAATCGTTCTGGAAATGTAATAATCAACTCAGCAGATTGGTTGCCATTATGATCAAATTTTACCCTCATGAAGCTGCTCTATGGGAAAAGTCAGGTTATTATGATTCCAGTTTAGGTTGCCATCAACTATCAAAAATTTCTTGAACTTGCCTTTATCAAGATATTTGTTAATCTGCGGGTCTTTGGATCTCATTAAAAATGGCTCGAAATTAACAGTCGTTGTAGTGTTATCACTGAATTTCATATCTATTGAGTAGCCACCTATATATTTTGCTTCAATTATACTGATCACATCCTGTTCCATAATCTGATTCACTCCTTCTAGATTACTTCAATATATGAAACGATACTACACTTAACTATATAAAAACGAGTTTTGGGTTAAAATTGCTGCTAAATCATACAAAAACGATTCAAAATCCTGATAATTTTCTGAGCGAAAAGCCGTCTCTTCACATTGAGTACTCATTATTTCAAATTAACTTCTTCATCCAGCACTCTGCTCCACTCCGGATGCCGCTTAACATATGCAGCAACGAAAGAGCATAACGGAATCAATTTCAGTCCGCGTGATTCAATATTTTCAAGCGCAAGCTTAACGATCTTTCCGCCAATGCCTTTGCCTTCAAGTTCCTTTGGGACCTCTGTATGCGTCAAAATTATCTTCTTACTACTAAGAATATATTCAATCCTTGCTGTATGACCATCAACAACAAACTCAAATTGTTTCTTCTCGGTATTGTCAGTTAATTCCATTAGTTAATTACCTTTATTGATTATCCCTGCAACTATTTCAGCAAATGCCTCAGCAGCAGAGGGACTCTTGCGGAACCATAGCTCCGGCTCGAAAAGCTCAAGCTCAGAGAGTGATAGCTCGCCGCTGTTATCCCACATTACATCTACCCTTGCGTAAGGAATTCCCGGGCAGGAACTCTTCACTACTGATTCAGCAAATTCAATTTCCTGGGGAGTGGGGGAGTAATCATGTACACTTCCGCCAAAATCATCCTGCACCCTGAAATCATCCCCGTTTGCCTTCTTCAGTACGGCGTGGGTGTACTTTCCGCCGAAAACCATAAATGATACCTCGCCTTTGGCTGTAATGCTTGATTGGTATTCCTGCACCAGCATGGATTTATCCTTAATTAGCTCTTTGAATATTTCTTCATGAGCCGGAACATCATTTAGCTTTATCCTGTAAGTATGCCACGCCCCGCCGGATATTGCAGGCTTTAATATGAATTCTTTCCATTTAAGTCCACTTACAATTTCGCCAAGAGTCCTGCTATCTCCCGGCTCAATAAATATTGTTGGGGGAATATTGATGCCCGCACTCTGAATGTCAAGCATGTAATGCTTATCAATATTGGTATTTATAACATCTATTGAATTTATGAATTTGGTTACTTTGCTTGCGCTGTTAAGCCAAACAGAAAATTCATCATAACGGTTAAAGTAGTCCCACGGAGTGCGGAATATTGCAAACTTTGTTTCGCTCCACTCAAACCGCGGATTATCCCAGTTAGTGCGGATTACCCTCAGGCCATGTTTTTCCAGCGCCTCTCGCAGCAGCCTGTCGTCTTTTAATATGTTCAGTTTGTACCAGTCACCTTCCTCAGCTTTCAAAAATTTAGAAGCAGTGATGAGTGTTATATCGAATTTGGGCATGAGTTTTTATTTTTCATAATGGAAAATGTTTCTTTTTGTTTGATAATAAATATAACAAACACCAAAATTTTTATCTATGTAAAACACCTTAGTTTTTCATTTTGCAGGCTATGTTTCAGATAAATATCTGTTGTTTAGAAAAAATACAAATAAATTCATTTTTTGATCATTTAAGGGTATTGAATTTACGAGTTATATTGAGTATTTTTACTAAGTATAACTCGTAAATATTGTACGGTATAACATATGTTTGAAAGAAATCAACTAAAAACACTCCGAAACAGGATAGATGAACCTGTAAAATTCATCCAAATACTTTCGGGAACAAGACAAGTGGGTAAAACGACACTTGTTGAGCAATTAATAGATAAAATCTCAAATCCGGTTCACTTTGTAACGGCCGATACAGTGCCATCTTCAGAAACAAACTGGATTCAGTTACAATGGGAAGCTGCCAGAATTAAATTAATCAGAGCTAATGCCGGTTGGGGTTTATTGGTAATTGATGAGATTCAAAAAATTAATAACTGGAGTGCATCAGTTAAGAAAGAATGGGACCAGGACAGGCGAAAGAAAATAAATCTGAAAGTAATTCTTTTAGGTTCTTCTGCAGTTTTAATGAGCAAGGGTTTAAGTGAATCTTTAACGGGCAGATTTGAAACTGTTATATTGCCGCATTGGAGTTTTGAAGAAATGCAAATTGCATTTGGTTATAATGCTGATGAGTATATTTGGTTTGGCGGATATCCTGGTGCATCAGCATTGAAGAGTGATGAAAACCGATGGAAAGATTACATATTGAATTCTATCGTTGAATCTACAATTTCCAAAGATATACTGATGCTATCTAATGTCAAAAAGCCGGCGTTGCTTAAAAATTTATTTGAGCTTAGCTGTATTTATTCAGGACAGATACTTTCTTATACAAAACTCTTAGGTCAGCTTAATGATAGAGGAAATTCTACAACGCTTGCGCATTACCAGGATCTTCTTGAGCAAATCTGGTTTATAAGCGGAATTCAGAAGTTTTCCGGTTCAAAAGTATCAGCCAGAAATTCAATTCCCAAATGGCTGGTATATAACAATGCTTTCTTTTCGGTTTACTCGGGAGAAGCCTCTAATACTTTTAAAAATAATTCTGAATTATTCGGCAGACTGGTTGAATCTGCAATAGGAGGTTACATCCTGAATGAATGCAGAATAAATTCAATAACAGTAAACTATTGGCGTGAGTCAAATCTTGAAGTTGATTTTGTTCTATCTAAAAATAGAAAGATCATTGCAATTGAAGTAAAAACAGGAAGCGTTAAAGTACATAGAGGCTTAAATGAGTTTAGCAAAAAATATAAAACCTTCAAATCAATCTTAATAAGTAACGAAACAATTCCCTGGTATGATTTTCTAAAAGTCGATATTAAGCAACTATTCGAGTAAGGTACTGAAACTTTTGGAGTAAATAAAAACTATATTTGCAATTCAATCAATCAAAATTAATGCACAAACCTAACAGACTCTTAAACGAAAAATCGCCTTACCTCATTCAGCATTCGCATAACCCGGTTGACTGGTTCGCGTGGTCGGATGAAGCCTTCGAAAAAGCGAAAAGTGAGGATAAGCCGATATTTTTATCTATCGGATACTCAACCTGCTACTGGTGCCACGTTATGGAGCGCGAAGTGTTTGAAGTTGAAGCCATTGCCAAAGAAATGAACCGCATATTCGTAAACATTAAAGTTGATAGGGAAGAACGCCCCGATGTTGACCGTGTTTATATGTCTGCCCTTCAATCAATGACGGGCTCCGGCGGATGGCCGATGTCAATGTTCTTAACCAGCGATCTTAAGCCCTTCTACGGTGCAACTTATGTGCCCCCAACCTCAAAGTATGGACTTCCAGGATTTGAAGACCTGATTTTACAGTTAGAAACTGCATGGAAAACACGCCGCGATGAAGTGATAGAATCAGGCGAGAGTATCTTGAATCATATCAGGGAAGCATCACAAAATATTGCAGCGGCAAGCGAGCTGAACGAAGAAATGTTACTCAAAGGCGCGCAGCAGTTCAAGAACGGGTTTGATGAAGAGTATGGCGGATTCGGTGATGCGCCAAAATTCCCAAGGCCGCCCGGACTGAACTTTCTGCTCAGGGCATACAACCGCTTTGATGATAAGGAATCGCTGCAAATGATAATCCGCACGCTGCTGCAAATGGCACGGGGCGGAATGTATGACCATATCGGCGGGGGATTCCACCGCTACTCAGTTGACCGCTACTGGCGCGTGCCGCATTTTGAAAAAATGCTGTATGACCAGGCACAGCTTGCCGTGAATTACATCGAAGCATTCCAGGTAACAGGCGATAAATACTTCGGCGATGTTGCAAAGGATATTCTGGGCTATGTTTCGCGAGTGTTAACGAGTCCCGAAGGCGGCTTTTACTCAGCCGAAGACGCTGAATCAGCAATTAACGCCGCTGAACCAAAAGTTAAAGAAGAAGGTGCGTTTTATGTATGGACGAAAAAAGAAATTGATGAGTTACTTGGCTTGGATTCTGAAATATTCTGCTATCATTTTGGCGTTAACGCTCACGGCAATGCGCCGCAGGGGAGTGATCCTCACAGCGTTTTTGTGGAGAAGAATATTCTGTACATAGCTCATTCCGTTTCGGAGACCTCGAACAAATTCGAAAAACCAACTGATGAAGTTGCGCGGATAATTGAAGAAGGAAAAATGATACTCTTTGATGTAAGGGAAAAACGCCCGTTATGTCATTTAGATGACAAAATTCTGACCAACTGGAACGGTTTAATGATAACTGCATTTGCGAAGGCTTCGCAGGTGTTTGGTGAAGCCGGGTATCTTGAAAAAGCTAAAAACAGCGCGGAGTTCATATTAAAAACTTTGTTCAAACCGGAATCTAACTTACTTCTACATAGGTTCAGGGATGGTGAGGCAAAGATAGAGGGTACACTTGAAGACTATGCATTTTTCATTCAGGCACTAATCGATTTGTATGAATCATGCTTTGATGAAAAATATCTTGATCATGCTATCAAACTTACGGGTACTATGATAAATGATTTTTATGATAATGAAGGCGGGGGATTCTTCGATACTTCAGGCAAGGATAAAAGCATACTTGTGAGGACAAAGGAAGATTATGATTCTGCCGAGCCAACAGGAAATTCAGTAGCAATACTTTGCTTACTCAGGCTATCATATATCACAGGAAAAATTGAGTTATATGATATGGCATATGAATCTATTCTTGCATTTTCGGGAAAGCTCACAAAAATGCCTTATGCAATGCCGCAAATGCTGGTTGCTCTTGAATGCGCTCTGCACAAACCAAAGCAAATAGTCATAACGGGCAAAAGTAATGATGAAACATCATACAGAATGCTGATGGAAGTTTACAAAAGGTTCATGCCTTCGAGGGTTCTGATCAGGATTGTTCCCGAAAGTCTTGCCGTCACAGAAACTTTTGCAGGCAGTATCATCTCAGATGCTGCAAAACCATTGGCATACGTTTGTGAAAATTATACCTGTAAGCTTCCGGTAAATAGTGCAGAAGAACTTCTGAAACTATTGGAAAGTTGAACTTTTATTTTCATATTTGTTCCGTTAATTAATCTTAAAATTGGAGGCAGGATGTTTCCCGTAGCTTTTTTTGCAATTGGACTTATTTCAGCGTTAATAAGAGTACTAACTTCCAAAAAGCAATTATCCGGCGCTGATAAGACAGGCATATTCCTCTTGTACCTGATAGTAATGTGTATTGGCGTAGAAGGACTCTTTGCTTTTTCGGGGCATGCTTTCGAACCGAATATTATCGCTGAACAGATCGGCTGGCCGACCGGAAGTCCGTTTCAGTTCGAAATTGCAATTGCCAATCTTTCATACGGAATTCTTGGATTCCTATGCATAAAGTTCAGAGGAATGTTCTGGGCGGCAACTGTTATAGGCAACAGTATCTTTCTTTGGGGTGCCGCTTACGGACATTTTGTGCAAATGGCAAAAGGGGATACCTCTCCATATAACTCCGGCATTTTCCTATATGCAGGTGATATTGTCATCCCGCTGATAATCTTTATACTGATGATACTTTATTTCTCAAAGAAAAAATCAGAAGATCCAAAACTTTCCCAAAATTGAAGAACCTTGAGATAAAGTGTGTGTATCCTGAAAAGATATCTGCTTTAAAAGCAATAAAGAATATAGGCGCAAAGTATAAGGGAATACTTGTCCAAAAGGATGTTTATTTCAAGCTCTCAAGCGGTAGGCTGAAACTAAGATCGATAAACAACAAGCGGCATGAACTGATATTTTATCATAGAGCAGAAACAAAATCGGCAAGGTACAGCAATTACAAAATTGTCCGGGTCTCTCCGCATAAGCAGATTCTGAAAATTCTAACCAGGGTACTTGGCAGACTGGTTACTATAGAGAAGAAAAGAGAACTCTATATCTATCAGAATGTAAGGATACACCTTGATTCTGTAAAAAGTCTTGGAAATTTTCTGGAGTTTGAAGTCGCCTGCAGGACTGTGTTAGATGAACGGCAGGCAGCGGGGAAAATGAGATTTTTGAAGAAAGAATTTGGGATCAAAAAGAAAGATATGATAGCAGTTTCTTATTCAGATATATTATTAAGAAAAAATAACAAAGGAGGCTAGAATGTTTCTGTGTCAATGGTCGTTAGATATTGTTTTTGGGAAGCAAAAACAGGCGCTTGATATTATAAGGAACTGGGGCGCTGAAAAAATGAAAAGCTCTGCTTTTTCCAGGTCAACTGCTAATAGAGTTTATGTTGGGTTTGTTGGCACTTCTGCCGCTCATATTGTGGATGAGTATGTTTTCGAGAATCTTGATGATTTTGAGAAGGCTTTGAGCGATATGGGAAAGCCGCAATTCAGGCAATTCGCTGAGGCTATTTCTTCACTTATTGTCCCTGGGACTCAGAAGTGGAACATATTCAAAATTTTGTGATCAATTAGTATACGGTATCGACTATCCAAATTTAGCTAGTTAGGTTATGGTATATCCGCTTAATTGTGGTGATATTATGGCAAGATGAAAAGCATAAAAATATTATTCCTGATTTTCCTTACGGGTTTTTTTGGCTGCGAAATGCCGGCGGACTTAAACCCGCCGGGTGATAATCTAAAAGGATACTTGGTACACATTGATTCAAACTTGTATCTTAATGGCGGATTTTATTCCGTCAGTATATATAATGCAGATAGTTCAAATCCGTTCAACAGAGTACCTGTCAGAACAGATTCTCTTAACTTAACGCACCATCAGAATTTCTACCAGACATTTTACGAAATGAACTGCGTACCGGCAGGCAGATTTTATCTTGCCTCTACTTGGTCCAGTTTTCCCAGAATTGAAGGTGAGGTTCCTATTGTACTTGGTACATATGGCTGTGATACCAGCACCAGCTGTACAGATCATGAAATAATTCTCTACCCGAATTTCCAGGGAAACTTCAGGAATTTTACGAGTAATACAGATCTGAGCAAAAGACTTTTCTAAAAACTAAGTTTATTACAAACAGCGAAGGGTTTACTTTTTTCAGTAAACCCTTTTTTAATTGAGTAAAAATCATGTATTAGTGCTTGACTTTTCTTCCAGTAGTGTTATAAATGGCTTTTTACTGATCTTGCTTTCCAGCCAGCAGATCACATCAAGTGGTTCAAATGCTTTTTTTTCATCAGGGTTATTTGATATCTTGAGCAATTTTAACCTGAGAATATCAAAGTTTTCGATCAGCTTTTCCTCCGGAATATTCTTTGTAGTATTTCTGACGAAATCCAAAATCAGTTTTTCCGAACTGTAAAGCCGGTTCTTTGTTCTGAAATATCTGTAAGCCGATAGCAACCCTGAATCAAGCATATTAAATTCCATCAATTCATAGCTCAATAGTAATCTCAATATTATTATCATAGTTGATGCCCGGTAGCTAATGACTTTGCCGCCAGTATTCAGGGCAATATTCAGCCAGCTCCTGCAGCTTTCGTAATGTTCTGAAATGAAAAGCGTGTATGCAGCATTTGAAGCAAAGTAATAGTATTCCGCCGACTTTTCATGTTCGTTGAGTCCCCTCAGTTCTTCTTCAAATTCTCTGATCAGTTTAACATTTTCATCAAACCTGGCTTTTTGGATATTAAATAATATCTCTGAATTGTATGAATCGATGAACCTGCCTATGAGTGAGTTTCTGTCAGGGTAAATAGCCCGCCGGTAGTATCTTACCGAAGATATAAATTCTTCAGTCTTTTCGGGGAAATATCTCAAAAGCAGCAAATGAGAACCATATGCTGTACGGAATCTTCCCCGCATTAAAGGGCTAAGTGGATCCTCGTCTTTAAGCAGATCAATTGATGCTTTTGAATTCACATATGCATTCTCAAGGTCATTCAGGCCAAGATAACACAGATGGCGCGTGAAGTAAAAATAGCATTTATCATCAAGTGTGCGTGTTAGTTTAATATCTCCTAAAAGCGGGTCAGAAAGTATCCCCATTAATTCAAGCCTGTCCTGTTCGCTCCTTGCTGAGCCTTTAGAATTCATGAATGTCAATATTTTTGTACTCAGCATATAATACCGGTTTTGATTCTTAATAGTATCCAGTAACTGATTCTGGGAATTCATGATTTCTTCAACATATAGGTTTCTTAAATCTGTTTCTGTGATCATATTTTTCAGATTTATCCTGCACGTGTTAATCAAAAGAGTGTAGTATTGTTTTTCATTCTTTGCTGAAAGTTTGTAAGCCTTATCAATGAGTTTTTTAGCCTGCTGTAACAAGCCTTTCCTCGTTAATATTTCGTAACCGGTGATCATTTCTCTTAACTGAATATCAACATATTTCCCGGAATTGAATCTGCCCAGGCTTTCCATCAGAAGGCCATAAAGATAATTTTTGTTGTATGAGTAATTTCCGATGAATGACTCCTTGTTATACTTTGCTTTGAAATGCTTTTCATTATATGACTTTTCCTTTTCCAGCATGTCAAACAATCTCAAATATGAACTTTTTTTTTATCGCTCCTGCTATCAAGCTTAAAGAACCTTTTCTCAGGTTTTGAAAGCGATTGGATCAACAGGAATAGTTCATTATTGTGTGCCATAGATCCCAAAAGTATTTTTTCTAAAATAATCAAATTATTGAAAATAAACAACAAAAATCACACATTTTTAGGCCTATTTTATATTTTAGATATCAAAAATATTAATACGATTTATTTGCAATGTGAGCAGAAGTAACATAGATTTGATGAAAATTAATGACCTATGAGAAAAAAAACTGCAAATATCACCTGTTTGATACCAATAATTGACCAATCTCATAGGTCAGGCGAAATGGTCTCTTGGCAGCATTTTCAGATCCAGGGGACCCTCGCTGTATCTGAAAATCCAAACTCAAAGATCATGAAATCAAAAAAAATCAAATCCATTTTTATGGCATTCGCAATTGCATTTTTACTGCTTTTAAACGATACTGTCGTACTTTCACAGTACGGGTGGATGATCCGCGGTGCGGGAGTTGCTTCGGATGCGCTTGTGAAAGGAATTTCGTTTGCAGACGTTAACAACGGTATGCTTGTTACCACTAATTTTTCCGGGTACAAAGTTTACCGGACATCAGACGGGGGCATGAACTGGACCGGCCAGACCATACCAACTTCTAACGGAATGTGGGCTGTAAAATATTTCAATCCTTCAACTGCAATTGTATGCGGTGCAAGCGGATCTGTTTACCGTACAACGAACGGAGGCAGTAACTGGAACCAGATTAATCCCGGGGGATCGTACTTTCTGTGTGCATTCAGTTTCCTGGATAACAACACAGGCTGGATGAGCGGAGGGCCGCTGCAGATCCTGAAAACAACAAACGGGGGAGTGAACTGGACAAGCCAGTCTTCTTTCAGTACTTATACATACAGCGCGATCCATATGTTCGATATTAATATTGGATTTGCCGTTGATTATTTCCAGCGCATTGTGAAAACAACAAACAGCGGGGTAAACTGGCTGGATGTCAGCGGGCCAAGCGGTTTTGATGAGCTTTGGGGCGTGTTTATGACAGATGACAGTGTTGTTTATAGCTGCGGCGAGAATTCGAAAATAATCAAAACTACTAATGCCGGAGCCAGCTGGACTGTTTATAATGCCGGCCTGCAAAGAAATCTGTATGCAATTCATTTTGTTAATTCAAACACAGGTTATTGTGTTGGCGATAGTTCGCTAATTTTAAGAACATCAAATGCCGGCAATAGCTGGGAAGTTCAAAGTTTTCCGCCAACCGAAGCTACATCATCTTCTTCGCTAACATGCATTTCATTTGTAAATAGCAATACGGGATATGTTGGCGGTAACGACGGGACAGTGTATTTCACTACCACAGGGGGTTTATCCCCGATGCAAAATATCAGTTCTGAAATTCCTGATAGATTTGAATTAAAGCAGAATTATCCCAATCCGTTTAATCCTGCTACAACTATAGAGTTTGACATACCGAAAGAATCAGATATCAGACTTGAGGTATTTGATATTAATGGGAAAGTTCTTGAGATTCTAAAAGAGGGCAGAGTTTCACCGGGTTCTTACAGATACGAATGGAATGCCGGTAATTTTTCAAGCGGAGTTTATTTCTACAGGCTTACTGCAGGAAAACTTGTCGAAAACAGGAAAATGGTTCTGATCAAATGATCAGGTAATATTTTCACGATGTACTTTATCTGCACTGAATGCAGGCATGCAAAATGATATATATTCAACCGGTTCTGCAAATGGATTGGAATAACGTACTCTTGTCCCTTTGGCAACAAGAATGGATTCGTTTTTTCCCAGAGTGATTACTTCGCCTTCAATTTCAAATTGCTTCTTTCCTCTGATTATGTAAGTGACCTCGTCAAATTCAGGAGTTTGGTGCGGCTCGCTCCATCCGGGCGGCGCAGTCATGCGAGCTATGCTGTAATCACCGGCATTAATACTTGCTTTACCGAAGAACTCTTCGATTAACTTGCCATCAGTTGTCGGGATGGGAAATGGATTCTTTTGTATCCTGTAAGCCATATTCTCAGTTCGAATTGTTAAATTTCAGAATGAATTTAGCGCCATTGCCTTCTTCGCTTTCAAGCAAAACCTCAGCATTTATAAAGTCGCAAAGTTTTTTCACTATTGATAGTCCCAGCCCGGTGGAATGTTCATTTGCTGTGGGTTGTGCGCTAAGCTTGGCAAAATTTGAAAAAACTTTCTTCATGTCCCCTTTGGTGAATCCCGGCCCTTCATCCTGAATAATAATTGCAGGGAGGCCATTGTGTTCAGTTGTTTTTATGTAAATATTTTTGTTGAGCGGAGAAAATTTGATAGCATTTGAAACCAGGTTTTCTATGATCTGGTAAAGAATTGAATAATCGCTTTCAATTGTGCTGCCGTTAAGATCATTTTCGTAATTGAACTTTAGTCCCTTCTTTTCTGCCATATGTGCCATATTGCCCGCTATATCTCTGCATAATTCTTCAGGGCGGAAGTTTGAATTCTGAACCTTAATGTTTCCTTCTTCGATAGCCTTGTAATCCAGAAGACGGTTTATGAGATTATGCATTCTATCGGCCTGAAGAGAGATGTTTTCAGTAAGTTCTCTTTTTGAGATAGTATCAAAGCTATCATTATTAAGTAATCTGATTGAGGAATAAATGTTCTGGAGCGGATTTTTGAGATCGTGAACAACAACTGTCATAAAATCATTTTTCTCCAGGTGCATGCTTTCAAGTTTTGAGTTTAATTCATTAACTTCGCTTAAAGCTCTCTTAAGGCTGATATTATTCTGCTTCTCGGCATCAATTTCCTTTTTGATCCTTTCAGTTTCATACTCAATATCTATTTGCTCTATTTTAAGATGAGCTTCTTTTTCTAAGTGCATAATATGCTCATCGTAAAGCTTCTTGTATAAGGCATTACTTTTTGTGGTTTCTCCCATCCTTTCGTATGAGTTGATGATTTTTTTACAAACGGAAAAATATATCAACTTTTCTCCAATTTTCTCAAGAAGAGATACCCCTTTTTCGTAGTTATCAACAGCGTCTTTGTACCTGTTCTTTGAGAACATGATATCACCAAGGAGCCTGTACCCAAGTGCTTCATATTCAAAGAAGTTAAATTTCCTGCTGATCTCGATCTGTCTTTTTGCATACTGAATTGCCCCGTCAATTTCATTATGGTTGAATTTGATTATTGATAAGAAATGTAAAGCATTTGCTTCTGCAAATTCGTTGCAATTCATGCCAATGGAATAATTCAGGTACTTATATGCTTTTTCGAATTCGCCGAGCTGGTAATAACATGCACCAACAGACATAATCGAATATTGCTTCATAAACCCGTCATTTAGCTTTTCAGCAACACTAAGTGATTTTAACGTATATTCCAGAGCTTTGCGTGAAAGTTTAAGCTTGTTGTACAGCGATCCAAAGCTTCCATAAACCATATGCAGGTTCTCATAATGTCCGGCTTCGAGGCTTTCTTCTTCAGATTTATAAAGGTATTTCAAAGCGTCGCGGTAATTATAGGTCCTTAAGTAGTTTGTTGCAAAGCCCCTGTATATCTCAGCTTTAAGTTCAGGTGTGCTTGCAGCATATTGCGAGTTCAATGACTCATTGAAATATTTAAGAGAACAGGGATAATCAGCCAAATTCAGGTATGCAATAGCAATATTGAAAAGGCTGCCGGTTTTGTTCTTTTCGTCGTTTTGCGTTATGGAAAACCTGTACGATTTTTCGAAGATTTTTAAAGCACTCTTAGGATCAGTTTGGCGAAGTTCTATACCACTATTTATAAGAGAGTCGATATTTTGCATTCTATTATATTAATTTATATTCCTAATATAAATATTTGCTTAAATTATATCAAATGCCATGCTGTGAATACGTTAGAAGTTAGTATTTGTA
>JAIOIK010000027.1 GCA_019912545.1 Ignavibacteria bacterium | reverse complement strand
AAGCCTAACAAAGGCAAAAGAATGCCTAGAAATACATCGGGTCGCTTTTTCAATAAATTAACTTAATCTTTTTTCGTTCTCAATTTCTTAGTACCCACAAAATATAGGTTTTGAGACAGACTCTAAAGAGCGGGGCTAATCAATTAAAAGCTTACATATGGCCAATTAAAAGCGTATCAATCCAAATTGCTTACTAATTGAACATTTATTTATAAAGAGGATGCGCAAAGGTATTAAAACTATTACTTGTCATCAAAACAACTTCAACAATTTTTCCGTAGTTATGAATACTTTTTGCTTTGAATAAGAATCATGCAAAAGGTATTTTTGGAGAATGAATTGGGGTGTCTATTCCAAAAAACATACAATAATTGATGATAACATTTGGCAGATTTTCGGACAGCTTTAAGGGCAAGGCTAAAATAGAAGCATGGAACCGCTCAGAAAAGCTATTCCTTGATAAGAGCTATGCAGATAGCTATGAGGCATTCCTTAACTATTTAAAGGATGAAGAGATAAACAACGTGAGCTTTAAGCGCGATGGTGATAATATTAATTTTGAACTGCTGCAGGGCTCTAAAGTAATTCGCGGCCATTTTTCCGGCGGAAAGGTTGAAGCCGAAGCAGATATTGCAGAGTTTGATAAAACAAGCGTTGCGTTCATGAGGCGGCTTATGGAAATGAACTACTCGCTTTTTTACAGCCGGTTTGCCATTAAGGATAACAGGATATGCATTAAGTTCGATTCTCAGATAGCCGCTGCGCCCCCAAGGAAGCTTTATTATGCATGGAAGGAGCTTGCCTCAAGAGCGGATAAACAGGATGACCTGCTTACTGATGATTTTAAAATGCTGCGCTCTATTGGCAATGCGCACATTGAACAATTGCCTGATGCCGAGAAAGAAATAAAATACAACTTTTATAAAAGCTGGCTGGAAAGCACTGTTAAAAGAATTGGCGAGCTTAATGAAGATACATATGCAGGCGGAATAAGTTACCTTGTGCTTAATGTTACGTATAAGATAGATTACCTTGTCGCTCCGGAAGGAACGCTAATGAACGAGCTTGAAAAAATGAGCTGGGATTACTTTGCAAAAGACGGCAAGCCTTTTACAGAAAAAAACCGCCGCATGACCGAAGCCCTGAAAAAGCTTGCCGCTATTCCAAAAGAGCAGGTACTTGAAGATCTTTACAGGGTGAAATCAACTTTCGGCATTGCAAATCCGGCACCGCATCAAACCGTTGTTGAGCTTTTTAACAACAATCTGAACAATGTTAAATGGTATGTAGAAAATAACAGCACAGATATTGCCGTTGCCATATATGAATACCTGGCAACATACAGCCTGTTCAGCTATGGCCTGCCAAAACCTGATGCCAAACTGTTTCACTTGATGCTTAATATCACCAACCAGGATTATTTCACGGCACTCGGAGCCGGTGAAGTATTATATGACGCCTTTGCCGGTAAATTCAGTGAATTGGTAATTAAAAATAAGATAACAGAGATTATCAAAGAAGGTTTGGAGCTTTATCCTGAACTTAAGTTTAACGTAGATAACCTGAAGTTTGATTCACTGACTAATTTCCTGCGCTCTTTTATAACCGAGATGCAGGCGCTGAATTATAATGGGTAGAATAAATTCTGAAAACGGTGAGAACATCATTATTGCCACGACCTTCAGAGGCTGTCTCAAAACCAGTGGGACAGACATTCCTGTCTGTCGAAAACTACATTTATGTTTAACAATCACAGACAAGAATGTCTGTGCCACTGAAAAATAGAACTTTTGAGACAGCCTCTAAAGAGCGGGGTTAATCAAAAAAATGACATATAAAATTTAAAATATAAATGGATCCACAACAGATAATAGACAGGTTTCAGCATGTGATAATTCAAATTGCCACGCCGCAGGGTACGGGCACTGGATTTTATGTGAAGAAGGAAAATCTCATTATAACCAATGACCACGTGGTTAAGGGCAATTCCGAAGCTGTAATAAGCGGAAGATCCCTGCCTAAGCAAATATCGCCCGTGTATTTTAACGATGCGAAGTATGACCTTGCATTCATAAAAGCGCCGGAAGGAATTGAGCTCCCCGATATTGCGCTGGGGATAACCGAGATTGTAAAAGACGGCGACCAGGTAATTGCCATTGGTCACCCATATGGATTGAACTATACAGCAACCGAAGGTATTGTTTCAAAATCAAAACGTTTGCAGCGGGGATTGAATTACATTCAGATAGATGCGGCGATAAATCCGGGTAACAGCGGCGGGCCGCTTGTTAATACCGAAGGCAGTGTTGTTGGAGTGAACACTTTCATAATTGCAGGAGGTGATAATCTGGGTTTTGCCCTGCCTGTGGAATACCTGGAAGAAGATCTGCGTGAGTACAGTGCGCTTTTCGGGAAGTATGCACTTAAGTGCGCATCATGTTCGTTCATGGTGACAGAAGAAAATATCGAAGGCGAGTACTGCCCCAATTGCGGCACAAAGATCGAGTTCCCAGCCCTAAAGAAAGCCGAAGAATATAAACCTTCGGGGGCTGCAGCTGTTATAGAAACCATACTTGAGCAGCTTGGCAAAGATGTAAAACTTGCTAGACGCGGTCCCTACAGCTGGGAGGTTGATGAGGGTACAGCAAAGATATTTATTAATTATAATCAGGATGGATTTATTGTATGCGATAGCATGCTTTGTTTATTGCCAAAGACGAACATCGGCCCGATGTATGAATACCTGTTAAGGGAAAATTATTCGCTTGAGGGTATGATGTTCAGTGTGAATAACCAGGATGTAATACTTTCGACATTTATATTCGACCAGTACTTAACATATGAAACAGGGCTTGAAACAATAAAGACGCTTTTTGCCGCGGCGGATAAGTATGATACTATCTTAATGGATACTTATGGGGCACAGAAGAGGGCTGTTGATGAACAATAAATCAATTAGCAATTAACAATTAGCAGTAGGCAATAAAAGTCAAAAGCGATAAGAACAAAAAAAGCAACTGCATACCGTAGATAGTAAGCTTTCATTGGTCGCGTCAGATTCTCAAATCTGACGCATGTCAGGTCTGCACAAAGTGCCCCTTTGGGGAGGACCTGACATAACTCGAAATTGGTTTTTAGGTACCGACATAACGAAAAGATCCAATAATTCGGCGGGAAAAAAAGAATTTAATCTTATGGATTTTATGCGTTTATGAATTTTTTTTGCGGAAAGTGAATCCGATTTGAAATTTTGGGGGTTATTATTATTAGGTTTCCAAAACTAATTTATGATCTGCCTCGATTATAAGAATCAAAGGCTACAAAAAGCTACAAGGCTTCAAAAAGCTTCAAAGCTGTATGGCTTCAAAGCTTCAAAAGCTCCAAAGCTACACAAAAGCTTCAATTCATTTAACAAATAAAATAGTCGGGGCAGACTTTTTAATCCTTATTAAACTATTAATCAAAGAGTTGCAGTTATTTTTATTGATAAATTAAAAATTATCGATTAATGTTGTTGGTCACCACGTCATAGCCGGGCAGGCAAGACCAACTCCGGGGAAAATTGTTATGTCTTGATTGCAGATAGAAATCATATTAGATTCATGAATTCGAATGAGAGTATATTATTCAGATCATTACACCGTACCGCTTCCCGAAGGGCATAAATTCCCCATGGAAAAATACCGCATGGTGAGGGAAAGACTTATTGCGGATAAAGTTCTTTTGGATGAAGAATTATTTGAGCCGGAGCTGCCTGGAAGAGAAATCATCACACTCGCTCATACTCCGGAATATTACAACAGATTTGCTGAGGGCACGCTCGGCGGGGCGGCTATACGAAAGATTGGATTGCCGTGGAGTAAAGAATTATTTCACCGCTCACTTGCCTCTGTGGGGGGTGCAATTGGCTCAGCACTTGAGGCTCTTGAACATGGCATTGGCGGCAATCTTGCCGGCGGCACACATCACGCTTCCAGTTCACACGGCGAAGGATTCTGTGTATTCAATGATTTTGCTGTTGTGATTTTGCATCTTATAAAACGCGGCATGATACACCGCGCGGCAATTATTGATCTTGACGTGCACCAGGGAAACGGAAATTCCGCAATACTTGGCGCTAATCCGGATGTTTTTATATTCAGCATTCATGGCCTTGGAAATTATCCTCTTGTTAAAGTACCTTCAACTGTGGATATTGAGCTTCCCGACGGAACTGGTGACGCAGAATATTTATCCTTACTAAAAGAAAATTTACCTGTTATTTTTGAGTGGAAGCCGGATATTGTTCTTTACCAGGCTGGAGTTGATCCTTTAAAGGATGATTCGCTCGGAAGGCTGGCGTTAAGTCACACGGGATTAATGGAACGTGATAGAATTGTGCTGGCTGAGTGTAAAGACCGAGGTATTCCGGTTTCACTTGCACTCGGCGGAGGGTATAGCAAACCGATAGATCATAGTGTTGAGGCGTATGTTAATACGTACAAAACGGCGAAGGATATTTTCAAGTAAAATGTAAAAAGGCAAAAATAAAAAACACGAATAAGAAAGCAAAAGCAAAGAAGTAAAAAAATAATCTGGGAATAGAATACTGAGCGGAAGCTTTCAGTTGAAGCAACCTGAAAGCTGAATTGAAACAGCATCAACCACGCCAGTAGGCGGGCACGGCATAGTTGATGCACTCCAACACAAGAAAGTAAAATTCATTTGGCTAAGAAAAAACAGGTTCAATCAAGATCAATGAGGTTTGGAATGTATGCAATGCTTATATATGGGAATAAATATATACTTATCAAAAAAAGCAAGGGGCCGTTTAAAGGCAGGTGGGACTTGCCCGGCGGGAAAATGGATTTCGGCGAGTCTCCCGAAGAAGCGCTGGAGCGCGAGATCATGGAAGAAACCGGCTTGAGGGTAAGATCAAAAAAACTCCAAACCGTTATAAGCTATGTACATGAAACCGCAAAAGAGATATTTCATCATACTGCTGTGATATTTTCATGTGAGGCAAAAGATGTTAAAAAGCTGAAGCGCGAACCCGATGGCAATGATTCATTTGGCGCGGAGATATTTACGCTAAAAAAAATAGGTGCGCTTAAACTGACTCCGATAGCAAAAAAGGCTATGAAAATTGTGGGGAAATAGTAGAGGCAACCGATAATGTAGATAACCGCTCTTTTTTTATGGGTCTGTAAAACGAAATTAAATCATAATGGAAACACTTAAACAGGAATGCCTGAAAGCAATATCAAAGCTGTCAGAAAATACGGGCATAGAAGAAATAATGTACCGATTGTATGTAATTGATAAAATAAAGAAAGGAAAAGAAGCGGTGATCAAAGGAGAGACTATTCCTATTGACGAGTTAAAAAACAAAGTATCAAAATGGTAATTTGGATTGCATCGGTTATAATCAATTTGCAGCATACAGTCGATAAATGAAAATTGTCAATAGAAAAAATTAATGGCGAAGGCTGAAAAAATACCGGATTTAGATCCAAACGCACCGCTGGAAGAGTGCCTTGTGAAGATACTCCGCAAGCGGTTTGAGGAAATGATATCGTTTGAGCAGGGCGCCATTAAGGGAAGCAATATAGATGCACTTCATGATATGCGCGTCGCATCCCGAAGGGTACAGGCTGTACTTAAGATCTTCCGCGGAGTGTTCCTAAAGAAAAGGTTTAAGGAGGAATACTCGGAATTGCGAAGTCTCATTCGTTCACTTGGTGAAGTAAGAGATATGGATGTATTCATAGAAAAGCTTGAGAATATGAAAGAGAGTTTCAACTCAGAAGGATCCAAAAATGCAGATAACCGCGCGATTGATCTGCTTATTATAAGAAAGAAAACTGAGCGAGATCAGAAAAGGAAACTTTTGATTCAGCATATAAACGGGCTGAATCGCATATCATACAAGCTGCATTTTTACGGATTTGTTGATGAAGCGTTACTATAAATGAACGCGGCGTCTGCTTTCTGCAGACATGCGATAAAACGGTGATAAAAAGCAAAAGAATATCAACGATATTATTCTCAACTCGGTCGCGTCAGATTCTTAAATCTGACGCATATCAGGTCTGCACAAAGTGCCCCTTTGGGGAGGACCTGACATAACGATTTTGGGAAATAAAATCCACTGAGTTTATTTGAAGAAAATATACCACGTTAAGAAGAAAGAATCATTAAAAGAAAACCTGAGGCATGTTTTGCCTGAGATGTTCGATGATTTTTTTGCACATAAAGCAGGAGTTATTGCTTATCCTGCACGGAAAAACCTGCTGCACGAAATGCGCAAAGCGGGTAAACCGCTAAGGTATGCAATGGAGCTTGGTGAATACTGCTTTGGTGATGAATTTAAGAATTGCCTTGAGGAAGTAAAGGAAGTGCTGGAACTAATGGGCGAGATTCACGATGCCGATGTGATGATGCCTGAGGTAAATATGCACATTGGGGAGATGAGGCAGTTCAATGCATCTATTGCGGAGTCGGCAGGCCGTATTTCCACAAAAATGCTGCGTGAAATTGTAGTTAACCTGCGGGATTCCAGGCAAAGTATGTATGCAGAGCTTACCGAAAAACTCAACCGCTGGCAAAGCGAAGATTTTAAGAGCAGAATTATAGGCGTAATGAGTAATTATGATAACCGGGCTTCGACTCTCCGCCAGTTGGCGGACAAGGTGCTCAGCCCGACATAATCTTTTACGCATTCTTTGAATTCTGCCGCATGATCTTATAGCGTTTCAATCTCTTTTTTGCTTACCTCAGGATGTGATTATCAATAAACCCTGAAAGTATTTACAATATTGATGTTACTGTTATAGGCAGTTATCATATAGTTGTAATTATTAACAACATCATCATACGCGCGGTTGAATGAATTCACATCCTTTGCATCGGGGGCGGTATCAAAGAATTTGTTCCCGGCATCAAGGAACATACTAGTCATCTTCACGAAATAATCCTCGTAGCTGTACTTCATGTACTTCGTCTTTTCCGAAAACTCTCCGCTTAGAACGGTGTTCTTATCTTCTTTGAATGACAATTCGAACTCATTGAACTTCCCTTTTGCTTTAGAAAGATCCCCCTTGTACTCAACACTGTTAAACGCTTCGTAGAATTCCTCGGCTTTATCAAGAGTGTTCTCGTAGGCGTTCATAAGTATTGCCACCGAGCGCTCATCTGGATTTGAGATTGAATTCGGGTCGCGTATATTGCGCTTGGGTTTATACTTTTTAATTGAAGCCGAAAAACTATCGAAAGCAGATTTATATTTATCGTAAGCTGATTTTATCTCCGCATCATAGGGCTCAGCGCTGGATAGATCGGTTTTATATTCGCCTTTTTTGTAATAGTTTGCTACTTTTGCAGCTACTTTATGGTAAGTTTCCATTTCCGTAAGGAGGGTTTTGAGGTTTCCCTCAATTTCATTTTTCATTTCGCTGCCGGCATTAAGCTTAGAGAGTTCTCCTCCATCGAAGTACGAGCGTCTATATTCTTTGGTTACCCGTTCAAGATTATCCACAGAGAGTCCCATTGATACCGCCATAATAAAGCTGCTTTTAGAAATTGATTTCGGATCCGGGATATCGTTATAGTAATCTTTCTGAACTTTCTCCCCGGCTTCCTGTATCTTATTTGATACATCTATATATTTATTGTAGAATGCAAGGTCATCGGTTGATGTAACTTCCTTTGTTTCTTCTTTTTTAGTGTCTTCTTTAGTATCACCATTTTTATCTGAACTTATTTTTTCCTTAAGCTTATCTATTGTTGAACAGCTTGTTACAAGAAAAAAGATCAAAACAAACAGTGAAATTAATTTTGTAAGTCTCATGATGCCTCCTGAGTTATTAATCATTCGTTTTACAAAATTACGAAGGGCAGAAACAATTAGCAATTATTTGAATCGGATTAATAGTGTTTTACTATGGAAAAATATCTCTGTTTGTTTTGAAACCGGCAGGGATCTTTTTGAAGTATGGGCATTAACTTGAAATAAATCTGAACTCTATAATAATTTACAAACCGATAAAAGGTTTTGTATATGATAAATATTACAAAACCCACGGATAAATCCGTGGGCCTGTAAAATAACTGGTTTTTTATATTTGCTAAATTTTGAACGAGAAAATAGTTGCGCCGTTACTTTACAAGAACCATTTTCTTTGATAGTGTATAACTCCCTGCTTGTAGTTTATAAAAATAAGCTCCGCTGGGATAGTCTGCGGCATTCCAATCGAAATTATATATTCCTGCCTGCAGTTCATTATTATCGATCAGCACTTCAACCAAGCTGCCGCGGGTATCATAGATGGAAAGTCTAACAGCGGTTTTTTCAGGAACCTCAAACTGAATATTGGTAACCGGGTTGAACGGATTCGGGTAATTCTGGTGAAGCAGAAATTCAGCTGGAACAGTTGATCCGATCTGCTGAATGCCAATTAAACACGAAGCAGCGTTATAACGAGATCTTACAAGGTTACCCGGCAATGTGCCAAATCCATAAGCGAGGTTTATGCCTCCGTTTACATGGCAATAGCTCATAACAGTGCCAAGCCTTGTTATGGGCGGCCCGTTGTAACATGAGCCTTCTACCGTGTAGCATGTATCAATTGGTCCGCCCGGCCATAAGCAGCTGTGTGTGTGCCTCGAGCCGGCATTATGCCCCATTTCATGAGCAATATTATTAACGGCCCACGAGTAAACCGGGTACGTCCTCAACGCCGTATCTATAATACTCACCGCATATCTTCCTGAAGAATCAGAGGAACTGTATCGCGCGCAAATTACATCAATCCACGCTATTCCGCCGCCGGTATTAGTTCTTGTGCTGAGCAGATGTGCAAGGTGGCCATCAAAGTTATCTTTCAATCTCCCGCCAAATTTCGTGAGTATTTTATAAATATCATTGGTGTTCTGGTAGATATCGTTGTTATACCATATAACCGTAGCCTGAAGCAGGGTTCCAATTTGATCAGCCTGGTAGAAGGCAATAACTGAATTATATAATGCAGAAACGAAATTATTAACATTTACAATGCTTGCTCCTAAATCCTGGTACATCTTATAATCGCACTCTATATATTTTTTTATCGGGTATTGTGCAGAGCTCTTGCTCAGGTGAAAATTTTCTGCGCTCTTAAAACTGTCCGGGTTAAAGGGGGTGTCTTGTGTCAAGCACTTAAAGTTATTTTTTATAAGCAAGTCTTTATCATTAAAGAAAACATATGAGCCGGAATAAAGAGAGCTTTCCCCTTTTAGCGGCCCGAGATTGAAGTTACCGTCACCGGAGGCAATTACCGCCATTACGAATTCAGGAAAGATGCTAAGAGCTGCCCACGATGAACCGTCATTTTTGATGATACCCCTGTAATACAAACCGGGCGTGTAATTAACTTTTGTAACTATCCCGCCTTCGGAAATTGCTGATGAAGTAAAATCATCTGCGAGGACCTGTGAACGTGTCAGCTCAAGCACCATGCTGCTGCTGCTGCCGGTTGGGATATTAAATGTAATATTGCCGGGTTTGGAAGATAATATTTCGGCCAGAGCAGACCGGTTCAGCTGTAATATTGTCCCTTTTGATGTGTAACCTGCAAGGCTCCCTGATGAAGTGTTTGAAGATTTAAAATTAAAAAGAGAAATTTCAGTAAAGCTATAAACTGTTTTCTGGGAATTTATCAGTTCCATTAAGGGTCCTGCTGTTATAATACTTACGTTTAAGATGAAGTTCAGCGCCAGTACAAAACTCAGAAAGTATTTAGTCATGATTCCTCCTTCAAGTGTGGATTATTGGGTTGAGTAAATATACGTAACAGAAAGCTCTGAAATCAATGCATTTATTGACAAAGATTAATGTGCTATCCCGCGGGTCCGTTCTAATGGAAACATATTGAAATATCCATGCTCTCGAAATCAGTTAAGTAATTGAATCCACCCGTTCATATAAATCATTAAGAGTTTCTTTTGTACAGTACGCAATATCATAGTAAAGTAATAACACAAATCACAAAAAGTTTTTGCTTTTTTATGTGAATCGATCTATCATGAAAATACCGAAAATAATAAGTATTTTTACATATAAACCATATTAATGTGAATGAAGAAACTTGAAATAAAGGACATAATTTCTCATTTGGATGAAAGTCAGTGGAAGCGTTTCGGTGATTATATCCACTCCCCCTTTTTTAAGCTTCCCGAAAGAATTGTTTTGCTTTATGAACATGTAAACGAAAAACACAAAGAGTTTAAGACTGAAAACATTACCCGAAACGAAATTGCCGCAAAAGTGCTCAAGGGCTCCAGCAGCGATACGAATATCAGGCGGCTGTTCTCGGATTTCAATAAAGCGGTTGAGGATTTTCTTGAATTTACGTGGTTTGAAAACGACGAAGCGGCGCGCTCAATGGCGCTCATAATAAGTCTGCGCGAAAAGAATTTAAAAGACCATGCAGTAAGAAAGATCAAAGAAGAAAAAAAGGAACTCCTAACCAAAGAACCCCGCCTGGAGACATACAGAAATATTCATGACCTGCTGGAACAGGAGTATTTATCCGAACCGGTCAGTGAATTTCACAAATTTTCCGAAGCATTGCAAAACAGCTCCGATATGCTTGATGTATATTATATCAGCCGGAAGCTTCTGCTTTATCAATTGATGTACTCAAAAGAACTGCTGAACAAAGAATCTTCTTACCGCAGGGATATGAAGCCGGAAATTGAAACATTTATCAGCCGGCATGCAGAAAACATCAAACAAAAATATCCCGATATTTATTTAAAATACCTTATGCTGCAAATTTTATCTTCAGGCAGCCAGGATTTGATACTGGAATACAGCGGGTATCTGGAATCTAAAAAAGGGGTGCTTTCGAAACAGCAGCAAGCTGATTATTACAGCGATCTTTACAATTATCATACTATCCGCATCAGCCGCGGAGAGCATTCGTTAAGAATACCACTGCTGGGGCTTTATAAACTGCTGGATGAAAAAGATCTTCTGCTTGATCTATCGGTAATGCAAATACACACTTATACTTTTAAACAGATCGCAGATACTGCATTTCATCTGAAAGAACTTGAATGGGCAGAGTATTTTATAAAAAAATATTCACCTTTCATTGCCGATGAAAACAGAGCAAATATTACAAATCTTGAGTTTGCCAAGCTTTATGACTTTAAAGGGGAGCGGGCAAAAGCAAAGAGTTTTATAAACAAAGTGGATCACCGGGATTATTTTCACTACCTGGATTCAAAAATGCTTCTGGTTTGCATTCATTATGATGAAGATAGTTTCAGTGAGGCAGATATGGTCATTGATTCGTTAAACAAATACCTTCGCAATTCTACTGAGCTTACAAAGATCCATTCGGATAATACGAAGAGGTTTATTTATTATGTTAAGAAGTTATTGAAATTCAAAGAGGCCGGGGCTGAGGAGTTTGACCTTGCGGGATTAAGAGAAGAGTTGAACGAAGATAAAGTCCCCGTGTATGCGCGAAACTGGCTGCTGGAAAGAATTGAAGAACTTTTCAAAAAATAAGAAGCGGGGTTATCAGCCCCGCTTTTTTATTATGAAAGTGATTCAAGCGTTATTAATGCCCTGGTCCCGGGTATCTTATTCCGCCATCGGTTGTATCATCGTCATCACCATCTCCCGTATCATAAACAACGGAATAGTTCCTATCCAGAGGAACGGGGCTGCCGGCTGTTGCCCCTGCAGCAATAAAACCGGTGAGTACAGCAAAGCCCAATACAAATAATACAGATTTAAATTTTAAGCGTTTCATTTTGTTTTCTCCTATTAAGATTTTTTTTAGAAATTTTTTAACGGTCTGCATTTTTACAGGACCGCCTTGAAAAATTTCCTCACTGCCGGCAGGAGAAAATCGAATCGTTACAAACTTAGTCTGCCAGAGGTGCCAATCAAATTGAAAAATTTAATATTTGCAAATCTAATTTTCCTCATATTAGTGAATTGACACATATTTTCAACATAATTTAGGTATATTTGCAAATCCAATATTGGCCAAAAATTAATATTTTTTTAAAGTGCTTAGAACCAGATTTTTTGAAATATTCTATTTACTGAATGCAGGAGATCGAAAAAGATTTGAAGAGATGGTTTACTCGCCATACTTCAATAAAAATTCACGGGTAATTAAACTTTGGGAGCATCTAAAGGCGAATGGGGAAGAAGATGAAAATTTATCAAAAGCAAATATTGCTAAGGCGGTTTTCGGGACGGAAAGGTTTTCGGATGCTAATTTCAGAATGGTAATTGCATCGTTTGTTAAGCTGGTTGAGGAGTATTTACTGCATGAGGAATATGCAAAGAACGAAATGGAGAGAAAGATAAGGCTGCTGGAGATCTTCCAGGGGAAGAATTTGCAGAAAAGTTTCCGAATGTACTTGAATGAAATTGAGAATGAACTTGATAAGGTTAAGAAGAAAGATTCAACTTATTATTACAGGAAATATTTTAT
>JAIOIK010000026.1 GCA_019912545.1 Ignavibacteria bacterium | reverse complement strand
TTCATTTAATGTTTTTTTAGAGCCAATATTATCACTGCTGAGCTTTAATTGTCTTTCATATTCTTTTTTTGAATATTCATATTCATTTTTTGCATTAATATATTCTACCTGCATATCAATCAGCTGTGGATTTTCAATTACGGCAAGAGTCTGGCCAGCCCTCACAAAGGAACCTTCTTTAACATATATTTTCCTGATCCTACCGGGTATAATACTGCCAACTTTGGATTCCTGATCCGGGTTGACTGCAACTTCTCCATTTACCTTTATGTAACCGGAAATGTTTTGCAAATCAAGCTTTTCAGTTGCAATTGCCATTACTTTTATCTGCTCATCTGTTAAGGCTACCTCACTTGAATGTTCATCTTGAGGTGCTTCCTCCTTAGAGTGCTCTTTTTCTTCAATTTCCTTATCAGTTTTACCGCAGCCATTCAAAAGAAACAAACAAAGAACACATATGAACATAAATAAGATGCTCAGGTTTCGCATTACAGTTTCTGTTTTATTGATCTCTATTATCTTCATCTTATTTCTCCTGCAGTTATATTTTCTAACTCTATTATAGATTTATTGTTATTATAAATTGAATTTAAGTACTGAATTTTGATATCATATGCTATGGTTAAAGCCATTAGATATTCAACATAATCAATAGAGCCTTCTTCATAGCTTATTTTTGCCTGCCTTAAAATTTCATTGCCTTCCGTTAAAGCTTCACCAGTAAAAAAATCAAGCTGCCTTATGCTGTTCTGGTATTCTTCATATGCCTGATTAAGCTGAGACTCAATATTTTTTCTTATAGTGCTCTCATCACTTGATGCGATTTTATATTCGAAATTTGCCTCTTTAATACTGCCCGACTGCTCCCACCAAAACCAGAATGGTATTCCAATACCTATTTCAAAACCCCAATAGTCTCCATCACTTCCAATTTTTTGTTTATAGTACCTGAAGGATAAATCAGGCAGAAGTTCAGACTTCGAAAGTGATATTTTATTTGAAAATTTCTCTTTTTGAAATCTTTTTATAGATAGCTCAGGGTTATTTCTCAAAGCTAACGCCAATAAGTTTTCTTTTGCTGATATTATCTCTACATATTTAAAGCTGTTATCGGGGAGAATTATATAATCGACATTCATAAGTTTCTTTAATTCTGATTGATATATTCTGATTTGAGATTCAATATTTTTAATTTCATTTTCAAACTTAATTTTATTTACCTTAGCTCCAAGTACTTCAAGATTAGAGGTTGAACCAACCATATATTTCCTTTCGGCAACAAAAAGCAAATCCTCATAAACTTTGAGATTTTCCTTTGCGGCTTCCAGCAGATTAATTTGCAGCTTTAAGCTGTAATAATTTTGCTTTACATTAAACTTTAGGTCATTAACTATTTTACTAAGTTCAGCCTTTGAAACCAAAACCTGGGAATTCTGAACATCAGAGCGTAAAAAGTAAGATGATGGAAATTCAAATGCCTGTAGGATTCCTATTTTTCTGGATTCAAAGTTATTTATACCGCCCTTAATTCCTTCAAACTCAATAAATAACTCAGGCTTTGGAATATTAACCGCCTTTAGCTTAAGAGCATTTTCCTTCTCAACATTATACTTTGCAGATTGTATCTGTTGATTATTTTCAATTGCTTGCTTAATGGCTTCATCAATTGTATTCTGTTTTTGCGAATAACAAAAGGATGCAGACAAAAAATAAACACACAAAAGAATTTTTATGTTAATGTTTATCATATTTTAAAAGACTTAAAATGTTTACAGTTATAAATAAAGAAACTCTCAAATCTACAAAAGGAATGTTATCATAATCTTTCAAGAATTGTCTTAAATGTAAAAGAAATTTCGTTAGCAATTTCAATTAATTTGTAGTTTCTTGTTGACTTCATAGCAGTTACTGGATTAACAGCAGAGACTCGAATCTGGCCGTTTTTTAGTTCACGTACAACAAAATTGAAGGGAAACATTACACCTACATCTTTATCTGCAAGTAATGCCCTGTAAGTAATTGACGGGTGGCAGGCACCGATAATTCTGTAATTACCAAATTCTATGTTTAATTCTTTCCTGATTGTTTCGCTTATATTTAGTTCAGTTAAAAGACGGAAACCTTCCTTCCTCAGTTCGACGCCAAGTTTGGTAATCGTATCGTCAAATGAGGTTTTTGTAAATTGTGATATTAAATAATGCATTATTAATCAAATATAAATTATAGAAATTTACTTTATTCGTTCAAGTCTAATCAATCCTTCTTTGTTTGAAGGATCAATCTCTAATATGTTTTCTATCATTTTTTTAGCATCACGTTTTTGATCTGTTTTCATATAAAGATCAGCTAATTGAATCATAACATTAACATTGTTTGGCTCTTTCTGTAATGTTCTTTCTAATACAGTAATATTTTCTTCATCAGTCCGTTGGTCAACAGATTTGTCATCTATACTATGAATGTGATCTGGAAGTTTTGTGCTTCGGTTTAATTCTATAAATAAGAAAACTGATAGTATCAACACTATAATAATAAAAAAGATTCTGTATTTCTTCATGGACTTCAGTATTAAATTAAAAGATATGTTTCAATATTTTCCAGAATAATGATTCCATCTCCGGAATTTCCGGTATGTGCATGAGATTTAATCATGTTTATGAATTTATCTGCTTTATCGTTTTCGCAAATAACGCTTATAACTGCTATCTTAGATACTTTTTCACCTAGCTCAGAAGAGAAATTACTATGCAAGTCATCCAGGAACTTCAAGGCACCTACCTCATCAACGACACAAACATACTCTACCCCTTCTTCTTTAAGTTTATCTAAAATGTCGAGCACTTTAAAAGATTTTACAAATGCTTTAATTAATTTCATTTGACGGATACTTAGTTTTAAAAAATTATTTGCAATGTTTACATTTTAGCGAGAATCTTCTTCAATTTACTTGTTGTTGCAGAAGCTGGTTTTAAAAAGCCATACTCACTAAATAATTTCATAGCAATTGAATAGTTCATAACGCAAATGAGAATGCTGCTGTTTTTTAGCTCACGGATAACTAAACTAAATGGTATCAAAACACCGGCTTCTTTATCTGTCAGGATACCATCGTACAATATAAATGGGTGATATATAACAAGAATTTTATAATTAATGCCTACTTCCATTTTTTTATTTAAAATATCACTTAAACTCAACTCTTCTAATATTATGAAATCCTCTATACTCAATTCTCGCTTAAGCCTAATGAGCGTTTCTTGAAACGTAGACTTAACAAATGTTTTTAGTATATATTTCATTCTTACTATTTGTG
>JAIOIK010000025.1 GCA_019912545.1 Ignavibacteria bacterium | reverse complement strand
ATTGTATACCATTTCACGTTTAGTAGGATGGAGACCGAACAATTCTTCAAACATCCCCTGGATATCTGAGAATTTTTCTTCCGGAAGAAGGCTGTTAATTCCTCTTAATTTGTAGTCTTCATTAACTTTTTCAATAAGGTTTTTATCAAATAATGCCCAGGGGCAGTCTGTAACTCTTTCGCAAAAACTCAGGTAATCAACAAGCCTCGCCGTTAATGAAGATTCTCCGGTTCCTGCCTCACGTGAAATTGTAATAAATGGATGAATTGTCTCGGTGGTTGAATCTGTTTTCTTTGTATCTTTATTTCTCTGCAGTTGGCTGAAAAGGTATGCTTTGCTTAGATCAACATATTTGTTGTATTCCATTACGGATAACTCCTTCCCGTTTATTGCAGGATGCCCCGGGAGGACTATGCCTGCAAACAAATATAGCTTATACAGCAATATTATAGAATGATTGTTATCATGCTGAATAATGACTGTTATCCACAAATTCCTTGTCAACAGATTAAGGATATTTTAGCTAAAGAAAGAAAATTTTCTTAGCTTTGCTTATCTCTTCCTGTATCATCTCATAATATCGCGGGTATTTTTCTTCGGCAAACACTGCCAAAGCCTCATCAAAAGCCCTGATTGCATTATTGTAATTTTCGGATTTGTCTTCAAATTCCGCAAGCCTGATGTATGCCCTTCCAAGCCCGAAAATAGCCTCGGCATGTTGTATTGGATAATCTTCCTTTGTCCTGACTTTCAGTGATTCCTCAAAGGCTGTTATCGCCTTATCCAGCGTCTCAGGCGTTCTGTCTTCTTCATTCTGAACAAGATATGCATCAGCCATATTGAACATTGTATTTGCGTATTGTACCGGCATTTGTTCTAACGTTCTTATCTCTAGCGCTTTTTCAAAAGATCTGATTGCCTTTATGCAATTGCCCTTTTTATCTTTAATGAAGGCAAGCAATGAAAATGCATTTCCTATATTATTCATTGTAAGCCCGTATTGAAGAGGCGATTTTTCCTTTGTATGGATTGTCAATACATCTTCATAAGTTTCAATGGCCAGATTAAGGTTTTTCTCAGTCTCTTCATATTCAGAGAGTTTTGCATAAGAATTTGCGATATTATTCTTAGTCAATGCATACACTATGGGGTAGTCTTTCATTGTTCGCACCTTGAGTGATTCATAAAATGCATCAATGGCCAGTTTATAGTTTTTAACCGGGTCTTTAACTTCTGAGAGAATTATGTATGCCCCTCCAAGATTATTAAAAGCCCTTGCATAGTCCTGCGGGTACTGGTCAATTGTAAATACTTTTAATGCTTCGTAATATGATTCAATTGCAGTTGTGCAGTTCTTTTCCCTATCTTCAACCTCAGCAAATGCCGTGAATGTATTGCCAATTCTGTTTTTGATCTTCGCGTACTCAAACGGGTTGGAACTTAATGTAATGGTTTCCAATATCTCGTTGTAATAACTGATTGACTTACTGCAATTTACAAGTGTATCTTTCACTTTGGAAAGGCTCCAATATGCCTGCCCAAGGTAGTTTTGTGCCTTGAAATATTCAGGCCCGTTTTTTTCTTTGTCTATCAATCCAAGGATCTTGTCAAATACAATGATCACATATTTCATATAGTCGCCAATCTGGCTATCTATTGCCCCTGCATCATAAGCTCTTTCACCTGCCATTTGCAGAACTTCGGCGTCATCATTGAAAACATCATGGATGATTTCAAACATATCCAGCTGAGAAATTTCAGCCTCCGGTTTTACTACAAATTCCAGGTATGCGTCTTCTGCCCAAATCCTGTTCTTTCTTGAAAGTTTGATAAATTCCTTGTCTTCAAGCGCTTTGAACCAGCCTGTCCATTCAAAATCCTTTCCTTCAAGCTCAAACACTCCTGCAGTTTTTTTTATCCATTCGATATTGAACAGGCTGTTATCATGATAAATTCCGCATTTGTACAATATTCTTAAAGATCTTAGTATAGTCTTTTCAATTGTGTCACAATTGTCAAATCTTCTTTCCATTTCGCTAAGCCGCATAAAAATGGAGCCTATTGTTCCGTTGAACTTCACGTTATCCCACTTCATGCCAAGTTTTTCGGCAACTTTTCTCCCTTCTTCAGCCGAGATCTTTTCCATTTCCATTATATCGTCACCGAAGATAATATCTATATCCATGTTCTGCTCAGTCATCTTATTCTTGACCTTTTTGAACTCCCTCCCGGAATGACAAGCTGCAATTATGGGGATGTTTCGCTCTTTGGCTTCTCTGAAAAACAGGTGGTAGCTATCCTGCCTTTCGATATAATACTGCAGATCGTCTATAAAGATAAGCCGGTTCTTACCTAGACAATAATCAGGTGGAAATTGGAATGCTGGCATAGAAACGCTTCTTGGAATAAGAACTTTGAACTTTGTTTTGTAATTCTTTAGCGAGTGGTAAATAGCGCGGGTCTTGCCGCTCAGCGGCGGACCGACAATCAGCGCATTTCTTCTGCGCTCAAAAGCTCTTGTGATAAAGCTATCAACATTTCTTTCGTAATAATAATCTTCACAAGGCCTCTCTCCCAGCAATTCTTTTGCTTTAAGTTTATTAGACTTTTTCCAGATAACAGAATAGAAATTCCTAAGATCCTTTCTTGTCTTATAGATATAACCAATAAACGGCACTATTGCCGTAACGATTATTCCCAGAACCGTAAATAATAAAGTCGGGTCCAATTTAATTCAGGATTTCTAAATTCAATTATTTTGTGATCGAAAGTTCTCAGCCGATTGTGAGATATTCTTTGCTTTTTCTATTGACTTCATTATCAGGTCATGTTCTTTTGGTAATAGATCCTTTGTAATTTCAGAGGCTTCAATAAGCAGTTTCATTCCATTTTCAAAATTATCAGGTGAGTTATCTCCTTCTTCTGAAAGTCTGATCAGGACATTGCCAAGAGTATATTTCACACCTGAATAAATTTTATATAGATTCTGAATATCTTTCACACCCAAAGCTTCTTCCAGATATTGCTTCGCCTTTTTGAGATTTACCAGTCCGTCTTCGATTTCGCTTAACTGAAGATAAACTTCACCAAGATTGTACAGAGTTTCAGAGCGCTCAAACGGCATTTGGCTCATGGTTCTTACCTCAAGCGCTTTATCAAGATACTCAATGGCTTTTCGATTATTTTTTATGGGTTCCTTGACAAGAGCCAGTTGTGCATAGGCATAACCGATATTATTCATGATTCCGCCGTAACGTCCTGTAGGATTACTAGTTGGACTGCTTTTTAGATACTCTCCGTAAAGCTCAATTGCTCTGCAAAGATTCATCTCAGTGTTCTCATAAGAAGACAGGTAAGTATATGTATTTGCAGAGTTATATAAAGTAAATCCCTTGTCTTCCGGGTAACCGGTCAAGTCTCTTACTCTCTTGGCCTCATGGAAAGCATCTAGCGATTTCCTGTAATTTGCAACATGGTCTTTAGATTCGGCCAAAAGCTGATATGCGCTGCCAAGATTATTAAGTGTTAACGCAAGATCAAGCGGATTATCTTCTATTGTAAATATTTCCAATGCTTCATTATATGCATTAATTGATCTCTGGCAGCTCTCTTCTATGTTTTCGATAAATGTGAATACCCTGTATGCATTTCCGATTCTCATTTTTATCCTGGCATATTCATAAGGATTTGCTTCACGGCTTACCAATGCAAGCAATTCGTTAAAATGACCGACTGCGATCTCAGAGTTCCCGACTGTATCTTGTATATAAGAAAGGCTGCTATAAGCTTTGCCAAGAGACTGTTTAACTTTTATCAGCCTTGAAATTTCTTTTGTATCTTTAATGAGCTCAAGTATTCTTTCAAAAGCCTTTATCGAAGAGTCTAAGTAGTCCTTAACCTGTGCATCATCCAGAGCAATTTCATACATTCTGTCACCTATCATCTGAAGAACTTCGGGATCATCATAAAAGATATCTATAGCACTGGTAAAAAGATCAAGCCTGGAATACTCTGCTTCGGGTTTAATAACATGCTGAAGGTAGGCATCTTCAGCCCAGATCTTTCCACCGGCAATGACTTTTAAGAATTCCTTCTCTTCCAGAACTTTCATCCACCCCGACCATTCAAATTCCTTAGCCTCCAATTCTTGCGTGAGTGAAGCTCTTTTAATCCAAGCTATCCGGATGATATTATTATCTTCGTATATCCCGCAAAGGTATAAATTCCTCATTACACGAAGAATGGTTTTTTCAACGTTATCGCATGTATCAAACCGTGTTTCCATCTGGCTCAACCGCATAAAGATCGAACCAATTGTTCCATTAAACTTAACGCTATCCCACAGCATCCCAAGCTTTTCGGCTACCTTCCTGCCGTCTTCGGCACTCAGCTTTTCCATTTCTAACACCCCGTCACCAAAAAACATATCAACAATCAGATTCTGTTCAGTAAGTTTATTTTTAACTTTTCTGAAATCCTTTCCGGAGTGGCAAGCAGCTATAATAGGAATGTTCTTTTGCTGAGCTTTCTTGAATAACAAGTGATAATTTTCCTGTTTTTCAATATAATGCTGCAAATCGTCAATAAAAATGATTTTTCCTTTTTTGAAGAAATAATCCTTTGGCAATTCAAACACAGGCATCGGCACACACCTCGGCATAAGAACATGGAGTTTTCTATCGATATGCTTTATAGCATTAAATACCGCCCTCGTCTTTCCGCTGAGCGGCTGGCCAATTATGAGGGTATTCTTATTCTGCATTAATCTCCTGGTAAGTAATTTGTCAACTTCCCGCTGCATATAATATTCTTCACAAGGACGAACACCAAGTATCTCAAGTGCTGAGATCTCTGTGTTTTTTTTCCAGATCATAGAATAATAATTGTAAAGCTGCCTCCTCTTTTTATAATAACCTAAAAGCGGAAAAGCGGCCGTAACAATTAAACCTAAAACCGAAAGTATTAATGTTATTTCCAATTGCCTGACGTAATTTATTTTTTTGGAAATCAGATCAACGAAATGTTATGATCCGGACTTACTATATCTGATTCTTAACTTTTCTGACCTTTTTATAATTCACTCCGCGCTTCTGGTTAAATGCGCTGATTCCCTCTTTTACTTCGGGTGAAAGGTTATGAATGGACAGCCACTCTCTTGCATGCCCAATAGTAGTATGCCAGGAAAGATCCCTCCAGAAATTGAGCTGCTGTTTGGTATACCTAAGACATTCAGGGAGCTTATTGTAAAGTTTCTCAGACATAATATTAACGGCTTCATCCAGTTTTGCATAAGGCACAACTTCATTCACCAGTCCCCATTCAAGTGCCTTTTTAGCCGGAATTTCTTCGCAGAGGAACAGTATCTCTCTTGCACGCCTATCACCCACCATTATTGGCAGGAACTGTGTAGCGCCTGCTGCTGCAACGCTGCCTCTTGCAGCGCCAACCTGCTTGATATAAACATGATCCGCAGCAATTGCGAGGTCACAGCTTATATTCAGTTCGTTTCCACCACCGACAACAATTCCGTTCAGCCTTGCTATAGAAGGTTTGCCAATATTTCGCATAACTTCATGCAATTGTATGAATTCATACATCCATTTGTAATAATCTTTCGGATTTCCCAGGAAGTGATCTTGCTGTTCGTTCAGGTCGGCTCCAGTTGAAAATGCTTTCTTCCCTGCTCCGGTTAGAATGATCACTGCTATATTATCATCCCAGCCTGCATCCTTAAATGCGACGGTCAGCTCATTTATGGTCCTGAGATTCAGGCAATTGAAAACTTTCTCGCGGTTGATAGTTATAATAGCTTTGTAGCCATCTTTTTTGTAAATGATATGCTCGAATTTATAGCTTTTAGGCGGCTTACCGGAATACATTTTTTTCTTTACTGTTTTAGCCATGTATTTATCGTGAATTTAATGTTTTATGCAAATTATTTAATAATGATAATACTTACAATGACATATGAATTTTATGCCATTTTTCATAAATTGAACCAAGTCAAACAACATGTATCGCTCTCTATTAGTTATTAATTATATAATCAAAATTCAAAACACATTTGTGTGATGAAACAGTCTATTTACATGCCGAATATATTGTGCTTAATTAGCACTGGTAGCACCTTAAGGACTTGATTCTCAGCAATGGAAATTTACAGCAAACTCTCGGAATGACCAATATGAAATTCCAGACAAACTGGTTTCAATTCATAAAGAACAAGTACAATATTTGATGTCATTACTTCCGTTTCACAGATTTAATTCAGCTAACTGATTTCATTGTATTTATAAAAACATACTTGTAAGTTAGCTGTGAAGATGATCGATATATCCGTCATAATAATTACGTGGAACAGTGAAAACGAAATTGCAGCTTGCGTAGATTCCCTTATAAACAATTCACCAAACCTGAATATTGAGCTGATAATCATAGATAACAATTCTGCAGATAATTCCTTTTCAATTATAAATAAAATTAGCTATTCCAGAATTCAGACCTATAGAAATCCGGAAAATCTGGGTTACACAAAAGCCGTTAATCAAGGTATCAAATACTCCAAAGGGAAATATATTCTGCTGCTAAACCCCGATACAATGTTGAAAGAAGGATGCTTGGCCATAATGTTCCTCTTTCTGGAAGAGAACAGTGATTATGGAGCATGTGCGCCATTAATGCTGAATCCGGATAGTACAGTTCAGTTATCAGTCAGATGTTTCCCGACATATTGGACAATGTTCTGTGAATTCACTTTGCTTGCTTACATATTCCCCAAATCTCAGCTGTTTGGCAAATGGAAAATGAAATATTTCGATTATACAAAAGATGCGGATGTCTCTCAGCCAATGGCGGCCGCATTTATGACCGGCAGGCAGGCGCTGGAAGAAACCGGAAATATGGATGAAAGATTTGAAATGTTCTTTAATGATGTTGATATGTGCAAAAAAATCATTGACAGCGGAAAGAAGATTAGGCTTCTGACTTCTGCTGCAGTTGTTCATGAACATGGCCTCAGCGTACATAAAGATAGGGTGAGAATGATTAAGATTTGGAATAAAGACTGTTATAAATACTTCGAAAAATATCATAAAAATACTCTGCTGCTTATTTGGCTTAAAATAAACTTAATTATCAGCGGGTTTGTAAGAACTATTTTCAGGTAAATTTTTGATTTTGGTGATAATTATATTAGTGACAATTAAATTGAAAGTATGAAATTTAAAGTATCAGTTGCGCAGATATCACCCGTATTAGGAGATATCGAAAAAAATATCAGAATACATCTTGAATATATTGATAAAGCCATCACTAAAAAGGCAAACCTGGTGGTTTTCCCTGAGCTCTCTTTAACCGGATATTCGGTAAAAGATCTGAATATGGAGTTGGCATTAAATCCTGCCACAAGCCCGTTTTTGAAATCTATCCGGGATAGATCTAAAAAAATTTCCATAGTTTGCGGGGGAATAGAAGAAGATGAAAATTTCGGAATATTCAACTCGGCATTCTACTTTGAGGGAGGAAAATTCCTATTCTCTCACAAAAAGGTTTACCCGCCTGATTACGGGATGTTTGAAGAAATAAGATATTTTTCCAAAGGAAAAGAAGCTGATGTACACGAAACGAAATTTGGAAAACTTGGCATACTGGTTTGCGAAGACCTTTGGCATATGTCACTTGCGCTTTTGCAGGCTCTTAAAGGTGCAAAAATGATAGTTACAATTGCATCATCACCAACAAGGCTTGCACTTAACTCAAAATCAAAAATATTAAAGAACTACGAAATAAATTCAGAGCATCACAGGGCATATGCAAGGCTGCTATCGCTGTATCTTGTTTTCTGCAACCGTGTTGGGTATGAAGACGGTGTGAATTTCTGGGGCGGTTCTGAAATTGTTGACCCATTCGGTGTTGTGGATAAATGCGCAAAGTTCTTTGATGAAGATCTCATAACCGGCGATGTTAATATGAGCTCCGTCAAGCGCGCAAGACAGATGGCAAGACATTTCCTTGACGAAGATTTGAACTTTTTAAGGAATGAAGTGAAAATATTAAGTGATGAGTTAGAAAAGATATGATTTCTTATCTATTGTAGTCTACTTCATTACCTTCGCTAAAAACTTTCCTGTGAATGATTTGCTGCTTTTGGCAACTTCTTCGGGAGTACCTTTGGCAACCACTTCTCCGCCTTTGTTACCACTATCAGGACCGATATCAATAATATAATCAGCGCACTTTATCACTTCGAGATTATGCTCAACTACAACAATCGAATTCCCCTTTGAGATAAGCTCATTGAAACATTTTAACAGCTTGGAGATATCATACAGATGCAATCCCGTTGTTGGTTCATCAAAAATGAATAAGGTCTTCTCGCCCGCAGTTTGGAAAGATAAGTGAAACGCGAGTTTTATCCTTTGCGCCTCTCCGCCCGAGAGCGTCGTTGCGGATTGACCTAATCTCAAATATCCAAGCCCCACATCATCGAGAATTTTCAGTTTTGAAGTAATTCTAGGGTAATCTTTGAAGAACACAATAGCCTCAGTGATGCTTAACTGAAGCACATCGCTTATGCTCTTCCCTTTATATTCAACCTCAAGAATTTCGTTCTTATATCTTTTCCCTTTGCATGCATCGCACTCCAGGTAAATATCGGCCATGAACTGCATCGCGATCTTAATTACACCGGAGCCTTCACAGGTTTCACATCTGCCGCCGGGAACATTGAATGAAAAGTTACCTGCCGAAAAACTCCTGAGTTTAGAAGTTGGCAGTGATCCGTAAAGATCTCGTATCAGGTCAAATATTTTCATGTATGTTACCGGATTTGAGCGCGGCGAGCGCCCTATCGGCGTCTGGTCAACCAGTTCAATCGCATTAATATGCTGGTTACCCCTGATTTCCCTGTATTGCCCTATCTTTTCATTGTAAATACCTTCAATCCTTTTCTTCAATGCACCAAAAAGTATATCGCTGATCAAAGTTGATTTACCCGAACCGCTCACGCCTGTTACGCATACAAAAATTCCAAGCGGAATATCAACATCAAGATCTTTGAGATTATTTTCCGAGGCACCACGGATAGAGATCACATGCCCGTTCACAGCCCGCCTTCTTTTGGGAGTATCGATCTTCAGCTTACCCGTTAAATATTTACCCGTAAGTGAATCAGCTGCCTTCTTTATGTTTTTTAGTTCACCTGCAAATATCACTTCACCGCCATACTCTCCGGCTTTGGGCCCGATATCTATCAGGTAATCGCTGGCATTGATCATATCAGAGTCATGCTCAACTACTATTACTGAATTGCCAATATCCCTGAGTGATTTAAGTATCCTTATCAGCCTGTCATTATCACGCGGATGAAGTCCAACGCTAGGTTCATCCAGCACATAAATTGAGCCAACAAGTGATGAACCAAGAGATGTTGCCAGATTTATCCTTTGGCTCTCACCCCCTGAAAGTGTACTTGTAAGGCGGTCAAGAGTTAAATAGCCAAGTCCCACTTCATACAGATAAGTAAGCCTGTTTTTAATTTCTTCAAGAATTCTTCCGGCAATTTCCTCATCATGTTTTGGCAGCTTGATATCTCTGAAGAAAAAGAAAAGTTCTTCGATACTGCTCTTAACAATATCTTTAATTGATTTCTCCTGAAATATAACATACAGCGCTTCTTTCCTTAGCCTTGAGCCTTCGCACTCTGCGCATTTAGTATATGCCCTGTAACGGCTCAGCAGAACGCGGTAGTGTATTTTATATGCCGCTTCGCGCTCAACCATTCTGAAGAATTTATTAATTCCGATATAATCACCCATTCCTTTAAAGACCTTCTCAACTTCTGCTTTGGTAAGATCTTTGAAAGGCACATGTACCCTAACATCATTTTTCTTGCCTTCAAAGATCAGATCGCTTAAATGTTTACTGTGCTTTGGAGTTGAAAAGGGATGAATGGCATTCTGAAAAATTGATTTATTCCTATCGGGAATGATCAACCCCTCATCAATATCAATTGTTTCACCAAATCCCTGGCAGCGCGGGCATGCGCCAATTGGATTATTGAAAGAAAACATAAGAGGCTCAGGTTCTTCAAACCTGATTCCGTCAGCTTCAAGATGCAGGTTAAACGGGATCAATATATTATCAGCGGGAACTGGCTCCCCTTCTCCTTTTAGGCTTACAGTCCCGCTTGCGGGAAGAGGGGGCTGGGGGGTGAGGTTTTCAACCATCAAATATAAATAGCCATCCCCTTCGGCATAAGCCTGTTCAAGCGAGCCTGCAATGCGCTGAATTTGTTCTTCATCGCCCTGCAGCAGTACCATTCTATCAACCACAACTTTTATATCGCTTAGCTTAAGCTTTTTTACGTCATATCCCTGGTTAAGATCTAAGATCTCTTTACCATCATAGATTCTGAAAAAACCTTTTTGTATGAGGTTTTCAACTTCCTGCTTAACCGTTTTGGATTCATGTACATGTACAGGGAATAATATAAATAGCCTGCTTTTATCTTTCAGCTTTGCAATATATTTCAGAATGTCCTCAACTGTATCGCGTTTAACTTCTTTACCGGATACAGGACTGATTGTTTTACCGGCACGTGCATAAAGAAGCCTGAGGTAATCGTAGATCTCTGTTGATGTGCCGACTGTACTCCTTGGGTTGCGGGTTGATGTTTTTACTTCAATAGCCATTGAAGGGGCGAGTCCCGTAATTGAATCCACATCCGGCTTATTTATTCTTTCAAGGAACTGCCTGGCGTAAGAGGACATGCTCTCGATATAGCGCCTTTGACCTTCGGCATAAATCGTATCGAAAACCAAAGAGGTTTTTCCTGAACCGCTGAGACCGGTGACGACAACAAGTTTGTTATGGGGAATTTCAACATCAATATTTTTCAGATTGTTTACCCGTGCGCCTTTAACGGTTATCATCCTGTCGTCAATATGCATGCTTGACTTAGAGTTCTTAGAAAATGTTGTCCCTGCATAGGCATTTTTTCGTGCAACAGTCTTTGCTGCTTTGACAGTTTTTTTCTTTGGTTCTTCTTTACTTATTTTAGATATTACTTTTCTGGGCAATTATTGATCCTGAAATTGGTTGAATTTGTAAAATCGCCATTATTTTGAATATAAGAAATGATAAAAACGGGTTAGAGCAGGTCATAAAGACTACACACTGGAATTCCAGTTTGTAGAGGCATTTTTTTACATTCTGGACTTGGAATGTTATGATTGCGATTTGGTTTCGAAACTTTCCAGAATGTGAAAAAAACAGAAGCGTTAACCACAGAGAGCACAGAGAGCTAATGGCAAAACACAGCACCTTTGCTAGCCCCGCCCTTTCCGCCAGCAGGCGGACAAGCAGGGCGGGGAACCGAATGCAACCCCACACCTGGGCTTTAGCCCCTGAACACAAAACAAAAGCAATAGCAAAAGTAAAACGTAAGAACGCCACCAAGTCTCAAAGGCACAAAAAAAAAGCAAAAGCAAAGCACTTTACCGCCAAGACGCTAAGTCGCAAAGAAAACAGAAAGCAAAAAATTTAGCAAAACCAGATGCCTGACCCTAAAGCTCCAAGTCAAAAAGTATATAACCCCGTAGGGGTGATATGTTTGTAAAACTAACAACACATAATTACAGAACCCCGTTAGGGGTGACATGTTATATTATCTTAAAAGCAAAAGCTTTCACCATCCGCCAGTAGGCGGACACGCTACGGGCGCAGAGATTATCAAAGGCAAAATCAAATGCCCCACCCTGTCCGGCAGCCGCCGGACTGTCCCTCCCCAAGGGAGAGGGACAAAAGCAAGAATCAAACTGCTGAACTATCCGGCAGTTTGGGCGATTTTTTTTAATGCGCTGGACAGGTTTTTGATGATTACGCGCGATTTTCTCAATCAGTCCAGCGCAAAAGGGCTGAGATCAGCACATTTTGCAGCAGGTAATCTGCGATTATTCTCATTTGCCACGACGTTTTTTTTCGTTTGAGATGCGAGAATGCGGATTACGCACCTGAATCGCAATAATTCTCAAACGCAATATTTTTCTCATACAATATTTCCCTCAATTCCATTATATATGCATTATGCATATTAATTAAATATAATATATGGTATAGGCATATGCAAGTCAAATTGTTAGAAAGAAAACATCTCCGATCAGGCGACAGGAGTTACATCGGACTACATGAAATTCAAAGAGTTTTGAAGTCATTGTAATAAATAGCAAAACTGTAATTCGTTCCACGAAAATGGTTACAGGTAGAGCATTGCTATTTTCATGAGCAGAAGTCATAAAAAAATTCCGGCAGTTGATTTATTCGTGGCACAAAGTGATCAAATGACAGTTTCGTAATCCGATCAGGCGATCGGAGTTACATTAGGGGTTAATCGTAATATTAGACTACAAAAGTCTTTAAGACTTTTGTAGTCTCTCTTTTGGAGTAAAACACAAAACCCATGACAAAAGCCATGGGTCAGTTAATTCAGTTTAGGGCATAAAAAAATGGCAGGTCTTTTGGGAAGTCCGGGAGGACTCTTACTAAGAACGATGAGCACCCTTACCTACTCATCTCCTGCCACTGCAAATATAATACATGAAACTCGAAAATGAAATCAATTTTTTTGCCCTAAAAACCCTTAATATCATAAATGAGCCGCAAAAATCATTTATCATCTGTTTTACAATGATTTATGTCACAAAAAAGCTTGATTTCAAAGCATTTATTTCTTCAAAAAATCATGCAAATCAACATATTTCGTGCCTTGATTATTTTTGGGTAAAAAGCTATATTAGTAGCTAAATTCTAACAATATTTTAATGACCGAAAAAACACACAAGTATTACGAAACCACTTTTATAGTTGATTCGATATATGAAGACGATAGAGTAGATTCTATTGTAAACAAATATTCAAACTTTTTCACCAAAAACGGCGGAGAAGTGCTGAAAACAGAGAAATGGGGCAGAAGGAAACTTGCATATCCTATTAAGAAGAAGCCTACAGGCTCGTATGTCTCGATAGAGTTCACTGCAGATCCCTCAATTATATCCAAGCTCGAAAGAGCATACCACCTGGATGATGACATTTTAAGGTTCTTAACTGTTACTTACGATAAGAAGACTCTTGCAGAGAGAAATGTTTACCTGATCAAAAAAGCGGAGATCTTAAAAGAAAGAGAAGCAGCATTGCAGCAGCAGTCAGCCGAAGCAGATAAAGCAACTGATGCCAAGACAACATAGTAAAGAAGTTTAGTCAACAATTAACAATCCAGCAAATTATCGGAGGAAACAATGGCTGATTTAAAGATGCCCGAATTAAACTCGGTTATTATTGCCGGGAACCTGACCAAGGACCCAATATTCAGACAAACCACTAACAAGACACCCGTTGTAAACTTTTCAGTTGCAAGCAACAGAAGATACCGCGATAGCAAAGATGAGTGGCAGGAAGATGTTTGCTATGTAGGAGTTGTTGCATGGAACAAGCTTGCTGAATCATGCAGGGATAAGCTTAAAAAAGGAAATGCAGTTTTAGTTGAAGGAGAGCTTCAATCCAGGACCTTTAAAACCGAAAAAGGCGAAAGCAAAACCATCGTAGAGATAAAAGCCAGAAGGATACAGTTCCTTAACAAGCGCGCACAGGCAGAGCATCATGATGAACCCACTACATTTGAGGACGACTCGTTTGAAAAGCATCTATCACCTGAAGACACTGCTTTACTGGGTGACCAGGCACATACATAAGAAGAAATTAATAAGAACAGGCAGATGATGACTAGTTTCGCGCTGCTAAATATTTTAAATACTCAATGAAAATAATATTAAAAAAAGATCACGATAAATTAGGTAATACCGGAGAAGTTGTTAACGTGAAGGACGGCTTTGCTATGAATTACCTCATCCCTAATGGAGTTGCCATGAAAGCTACGGGCAGCAATATGAAAGTTCTGGACGAGATTAAAAAACAGCAGGCCAAGAAACTTGAAAAAGAAATAGCAGAAGCTCAGAAACTTGCAGGCGAGCTTGCCGGAGTTGAGCTTGAGATAAAAGCAAAAGCCGCAGATGACATAAAGCTTTTTGGTTCAGTTACAAATGGTACAATTGCAGAAGCATTAATTCACAAAGGCTTCACTATTGATAAAAGAAATGTACTGCTTGAAGAGCCTATTAAGGAACTTGGCTCAAGAACAGTGGATATTAAGCTTGCAGGAAACGTTATGGCAAAAATTAACGTTACAGTGATAAAAGACGAAGCCTAAGCTTCCTTATAAAGAAGCTCTTGCACGGCTTGATTTTTCTTAAGGAGCATTAAAAAAATAAATGGAAAAAACCGTAGAGGTTTTAAAAAGCGCGACCATAAGGTTCGCGGGTGATTCCGGCGACGGGATGCAAATCGTCGGATCAAGATTCACAGAAACATCAGCATTTTTTGGCAACGATTTAAGCACTTTCCCTGACTATCCCGCAGAAATAAGAGCCCCTGCAGGTACTTTATTCGGAGTTAGCGGATTTCAGATTCAGTTTTCATCTCAGGATATATATTCCCCCGGGGATGAACCTGATGTTCTGGTAGTAATGAATCCTGCAGCTTTAAAGGTTAATTTAAAAGACCTTAAAAAGAACGGAACAATCATCGCAAATGAAGATGCTTTCATAGAAAAGAACCTGAATCTTGCAGGATACAAATCAAACCCACTGGATGACGAATCACTTGCCGGTTACAAACTGATCAGAGTTCCGGTTACAAGGGCAACCAACAATGCAGTTAAAGATCTGGGCTTAACGGCCAAAGATGCTAACAGATGCAAGAATTTCTATGCACTTGGAATCACATACTGGCTTTATGACAGGCCTCTTGAAATTACAATGGACTGGCTTAAGAGCAAGTTCAGTAAGAATCCGGTAATTGCAGAAGCGAATATCAAGGCTTTGAAAGCGGGTTTTTACTTCGGTGAAACAGCCGAGATATTTACAACAAGATACAAAGTTGCCCCTGCACATTTACCTAAAGGCATTTACAGAAATATTACCGGCAATCATGCAGCAGCTCTTGGTATCCTGGCAGCATCGCTTCAAAGCGGTTTGCCGTTATTCCTGGGCTCATATCCTATCACTCCCGCAAGTGATATTCTTCATGATCTTTCGAGCTTTAAAAACTTCGGGGTAAAAACATTCCAGGCAGAGGACGAAATTGCCGCTGTTTGTGCATCTATCGGAGCAGCCTTCGGCGGATCGCTTGCGTTTACAAGTACAAGCGGACCCGGAATGGCGTTGAAACAGGAAGCAATTGGTTTGGCTGTAATGGTTGAGCTGCCTTTGGTTATTGCAAATATTCAAAGAGGCGGGCCAAGTACAGGTTTGCCAACCAAGACCGAACAGGCTGATCTGTTCCAGGCTATACTTGGAAGGAACGGCGAGTGCCCTGTACCGGTAGTTGCAGCATCATCACCGGCTGATTGCTTCATGATGATGTTTGAAGCAGCCCGTATTGCTTGCAAATTCATGACACCGGTTATTTTCCTTTCGGACGGTTATTTAGCCAATGGCGCAGAGCCATGGAGAATTCCCCATGAGAGCGAACTACCGGTCATCGAAGGCGATTTCAGGACAGAAAAGGAAGGTTACTTCCCGTACATGAGAGATGAATTCCTTGCTCGACCCTGGGTAAAACCGGGAACACCGGGCATGGAGCACAGAATTGGCGGCCTTGAAAAGCAGCATATCACAGGTAATGTAAGTTATGATACAGCGAATCATGAATTTATGGTAAATTTAAGAGCTGAAAAGGTTAAGAATATTGAAAATCATATCCCGCTTGCTGAAGTTGACGGAGATCCTGAGGGTGAGCTTCTTATCATCGGTTGGGGCAGCACATACGGCTCGATTACCTCTGCCCGTGAAAGACTTCTTGCAAAAGGCTATAATGTTTCAAGGGTACACCTCAAATATCTTAACCCAATGCCAAGGAACCTTGGTGATATATTAAATAAATTTAAGAAAGTGCTTGTTCCTGAATTGAACCTCGGACAGCTGAGTATGCTCCTGAGGGCATATTACCTTAAAGATGTTATTGGATTAAATAAAGTTCAGGGCTTGCCGTTTAAAGCAAGTGAAATTGAGAAAAAAGTAATAGAATTGTTAACTGAAAAATAATATGGAAACTAAAACACCTACAAACGGAACAGTAGATGGTGCGGCTAAGCCTAAGTTAACGGCTAAAGATTACTCTTCTGACCAGGATGTAAGATGGTGCCCGGGATGCGGAGATTATTCTATCCTTGCTCAGGTGCAGCGCATTATGCCTTCATTCAATGTACCAAAGGAAAAAACCGTGTTTGTTGCGGGTATAGGATGCTCAAGCCGTTTCCCCTACTATATGGATACTTACGGATTCCACGGAATACATGGAAGAGCTGCTTCAATAGCATCCGGTTTAAAGATGGCAAGGCCTGACCTTGATGTTTGGGTAACTTCCGGTGACGGCGACCTGTTAAGTATAGGCGGCAATCACTTTATTCATACTTTAAGAAGGAATCTTGATATAGTAATGCTGTTGTTTAATAATAAGATTTACGGATTAACAAAAGGGCAGTATTCTCCTACTTCTGAACACGGGAAGATAACCAAATCTTCACCTTTTGGGACGCTTGAAGAACCTTTCAATCCATTAACGCTTGCACTCGGTTCAGGCGGCACTTTTGTTGCAAGAACCATGGACCGCGACCCAAAACATATGCAGGATACCATTGCAAAAGGAAAGGAGCATACCGGTACTGCTTTCATTGAAGTGTACCAGAATTGCAATATCTATAATGACGGCGCACATTTTTTGTATACTGAAAAGGACACGAAGCCGGATCATTCCATAATGGTTGAAAACGGCAAACCTTTGTTATTTGGTGCGAAGAAGGATAAAGGAATAAAGCTTAACGGCTTCAGACCGGAGATCATAAATATAAACGAAGGGAATAATTCGATCAATGATGTAATAGTATATGATGAAACATCAAAAGAACTGGCAATGATAGTTGCGCAGCTCTCTGATTTTGAAAATTATCCCATTCCATTTGGAGTATTGTATAAGGTTGAAAAACCTGTTTATGAAGCACAGATGGAAGAACAGATCGAAGATTCGATTGAAAAGCTGGGCAAAGGCAGTCTGGAAAAACTGCTGTTTGCAGGCAACACATGGGAAATTAAATAGATTACTGATTAAAAAATACAGATTGCATATTAGAGGCATCCAAAACTTGGGTGCCTTTTTTTTTATGTTCCCGCAGAATGAACCGCTCAAAGAGTCGAGTCGACGGCTGACTGACGGGGACTCTGCGGATTATGCTTCCGAGTCCCTGCCAGTTGGCGGGAGACTCTGAATCAACTAAAGTTAGTTTACTTTATTCAAAAGGCGTTCAGTTTTCACTGAACGCCTTTTTTTATTCCTGCTACAACATTGAAACAGAAGCACCGTTTCAACTATTTAAGCTGCATGCTTGATCTCAGTTTCCCCCTTAGAAATAATCTCTCACCAAAGAGGAAGACAGCAACCACAAGAACGATTACCAGGACAATCGTAAGAGAGCCTGAATCAACTGAAAGACCAAAGAAACTAAGGATATTAACAAACAAAGCCTCTACGTAATAAACAAGCTTATCAATGAACGAGTTTGATGCAGAAACTGAATCGAATCCAACTCCGGTAGAGTTACCCGATTTTGAGCCTGCGGTTTTTGAAAGTACACCCAGCCCCACGGTAATTGCAAGCATAAAGAAACTGAATGACCCGATCGCATATTTAACGATCCTGTCGCTTTTTCTTTCACTCAAGAGCGCTTTGTTTTCGGATGAAATCCTCTGCATCAGGTGAGACGAGAAATCTCCTGATGTTTTCTTAAGCCCGCTTCTTCTAAGCCTGCTATCTATGAAATCTTCTATGTATTTGTTTTTATCTCTCATAACTCTTAAACTTTATTTGTTATACAAGCTCCATCAATTCTTCGGGAGAGTACTTTGTCATTAATACTTCTTTAAGCTTATCCTTTGCCCTGAATATCCTGTTCTTAACAGTTCCAAGCGGCAATTTCAGTGTTTCGGCAATTTCATCGTGGCTAAGATCATTTATATAAAATAGTGTCAATATTGTTGAATATTTTTCCGGGATAACTTCAAGATACCTGTTAACTACATCCTGCAGCTGGCCATCGAGCGCTTTTCTTTCAGTATCATAAACACTGCTTTGTGTATAATTATTCCTGTCAATCTGCATCTCAAATGCAGAGATATCGGTAACTTCGCCATCTTCATTTTTGCCTTTAGCATCAATATTAATCAGGTTAAACGTTTTTGATCTGTGCTTCTTGTAGAAATCTATTGCCGTGTTGTAAACTATCCTGTAGAAATATGTTGAGAATTTAGATCTTTCTTCGAACTGCTTATCAACAATTGCGCGGAATGTTTTGATGAAAGCTTCCTGCAGCGCGTCCTCGGCATCTTCGGTATTCTTAAGTATCCTCATAGCCAGTGTCATTGCCTTATCTTTGTACCTTTCAACGATATCCTCAAAGGAGTCAATGCTTCCCGATTGAATCTTTTTGATTATATTCAGTTCAAGGTCATTCATGCATGATTCTACCTGCTCTTTTGACACCGGTTTTCTATTTTCACTAAATATAAACAAAAATCTTCAGAGTTAAATTATAATAAAATCAGCTACTTTTTTCTTAGGCTATCGGCATTACCCGGAGCTTCGGTTCCGGTCTTACCCGGTCCTTTGGGCAGCGAATCATCATCATGCAGCTTAAGAATCTCAACTTCACCGTCTTTATTAGTGACTTTGACCTGGTCATCTTCGTCATCAAAATCGATTTTGAATTCAAAGTCATCACTATCCTTCTTGGAAACTATCTTATTGGCATCAAAGTTTATGCTTCCGTTAACACTGGAGATCTTGATAACATTTCCGCCTTTACCAAGTGTACCGCTCAGGCTTCTTCTTTCGGCATTAAGATTATTGAAATTGAGGTTAGTGAATCTAACCCTGCCGTTTGTGGTGCTGGCTTCTACATCTGCGTTAACATTTGCCAGTCCGCCCAGACGTACTTTTCCGTTCACTACATCAATTGATACCGGCTTATATAGTGTATCAAAATTACAGAGTACACTTCCGTTAACACTGCTTAAGTTTATTGAACCGTTACAGCCGAATATATTAAGACTGCCGTTAACAGTCTCCGCGCTTACATCATTGTTAATTTTTGATATTGTAATTGTGCCGTTCACATTCTCAACATTCACTTTCATGTTTGATGGTATCTTCACTTCGTAATTAACCTGTGCCCTGTTACCTTTTTTGAAGAAACCTTTTTCAGAAGATATTTCGGTTTCAATAATGACATTCTGTCCGGCTGTATCAATGTTGATAACGATGTTATCTATCGGCTTATCAGCTTCATCCGGCCTTACGTCGGCGGTTTTTTCAGCTTCAACTGTGATAATACCCAGGGTATCATCGGTATTTGTGATATTTATTTTGCCGTTTGTGTTTTCAAGCGAGAAGGAGGTCTTATCTTTTGCGCTGATCCTGTAAGTGATCTTCTCTTTCTTTTCGACTCTTTTTTTAAGCAGGCTGCAGCCCTGTAAACTGAAGGCTGCAACACTTGCGATAACTATAATTAATATTAACTTGGTTTTCATTTTGGTGTCTTTAAAGTTATTGTCTGATTATGCCTGGTTCTTGATCTGCTGATCTTTTTTCAGTTTTGCGTTGGCTACAAAGTAGTAGATGATGAATCCAAGTCCGCCAAACAACAGAACCATCACACCGGTCAGGGAATCTTTAAAGCCTGCTTCATCAAGCACTATTCCTACAAAAAGCCCTATACCAACCATTGTAAAAAGTATTCCCCATTTAAGTGAGCCAAGCGGATTCTTGGATTTCTTATCGAGATCTCTGAAGTAATCCCTTGCTTCCTGGGGTGAAAGTCCCATATCCATAAGTTTGGTTCTTTCTTTGTGTTTTATATACAGATACCAGAATATAAGCGCTCCGGGTATTCCGAACGTGAAGATTATGGCTATTACAGGCACAAAAGCTTCTGCGAAGTTGTTCATTTTATAATTCTCCTTTTTGCCAAAATTGGCTTATTTATGTTATTTTTTATGTTTTTCCTCACTGATATATCTGTTTATTATGACTTGTAAGACGGGTTGAAGGTTGCATGTTTTTAATCACTTTATCATTGCAGCGAAATCGGGGATCTATTGGTTAATTTAGGTTTAAATTCAACAAAAAATGCATATTTTTGAAATATGAAGCTGATAATATTTGATGTTGATGGTACTTTATGCCATTCAAAATACATTGATGATAAATGTTACATAAATGCATTTAAAAAGGCCCTAAATATTAACATTGAAAACACAAATTGGGATACGTATAAACATGTTACTGACTATTATACTACATACGATATCATATCAAAATCACTGAATATTAAGCCAACCAAAGATATTATAGACAAAGTAATTGATACTTATGCAGAGGAATTAAGATACAAAGTTTACCAGGTTGAAAATAAATACACAGCTGTTCCCGGATCAAAAGAACTCATAAAACATTTGCAGGAACAAAGTGAATTGTATGTCACGGGAATTGCTACAGGAGGATTTGAAAAAACCGCGATTTTTAAATTGGAGCTTTTAGGACTTGATTTTCCTAAAGAGAACATTTTTTGTTCAGGTAAATATGTAACTAAACATGAAATGATAAAAGCCTTTATTCAGAAAGAAAATGATAATGGCAGAATTTTAGAAAGAGTTTTATATGTTGGTGATAGAGAATATGATTACATTGTAACAAAAGAACTTAATATTGATTTTATTGGAATAGATTTTAGAGGTAATGGTAAATTAAGATCCCTGGGAATTGAAAAGGTAATTAACAATTACGAACCAATTGAGAAATTTTTAGAATTGATTTAATTCAGAAAATATTCGAGCCACGAAATCAGCAAACAAACAGATAAACGATAAATTGCAATAACGCTTTAAACAATAATTAACTAGTACTCTATTCGTGGCACGAAAAGGATTACCAGCTCAAAGATTTCACTATTTCACTATCTCACTATCTTGCTATTTCACTATTTGAATCTGTTCCTTTACCGAAGGAAGCATAGTACAATGTACCTAGTATGCCAAATCCGGTTGCTATGAATAAGTTCATTTCGGGACTCACTTTCCACAACACGCCGCCTAAAAATCCTGCAAATGCAACAATGCCATCACGGATGAAATAGTACATTCCAAAGCTGCGAGCTTCGGTCCCTTTTTTAGAAAGCTCAAGTATCAGCGCTTTTCGTGTTGGTTCACCGAATTCTTTGAGTCCCCTTACAAAAAACGCAATTGCAAGGAGTCCAAATGAATTACTGAAATAGAGTATGAAAGGGAAGATTGTAAAGAATATGAATGTGATCACGACGAAAGGCTTTTTTTCAAGCCTATCAGAATAACTCGCAACAGGAATAAATATCAGGGCAGAAGTAATCATTTCGATTGCAGTAAGGTAACCGAATTCACTTGCTGATATTTTCACAACATTAAGGCACCATATTACCACAAATACATAGGGAATCTGCTCACAAAACCTGACTAAAATATCTGAGATAAGTAAATTCTTTAATTTTTTGTCAAAAGTTTTCCAAAGTTGTATTGGATGTATCTTTTCCGGTTTTTCATGATCGGTATCAGTTGTAAGTTTGTTTATGAATATCATTCCAACAAGCGAGAGTCCGATTGATATTCCAAAAGCGATCTTAATACCTGTGAGCAAACCATATGAGACAATTAAATACCCTCCGAGTATTGGCCCAAGTGCCATGGGAACTCGGCGGATGAGTGAATGCATTGATATCCCCATTACAGTTTTGCCTTTACCCAGGGTTTTTGTGATGAGGCTCATTGAGCCCGGAAGTGCAACATTACTCCAACCAAAGAAAAAGAGCATACCAACAAAAACAGCTATCCAGCTATTGAAAGCAATTGCTATTACATAACCGAAAATTGCAAGGATACTGAATACCATGAAGGCCTTTCTGCTGCCCAGGTAATCCGATAAATACCCACCTGGTAATGCCCACATAGCGCCGAGGAAATTCTGCAGGAATCCGAATGCTCCGATTATTAGTATGGATGCACCAAGTCCATCAAGGTATTTGGGGATAAATCGCTCCCAGAGCTTTTCGCCCGTGTACATAAGAACGGTTAAGCCCAGCATAAGGATAATATTCCGCTTTAAACCGAGGTAGTTTGCTGTTTTGGTGAGTTTGGATTCCACCCTCAAAATTAACTTAAAGTAATATTAAATGTAAGGATG
>JAIOIK010000024.1 GCA_019912545.1 Ignavibacteria bacterium | reverse complement strand
GCATATAATACACAACAGAAAGTACACTAAGAAAGGAAAATATATGAAAATCTGGACAATTTTAACAATTACCGTTTGTTCATTACTGCTCGTCAACTCAAACTCATTTTCCCAGTCCTCAACAACCATGCAGGACATAATGGAAACCGTGAACAAAAAAGTTGTTGAGCTTGAAGACCAGAAGAACCAGGAGATCGTCAATATGACCTTTGACCTGCTTGTTAACCAGGGCAAAAAAACAATTTGGCGTTACCTTGACCCCGCATTCAGTTATGATGTAATGGTAATTGGCGATAGAAGAATTGAAAAGCTGAAAGTTACGGTTTACAAGAAGGATAAATCAGGCGAGTGGACCTTTGTTGATGAATACACTGACGATAAACCGCTGATAAGAATAACTCCCGCTGATTTTGACCAGTATGAATTTACCGTAACGGTCGATCAGTTCAAAACCGGAAACTCAACCGGCCACTTCGCGCTGCTCCTTTATCACCAAAACCCCGAGCGCGGGAAATAAATTTTAATCCTGAGCGTAGCGCAGTGCCCGCCACTGGCGGGAAGGATCCAGGCTTGTTATTGCAGCATTTTTTATTGCCACGTCCTTTAGAAGCTGTCTCAAAACTTTTTTTTGCGAGGAGCGAAGCGACGAAGCATTCTCATAAATAGACGAAATCTTAATTTTGCGACAGACTTTTTAGGTCATGAATAAATGAAAAAAGCAAAAACGGCTATGGCCGCTAACCAATAAATACAACACTCATGAAAACCTTAGCACTATTGAGCTTAATATTTTCCATGAATGCATTCTCTCAAAGCGATAAGCCGCAAAGCAACCCTAATTCATTAAGCTACGGTGATTCCGTCTGGTCTGAAATTATGGCTGTGTGCCTCAATTTGGTTGAAGTAAAAAAAATGATTATATATCCAAATGTAGATGCCGAAGGAAGAGTGGTAGTTAAGTGCTTCTTAGATAAAGATGGTAATGTCGAAAAAACTGGTAAAATATCCGGACCGGAAATATTCTATGAAGAAATCAGACGAGTTGCAATGTTTCTGAAATTTTCCCCAGCCACAGTAAACAACTATCCTGTCAAAATTTGGGTGTCAGTACCGTTTACCTTTACATTGAAATCTGATTAGTGGCACAGACATTCCTGTCTGTGCTTACAGAAATATCTCGTCTCCCTACTGCTTCGTTACCTTCACATTCTTCAGCTTCACATAATACCACTCTGTGCTGTTGGCTATATTCAAACTCACAGCAAAACCAAAATAAGTTGAGCCCGCCGCCAGCGAAAGGTTTGTTGAAAATGGCTCGTCTATCGGTCCGTTTATAACAGGTATGTAAGGAACAACGGGAGTTGCGTTAGTGTAGAATCCCCAGCGCGCCTTGGCGTGAATACCATCAACATTGGATTGTATCGTAAACTCAACCTTCACGCTCCCCGCCTCACTTGTTGAAAAGTTCACTGAATCAGTCCCTGATGCAGAAGTACCAGCCGGCAGCCAGACATTAACTGAATCCCAAGAGTATAATACCGTACCAGCCTGCGACCCGGGATTGGTTGTTGAATCATTATCAGAACATGATTGAAACATTATAAGCGAACAAACTGCTATTGCAGCAATCAAAAACGGTCTCATCATTATATCAATTATTAATTTCCTATACTGTAATTTAATCGTTACAGATGTTATATCAAATGACGCGAATCATTACTTTCGCTGAACGCAGTCATTCTCTGCCTGAAAGGGGGAGTTAGAAGGGGTCTTACTATTTAAGCAACATAACTCAGTTAGCAACACAATGTTTATTATTCTGTTTATAATCTCTTTGATGAGCGCAGCCGTAGTGCATTTGTCATGCCGAGCGTAGTCGAATCTCAAACTATCTAACCCGTGTTTTGCATTAAAGTTCAAAAATCTCTTTGGTATATTTATTACTCATAAATGAATGATTACTTAACACATACCAAAGCCGCATTTGATAGCGCATCCCGGACATTTGATGAAGATGATAACTCCAACGGCATACTTTTATGGATGCGAGCCCGTGCTTACGAGGTTTACTTAAAGCACTTTCAAAGCGGTGATAGACTGCTTGAATTAAACAGCGGCACGGGTATTGATGCCGTTTATCTAGCATCTAAAGGAATAAAAGTCCACTGTACCGATATTTCTACGGGAATGCTGGATCATTTAAGCAGTAAAACAGAAACCCTGGGCCTCTCACAAATGATAAGTTATGAGCTAAAACCCTTTGATAATATCAGCCAGGTTTCCGGCAGTAAATTCAATGGAGCTATTTCCAATTTTGGAGGCCTTAACTGCATTCCTTATTTCACAAAACTCTCAGCCGACATCAGCTCTAAACTTGCTCCGGACGGAAAATTCATCGCAGTTGTAATCGGAAAATACTGCCCGTGGGAAATATTCTATTACCTGCTGAAGTTCAAGCCATCTATTGCACTTAGAAGACTGAGTTCCGGCGGACTTAATGCAAATCTAAACGGCGAAAAGATCAGAACGTTTTATTTTACTCCGGGAATTTTTGCAGAATATTTCAATAAGGAATTCACTGTTGAGAAGATCTATTCGCATGGCTTATACACTCCGCCCCCGTATTTGGTAAATATTTACAACAAATTAAAGCCTTTTGTCAAACTGCTGATGAAGTTTGATGAAATAACGCGTGGATTCTTTCCTTTTAACCGTTTCGGTGATCACTTCATCGTCGTTCTGAAGAAAAAACCTGACGGCAACTGAATATGATAAACTTAGCCTGGATAATAAGCGGCTTTTATGCAGATGAAAATGATTTTGGCGGAGTTGCCGCAATTCATAATCTCGCAAAGCAAATCTCTGCAAATCCGGGTATCTCGCTTACGGTATTTGCTCTGTACTATCCTTTAAGTAAAAGTGAGTTTGATCTGCATCGAGCAAAAGTTTTCACGTTCAACACATACCCGTATGCAGAGCTAACGTGGATTCGCAAACTGAATGCATGGCGCGCAATGCGGAAAAAATTTCATGAAGAAATTACCCGCAATAAGTTTGACCTCCTTCACTCCTTTTGGGCGGCAGAGCCTGGCTACGTTGCCGCAAAGCTTTCTCATAAATACAAGATTCCGCTTATTGCAAATATATGCGGTGGCGAGCTTGCCCGCTTCCCGGAAATTAACTATGGCTTACAGCTTAATTACAGGCAGCGCCATTTCATAAAAAAAACTTTCGATGCCGCAAAGATAATTGTCAGCGGAAGCGGTTTTATTACAGACCTTGCCGAAAGTTATTTCGATAAGACTATTAAAGCTAAGATAAGAAATATTGCCTTTGGCGTAGATGAAAAATTATTCGATCCGGCACTGTACAAAAAAGCAGATAAGGCGGGGAGCCCTGTACTCATCAATATTGCGCACTCAGTACCTGTAAAAGCGCATAAAGATCTTCTCAAGACCCTTGGTATTGTAAAACATACATACCCAAACATATTTCTGCAGTCATACGGATTTGACGAGCATGACTATATCAAAAATACCGCTAAACAAATGGGGCTTGAAAACAATGTAAAGGTAAACGGATTCATTGATTACAAACTTATCCCCCGGGCTCTTTGTGAGGCAGATGTATTTGTGCTAAGTTCGCTTTATGAATCACAAAACATGTCGATGCTTGAAGCTGCATTTATGGGCCTGCCTGTAGTTTCAACAGATGTTGGCATCGCCCGCGAGATAACACCTTACATTTCAATGCCCGGAGATCACACTGCCTTGGCAGATAATATCCTCAAAGCCATTGGTTCACCAAAACCGGCATACAAAGATCTGCATGAAAGATTCTCGCTCACATCGGCAACGAATAAGTTTATTGAATTGTATAAGCGAGTGTTGTCATCCTGAACGAAGTGAAGGATCCATACTTTATTTCAGATAATTTACAGATCAAACCAACCCTCTGCCAAATCATCCCAATTCGGATTAGTTTCTTCTATCAATGTTATTTTCTTTTTTCTTATCCATCCTTTTGTTTGTTTTTCTCTTGTGATAGCTATTGAAATATCGTCTGTTTCTTCAAAATGTACCAATCTATCCACATTATATCTTTTTGTAAAACCCCTTATTTCTTTCTTCTTATGCTCATAAACTCTTCTAAAAAGATCTCCTGTTACGCCGGTATATATAGTGCCGTTTTTCTTGCTTGCAAGCATGTAAACGTAATATGTCTTTTTCATTGGTTTTCTCTCTTTGTCAATTTGAGTTTAGCTAATGATGAATACTAATTGTCATCCTGAGCACAGCGAAGGATCCATTCTTCTTATACGTGGATTCTTCATTCGCTCCGCTCATTCAGAATGACAACATTCCTTTTGTCATCCTGTGCACAGCGAAGAATCCATACTCATTGTCATCCTGAGCACAGCGAAGGATCCATTCTTTTTATACGTGGATTCTTCATTCGCTCCGCTCATTCAGAATGACAACATTCCTTTTGTCATCCTGTGCACAGCGAAGAATCCATACTCATTGTCATCCTGAGCGAAGCGAAGGATCCATTCTTTTTATACGTGGATTCTTCATCCGCTCCGCTCATTCAGAATGACAACATTTTTTTGTCATCCTGAACCCCACATCAAGTGCGGGACGAAGGATCTGTACTTATTATACACTGATTCAGAAGAGCACTTCGTGACTTCACTCGCTATGCTCATTCAAAATGACGATACAAATTACTCCATCACTTTCCCAAGCAATTCGTAAACCATCTCCGGGGTGTATCTTTTCAAACATCTAACATCTCCCCACTTGCATTTTTCCATCATGCAGTTCCCGCACTCAAGATCACCAGAATTCAGGCATACGCCGTGATCTCCCGGCTGGCATGCCCAGTCACTTCGCGTCGCCCCAAGCAGCAGCACTCCCGGCTTACCCATTGCCCACGCAATATGATAAAGCCCCGAGTCATCGCTTACAATTCCGCTGACGTGTGATAAAATTCCCGGTACTTCTGCAAGTGAAGTCTTTCCCGCCAGGTCAATAATATTTTCTTTATGATAAGCTGCAAGGGCTTCTGCAGAGTGCTTCAGCTTTTCAGTTCCCAAAAGCAAAAGCATATATCCTTCATTCACAAGCAGTCCGCCAAGAGAAGAATAATTTTCATCTCCCCACATTCTTGTTTCATATGCTCCGGCGGGATTTAGCAAAACAATTTTCTTTTTTCCATCCCAGCCGCTATCGGTTAGAAGTTCTTTCCCGTTTACAGAGAAATTCTCAAAAATTTTCAGGCTGAACTCGTTTTCTATCTTTTCAAATCCCGCCCTGTGGAAAGCATCTATCACTCTGAGTGAATGCGCCTTAGATTCATACCTCTCAAGCTCGCTGTATCGCTCTGTCCCCGTAAGCTTCCTTACGATCCTGCTGTACTTACTGTTTTGCAGGTCAATAACTACATTATAATTGTTCTTTCTCAGCTCAATTCCCATTCGCGATGCTGATGTAAGCCTTGCAAGTTTCTTTGAAGCACTGTCATACTTTCCCTCACCCGGATCAAAACCTTGCTCAAGTACATACAAATGGTCAAACATACTGAATGCCGAGATCAGCCCGCGGGCATTTACTGAACTCAGGTAATCTATTTGAGCATTTGGATGAACTTCCCTGAGCGAGCAGCAGGCAGGCAGAGTTAAGGCTGCATCACCTATTGCATGCAGGCGTATAACCAGAATTTTTTGAGGAAGGGAATTCATATTATTGCAGTTTAAAATGCTTATAAACTTCTGGGATAGTTTCTGTGTGGTGGCTGAATATTATTGTGGTTTTATCTTTGCGCGCTTCGTATAGATTTTTCCATAGCTCGGCTTCCAGCCCCTCTTCAAGCATTGAGTTTGCTTCATCAAGCACAAGTATTGCGGGCTCAATAGCCAGCGCCCGCGCAATTGCAATTCTTGACCGCTGCCCGGCGCTTAAAGTTATTCCGCGTTCTGCGATCTTTGTATCAAGTCCGTTTGGCAATTGATCAATAAACTTATCCGCCATGCTTATCCTTAATATTTCTCCGAGCCGCGCTTCGCTTATCTCTTTACCGGTAATGAGGATATTTTCCCTGATAGTCCCTTCAAATAAAACCGCTTCCTGCCCAACATAACCAATATTTTTTCTTACATCGGAAATATTCATACTATCCATATTTATTCCGTCATATAATACCTTGCCGCTTTGAGCTGTGTAAAATCCAAGCATCAGATTCGCAATGGTTGATTTCCCGCTTCCCGAAGGCCCTGTTATCAGAAGCCAGTCACCTGCCCCGGCAGAAAAACTTACATCATTCAGTACAATTTTATCACCATATCCAAAGCTCACATTTTGGAATTCAACCCGACCGTTTAGCCGGGCAATTTCACCCTTCGCAGCGGCTTCTGCATTAAGTTCCTCATTGCCTATCAGTTCAACTATCCTTCCTGTTGCGCCGGAGATCGAATTATACGAAGTATATGCCCTCCCAAGCGAAAGAAATGCCATGGTAAGCGAGTACGCGTAGAAATAAAATGCAACTGCGCTGCCGGGCGACCATGAACCGCTGCTGCTCTTGGATGTACCAAGGTAAAATATCACAAGCAGCATCAGCGAAACTATCATAAAAACAGACTGCGTACTTTTTGCCTGGTAGCGCGATGACTGCATTTCTTTTTCAAGCGCAGAGCTTGAACGGTCGGAATATTTCCCGAGCCTGAGCTTTTCGAGCAGGAATGCTTTCACTTCCCGGATGCCTGTTAATGATTCATCCATAACTGCGTTTGCAGATGCATGCCCTTTCTGGCTTTCGGATGCAAGCAGCTTTATTTTTTTGCTGAAATAAAACATCAAAGGTAATCCGCTTAGAATTATCGCAAGCACAATTCCGGTAGCAGCGGGATTAAGCATCAGCATCAGTACTAAGCAGCCGAGTATAAAGAGTGTATTCTGGTAAACCGGCACTACAAGCCCTGTGAATATTGCCTGCAGTTTGCCTATATCTTCAGTTGCTCGCGAAGTAAGTCCGCCTACTGGTTCATCCTTGAAAAAAATATACGGTTTATTTAATAAACTGCTGAAAAATCCGCTGCGAACGTCGTTCCTTAGCTCGCTTCCAAGTTCCTGCATCAAAACATTTGTGAAGTAACCAAGTACTGTTGAAAGCAGTATCACTCCGCCAAAGAGCCCCGTGATAAGCGGAATGTTTAATCCCCCCGGGTTATTATCGCCCGCACCAAGCGAATCGATCATCAGCTTGAACAGCCATGGATAGATCAGGTTCGATAGCGATACAAATGATAAACAGGCAAGTGCAATGACAAGCTTGATTCTATTCTTCGCGGAATATTTAAGTATGAATTTTATATGCTTCAATCTAAATCATAGGTAAAAATTTATCAAAAATACCATTTCCCATTGATAAATATAATGAAGCTTTTAATCCTGAACTATGTGATAGAACTGTTCAGCATTGTCGCTCTAAGCAGCTTCGCTACGGTATGTTACTTTGGAGTGTTCTCCAATCTTGCAGAGTTATTCTTCGAAACGACTCTGCAAATTACCCGAATCTTGGGAATGCTTAGAACAAATTCCCCTCCTACGGAGGGGTGGCTTTGCCGTAGGCAAAGACAGGGTGGGTTGATGTTTTATCAAACTATCTCTATATATTTCAGTGTCCTTCTGCGAAGTGACACTTGCAGTTACATGAACGCAATACAGCTCCGTTAGGAGCGCAATGTTTGTAACTTTCCTGTTTAAAAAACTCCTGAGCTCCGCTCCGAAGGAGCCCCTTTGGGGTAGGAGCGGCATGATATCGGTTTCTCTCTTTGAAAATTTCCCCGTCATAACAGATCCTTAGATCTGATATGTCATCGCAATTCAACTGAAAAAATTCTTTTAATTCTTTATATTTGTAATACATAAAACATATTTTCTTATGACTAAAATAAAACTTCTCTATTTTCTTCTCATCATAGCTCTTCCATTCCTGCTCAGCTCATGCACAACAGTTTATGTTCCAAACGAGATTAACACACCATTATTTACAGATAAAAATGAATTCCGCGGCGGCTTGTCATACGGAGTAAGCGGGCTTAATCTACATCTTGCATATTCAATCACAAACCATTTCGGGCTGATGACAAACGGTTCATATATTAATCTCTCGAAATCAAGCTCTTCCATTTATCAGCGTTATGGTGAGTTTGGTATAGGCTACTTTCGGAAATTTGATGCTGGCAAACAGGCAACCGCGGATTTTGAGCTCTTCGGCGGACTTGGCTTCGGCGAAACACGTTCACATGATAACAATACTATTGACCAAAAGGAAGAAGGAACTTATTACAAAACTTTTCTTCAGCCAACTATGGCATTTGCCCTTGGGTGGATACATCTTGCGCTCTCATTCCGTTTTAATTATCTAAGCTTCTACTCTCATACCACCACTAATTCAAGTGTTCTGAAAGATAATCCCAAAGCAATTGGCGTTGAGCCGGCAATATCGCTCTTAATGGGTACTTACCCGCTCAAAATGAAATACCAGATTGGAGTTTCCATGATAGGTCCAACAAATTCCGTCATCTTCGGCCGTGATTTCTTTTTCACAAGCATCGGCCTGGTGATAGGATTGTGATTTGCCATCCTGAACGCAGTGAAGGATCCATACTTTTTATTTTGCAGAGTCCTTCTGCGAAGAGACTCTGCAAATTACCTGACGTTTGGGAATGCTTAAATCATATTCCCCTCCAACGGAGGGGTGGATTTGCCGTAGGCAAAGACGGGGTGGGTTTTAAGATTCCAAATTATCCGAACAAGGGGTTGTAACCCATTGTCGGCATCAAACCCACACCCCATTTTCCGTTTTTTATTCAACCATATTCGCTAAATTTGCTGATAACTTCACTCAACAATCACAATTAATTGAACATAAAGTCTTTCTTAAATACCATATCCGTTTCCTCCCGTTCACTGCCGGTAGTGATTCTGTATGTTACAGAAGGCTGCAACTTAAAATGCGTAACATGCTCATACCGCCAGCCGATGCCGGGTGAACTTTCTCTTGAAGAAATAGAAAATCTTGCGCATGATCTTAAATCATTCGGCTTGCGCCATATAGCTTACTCCGGCGGCGAACCGCTTTTAAGGCGAGATTTTATTGAGATCTGCCAATTGTTCCAATCGCTTAGTATTAAGCAAACATTATTAACCAACGGACTCCTTCTCGAAAAGCGCGCCGAAGACCTTGCCGGCTTCTTTGCTGAAATAATCGTCTCAATGGATGGCGCAAATGCTGAAACTCATAATTCAATAAGGGGGGTGAATTCATTCGATCTTATCTTAAAGGGAATCTCAAAAACTCTCGCTTTGCCTCAAGCGCCATTAGTATCAATCAGAACAGTTCTGCAAAAGCAAAATTTCAGGGAATTGCCGGAAATGATCTGCATGGCAAAGCAGGCCGGCGTAAAGAGAATTTCTTTTCTTGCTGCCGATGTTTCTTCCGAAGCCTACGGGCGCGATACCCGCGGATCTGTTGCCGATGAAAGCTCAATTGCCCTGAACATAAGCGAAGTGGGAGATTTAAGAAAACTGATTGATTCCGCAGAAATTGAATTCGGAAATGAGTTTGCCTCAGGGTTTGTATCTGAGTCCACGAAGAAACTGCATCACATTGCAGATTATTATGATGCACTGCTCGGAAACATAGCATTCCCGAAAAATTTGTGCAACGCACCAATGGTATCACTTGTCATTACATCAACAGGAGACGTCCACCCGTGCTTTTTTCTTCCTGCTTTCGGCAATATCCGCATAACCGGAATTAAAACACTTGCGAATTCCGCATCAATAAGAGAAACACGAAAAGATGTAAAAGCATACTCGCTTGAGCGCTGCCAAAAATGCGTTTGTACTTTATATACTTCGCCCAAAAATGCGCTGCTTGATAGATTCTGATTTTGTTGTCATGCTGAACGTAGTGAAGCATCTACTTATAATTGAGACAATAGACTGCAGTCAAAGCTTTGTCGCGCTGAGCCCCGTAGCACCTGCCTGCTGCAGGCAGGAGTACGGAATTAACTCCGTCGAAGCATATTATAGTGCTTTTGATTTTGACCGGCCTATGAAAATTACCGTTTAGAAATTATCGAGCAGAATAAGCGCAGGAAAATGTGTCTGAGTTCCGGCAGAAGCCGGAACGAGTTATTCTCCTGTAAGGCGAAGATAATGAAACTTGTCCGCCAACTGGCGGAGGTAATTTTCATCAGCCTTGTTGAACCGCTTTAGCGGTGAAATCCCGCATTGCGGGAATCCTTCAGTACTTTTTTTATCAAGAAAAAAAGTACTTGATTTTGTCGCGCTGAGCCCCGTAGCACCTGCCTGCTGCAGGCAGGAGTACGGAATTAACTCAGTCGAAGCGCATAATAGAAAAAATTAATCTTTAAATCTTCTTGAAAAACATTAATAAAATACTTCTTGTCATTTGCATTTTGCTTATTGGAATATTTCTATTCTATTCTGCCTCGCGCTCGGGCAAGCTTACTCACGGTTTCGCCTCGTACTATACATTCTCAAGAATACTTATCGAAGAGCATGATATCAGCCGGGCTTACGACACAACTTATTTCTACCAAAAACTTTCGGTGTACGGATTCGGCAATATCAAAGATATTGCCAATAACCCGCCGGGCAATTCGGTAATGATGCTCCCAGCCGAATGGCTTGATCCGCTCCCCGCAAAGAAACTGTGGACGGTATTCTCTGTTATGTTTTTTTTCTCGTCGCTGCTCCTGCTTACAAAAACTCTGGGCTATCCTTTTAAAAGTAATTTCACGCTCGTTACTATTGTTATTGCGCTTATATTCTACCCGGTATATAACGGTATTGCGCTGGGACAGGCATATGCACTTATGCTGCTTTTGTTTTCCTTAAGCCTGTACGGAGTGAAACATAATAGGCCGTGGCTTACTGCTATACCGCTTGCGGCGATTATTTTCATTAAAAGTTATGGTATTATTCCGCTGGTATTTCTTTTGATCATGAAGAAGTACAGGGAATTCTTTCTGACTGTTTTAATTGTAATAGCATTCATTCTTGTTACCCTCCCTGTATTTCAAGTTGATGCATGGCAATTATATTACAATAATGTGTTAAACGGATTTGGCACCAGCATATTGTTTGCAAATACGGCAAACCAAACCATTAACGGGCTGGTCCGCCATATGTTTATGTTCAATACTGCAAAGAACCCGAATGCAATCATTGCACTTTCACAACCTGCAATTATTTTATTAGTTTACGCGACAAGTTTGCTTGTAATCACAATGGTATGGCACTTGGTCAGAAAGCTTAACTACAATTTTTCCCAAATCGAACCGTCCCCTTTGGGGAGGGCAGAGTGGGGCAATCTTCTGACCTTTGCCGCCGCAATTTCTCTTAATGTTGTGTTTGCCCCGGTTGCTGAAGAGTATCACTACATTCTGTTTTTGCCCCTGATATTTATTGCAGGGAAATACTTAATTGAAAACTATAAGCGTACAAATCCTTTATTTATCATTTTCGTTTTGCTGTTCATAATACTTGCCGCTCCGGTAAACTACAAATCAATTCAGCCATATGGATTCCCCGTATATTTACTCGCATATCCAAAACTCTTTGCCGGATTGTTCATTATTTTTCTTTCCTTATTTATATGCAAACCAGTTATAACAAGAGTTGAGTAGTCAAAGACATTTTAATTTTTTTCACGGTAGCAAACAAAATCCCGTTTGCAAGGCCTTTGCCTTATAATGCAGGGTTTATTCGAAATACGATTTCTCACTTTATGTTGTTGAGTCCTTCTGCGAAGAGACTCTGCCTCTCAGCTGAAATTTTTGAATGTTTGGATCATATTCCCCTCCAACGGAGGGGTGGATTTGCCGTAGGCAAAGACGGGGTGGGTTGATGTTTTATAAAACTATTTCTCTATATTGCAGAGTCTTTCAGCGAAGAAACTCTGCAAATTACAGAAAAAAAATCAAAAGCTCCCATCCCTTCACTTCCTTAAAACAACCCAATAAAAAGGCGGTGTGCTTCTATCAAAAGCTCTGTTTGCTTTGTGGATAAATGTTGTGGGGTCATACTTTACCTCCTGATTAAATCCTTTTAAGTCGTTTAGGCTATGGTGAAAGTACTGCCCGGCCATTTCCTCAAATCCCATCTCTTTAAAATACTTAAATGTTTTTTCCTTAGCCGAAAGCTTATCATCAAAAAACGGACTATCTATAATATGGATCTCTCCATTTGCATTCAAATTGCCAAGCAGTTTTTTTATCAGCCCCTGCAGATCTTCAAAATATGCAATTACCGAGGGCAGAATTATCATATCATATTTTTTATCAAGCATGTAAACATCACCATAAGCAAAGGTTAAGTTCTCCCTGTTTCCAAACACCCGCGCCGCTTGCTCAAGCTCTGTAATATTTACATCCAGTCCTGTTACATTGCGCTTTGTTTTCAAAGAAATGTTCGCCGCCAGCCAGCCGTTACCGCAGCCGATTTCAAGTATTTCTTTGATATATTCATTTTTCAGAAGGTACTTTAACAGCGTTTTCATCGAGCGTTTTCTTACAAGCCATTCATAATAATACCTGTGGCATGGCGGAACCTCAGGCAAATGTTTAACTGTATCATCATCATATACTCTGCTTTCAGCCTTGCGGAGGCTTAAATAGATCTCTTCAAATCCATTACTCCTGGTTTCGCTGAAGTAAATTACTCCGTTTATTTTCCTTTCTGCCGACATAGATTTTTTATATGGATGTTTCTTTGCCTCACCTCTTACAATATTAACAAAAAATAAATCGGAAAATTAGCCTTTCTATATACCCGCAGATCTTCATATTTTGCCATGTTACAGCAGAAAATTCTGCAATCCAACTGCAGAACAGAGATACAAACTATTACAGAAAACAGCTGGATTCCTGAAACGTTTTTTGCTGAAGATCGATTATCTAATTACATATGTGGAGACTATTTTTCATTATTATCATCGCCCTGCAAGGGCTTGTTTATTACTCGTTTATTAAATATCTCAAAACGACCCGTTTCTATAAACCATCCCACAGATGGTGGGTTCTGGCTCCTTTTGTGATATTTAATCTTTCAGCGCTTGTGATATCGCTTGTCTGGGGAAGATCGTTCATGCCGCCGGAATGGTTCAAATACCTTGGCCTGTATCCGTATTACGTATGGATGGCGGCAACTTTCCTTATTTCTCTATGGCTGCTTGCTGGAAAGATAATCAAGCTTCCTTTCCAGATCCCCGTTTGGATAGCTAAGCTCATTAAGCCGCTTAGGGAAAAAATAAACGCCTTCAAAAACCGTAAAGCTGTAAAAACAATTGATCTCTCGCGAAGAAAATTTGTGCGCTATACGACTATGGGACTTTCGGCCTATGCATTTACCGGCGCCGCTTACGGAATACTCCGCCATGATGCATATAAAATTGAGCACAAAGAGATCAAGATAGATAATCTGCCCCCTGAACTTAGAGGCACTACAGTAACTCTTATAAGTGATATTCACGCGGGGCAGTACATGAACGAAAAGGAAATGCGCGAGTATGCAGATGTAATAAATGAGCTTGGCTCTGATATCATTTGCATTCCCGGTGACTTTGTAAATTTCGATTCGCGCGATATTCATGCATTAACCGCTGCATTCCGTGACTTAAAAGCTAAGTACGGAGTTTATGGCTCGCTTGGCAATCATGATTTCTTTCAGGATGCCGACTATGTTTCTAAAGGCATAATGAATGAATCACCCATACAGCTATTAAGAAATCAGCACAGGAAAATTAATATTAAGGGCAAAGATCTTTATTTAATGGGAGTTGATGATACGCGCGGTTCAGGTGCCCAAATGGATGCTGTCATTAATTATTATGAACAGGTTGAGCTAGGCGCTTCGGCCTTAAACCAGGGATTTAATGATTCGCCAAAGATTCTGCTTTGCCATAAACCATACGGATTCGACGCTTTGGCTCAAAAGAATATTGATCTTGTGCTCGCAGGACATACTCACGGCGGACAGGTTGTTCCTATAAAGTTTGGCAATTTCAATCTCTCATTTGCCGCATCAGTAAGTAAGTATATCGAAGGTTTATATAAGATCGGTAAATCAAACATGTACGTATCACGCGGAATAGGCTCCGTCGGACTCCCCATCCGCATCAACTGCCCCCCCGAGATAACCAAGATAACTCTGGTATGATTTTATTAACTTCCCTCCTTTGTTAAGGAGGGGTGGATTTCGCGACCTGTCCGTCCACTGACGGAAGCGAAAGACGGGGTGGTCATTTCAGACCTCAAAAAGCAAAACCAGAAGCCTGCCACAAAGGCTCTAAGGCACTAAGAAAAGCAGAAAGATATTCATCAAAGCTGATCTCTACAGTAACTTGATCTACTTACTTAGTCGCCCTGCAAACCAGCAATTAACTGCTCCTATACTACCAACATAAATTCACTATTGCGTTATCTTTTGTGCTTTTGATTTACCGCGACCTTTGAAAAACAGCGTTAAGAAATAATTCGAGCAAGCGTAGCAGGAAAATATGTCTGACTCCGATTTTGATTTAGGGAGGAAACACTCACTACATTCTCAAAACACTCTATAAACTTTATACACTCAACGCATTCAACGCATTCAACACATTCAACACACTCAACACACTCAATACACTCTATACGCTCTATTAAACTTTCCCGCTTTTATATTGTCAAACTACCGAAGACAGAAATTAATCCATAACTTTACTTAAAAGGAGTATAAATTGAAAAACCTCGTAACCAAAATCCTCATTCTGCTCTTTGCAGCCACATCCATAATTGCGTTTGTACCAGATACCTATGCCAAAAACAAGGATCCTAAAAGTACAAATCAGCTGAAAGAAAGAAAACGCGACCGCCAGCAGAAAAAAGACGGAACCTGCAGCAAGAAATTCCAAAAGAAGAAAAATCAGCATAAAAAAGGCTTCAAAAAGGGTAACAGACGTTAAGCCGCATTTCAGTCAAATCAACAGAATTTCAGCCAATTGATGGAGGCGGGCTAAACACCTGCCTCTTTACATTTTTGAAAGTCATATTTTGCTCAATTGGCAGCGAAAAGACTCTGCAATTAACAAAAGACCAAACAGCTTCGCAGTAGCGAAATATTTGTAACTCCCCAAAAGCATTACCTTCATGATCTCCGTAGGAGCGGCATGTTTTCTACAGAGCCTCTATTCTTGCTTCACAAAATTGCCCTTCAGCCCTCACAAATCAGGATAACCCCAACATTCTTAAAAACATTGGTATATATTTAGTCATTTTTTTTCTAAAATAATGATTATATTATTCTTTAAAATTTAGATGTTTTCGCAGTATTCGCATTGATTCTCTGGGAAATATGGCGTGAAAACGGGGTAAGTTTTTCTAATCTTTGGAATATTTTTCTTTGCACAATTGTATCGAATGGCTTACTTTTGTAAAGGCGCTTAGAAATGTTCTCAATTCCAAAATTAAAATCTATTTTTACCCCGCACTCCTCAATTCTTATTGAGGGCATTTCAACGCCTAGAAACTGCATATCTGAAAAAGGTGCGGGGTATGATTTTTGTATGTTAGAAATTGCGAAAAATTATTAACTTAAAAACTATGGAGGTCTAAATGAAACATGTAATTCTTCTCTTCTTGTTTGTTTTATCTGTTGTTTATGCAATGGGTTGTAAAAGTGATACTACTAGCCCGCTGAGTACCGCGACTTTTGCTATGTCAACCGCTCCCGGCACTACAGGCACTTTTTTCACATTTAAGCCGAGTGTTGATGTGAAGCTTACACGTGTTGTTGTAAGTCTGCCGGCTCAGCCGTTTTTTGACACATTAACAGATGCCGGAACATACGTTTACAGCAAAGACACAATTTATAATCTTTCAGAATATAATGGTGTTGCAACAGGGCAGGCGTGGAAATTCTACTTCACGGGTTCAACAACATCTAATTCTGCATTTACAAATGCTGAAGCTAATTTAACTATTCCATAGTAAATTTTATTTCTACATTTAAAACATTCGTTTTAAATAAACTTAAGGAGGAAACAAAACAATGAAACTTAAAACAACTTTCTTCGCCGCAGTGCTGATGGTCTTAATGGCCTTCACTGCTTATTCTCAGCCAAAAATTTCACTTGGGCCGGAATTCGGAATTAATATTGCAAATGTAACATCAACTCCCGACTTCGCATCTAACTCAAGAACAGGTTTTATTTTTGGGGTTAACCTCGATATGCGTTTTGGTCAGTACATTTCGGTTCAGCCTGGCTTAAGATTTACAATGAAAGGCTATAGTGTAAGTGATGCAAACGGTTCGGGGACTGCTAAAGCTAACTATTTTGAAATACCGATTTTACTGAAAGCGAATTTTCCATTAACAGAAGTAAGGCCATATGTAATGGGAGGTCCCGTTATCGGCATAAATATGTCTTCTAATTCTGAATACACTCCAACTGGTGGTACATCACAGTCGGTTGATAGAAGCAGCACTACAAGCGGTTTAGATTTTAATCTACTTTTTGGTGCGGGTGTCGGCTTTAAGGTTACACCTAAAGTAGATCTGTTTGTTCAATTTGGCTATGCATTTGGTTTGTCTAATGTACTTAAAGACGTACCGTCTCAGACGGTTAAGACTACCGGAATACAGTTAACAGCTGGCGCCTTATTTAACATGTAATTTTTCAATGATTCAAAAATTCCTGCTATAATATGAGCCGGGTCATGACGTCAATTTTGTGATCCGGTTTTTTTTAATCCTGAACGCAGTGCCGTGCCTGAATGCAGTGCCGTGTCCGCCTGCTGGCGGAAAGGAACCATACTTTGAACAGCATTAGTTTCTTAACCGCCTTTCTTTGGTGTGCTTTGACTGCGTCAATGCGTATGTTGCTTGCTTCACCAAAACAACTATCGTTATGTCAGGCCCTCAGACCTGACACTTTTTATTCTGTTTGTAAACGAGGATTTAACCTAACTCAACCGGAGAACCAAATATGAATTTCAAACAATACTTGCTTATTATCACATTGATTTTTTCTGCCTGTACAGCTTCGCATGCGCAGTTATCTGCAAAGCTTGGGATTGAAGGCGGCATTTCAGCCTCAAATGTCAATATAACTCCCGCTGCGACAACTGATCCCGTTACGGGGCCGGTATTTGGCGCATCCGTTGATCTGAACTTCATTAATATTCTTTCTGTATCAACCGGAGTGTTTTACGTACCCAAGGGCTATACTTCAAAAAACCAAAACATTACTTTTAACACTAAATTAAATTATATCGAAATTCCTCTCCTGGTTAAAGTTGGCATCCCGCTCATACTTATCAAACCTTATGTATTTGCCGGCCCGACATTCGGTTTTAATCTTTCTGCCGAGGAAGTACAATCTAACGGCCAGCAAACAACAAATGTTGATATAAGCAATAAGATCGAATCATCGGAAACCTGTATTCTCATGGGAGCTGGAGTTGATGTGAACTTTTCCAAGAAATCGGCATTTTTCGTACAGGCAGCATTCAGTGTTGGGCTCTCAAACATGCTGAAAAATACTCCCGGTGTGACAATGAAAAGTTACGGCATCCGCGTAACCGGCGGCTTAAGATTCAATTTGTAGTTATTCACATCTCAAAAATTTCCAGCTATAATATCAGTCGGGTTATAACATCAATTCTATGATCCGGCTTTTAGAATCCTGAGCCCCGCATCAAGTGCGGGATAAACTCCGCGAAGGATCCATAAACTGCTCTTTTATATCTATTCACAGTATAAAATTAGGACTTTTGGGGAGTACCTAACGGATATTCTTTTTAGTGGCGTCAGGTATTCACCTGAGGTGTGTCTGCCTGTTGCAGACAGGTCGGGTAACATACCCGACACCACTTAGCTGAAGTATGTTGTTTTTTCATAAGCCTTGTTGAGCTCGGCAAATGCCGGACGAAATCCCGCCCCGCGGGGCCTTTGACTGTTACAATGATTACACTAAACCGCTTTAGTTAAAAAGCATGCTTTTGACCTGCCTATCCTCCAGAGACTAAGTATTAAATGCCTATTTCGCCGGTCAGGCAATTTTCTAATTGTTGTTCATTGTTAATTGCTCATTGTTAATTGTTCATTGTTAATTGCTCATTGTTAATTGTTCATTGTTAATTGTTCATTGTTAATTGCTCATTGTTAATTGTTCATTGTTAATTGCTCATTGTTAATTGTTCATTGTTCATTGTTAATTGCTCATTGTTAATTGCTCATTGTTAATTGTTCATTGTTAATTGTTCATTGTTAATTGTTCATTGCTTAGTACACGACACTAAAGGAAGATATAAGTAAAAGAAAATCTGGTTCTTAAGAGTTAAATTTGTGTGACCAAACAATCAAATAAACTCAAAAGTAACCAGATTATGAAACAGTACAATATTAATCAATTACGGAACAGATTACAATTACATTTTCATTGGAATTATTACAGAATATTATTTTTGACAAGATTTGTATCAAGTTTGATATTATGTTCCACAGTAAATTTATCAAGGATAGCATTGTTGTATAATACAGCGACAAAGTATCAGTCCAATTACCGTAGTTTACAGCGATTTTTCATGAGTTTCAACCTTGATTATACAGAGTATATGCACTTTGTATTGAAGCAATTTCCAAGAAAGGAAAAGTTTTACCTTGTAATGGATAGAACGAACTGGAAATTTGGCAGAAGTCCAATAAACATACTAATGCTTGGCGTAATATATAAAAAGCAATGTTTTCCATTCTGTTGGGAGTTATTGGATAAGGGAGGCTCATCGAGCACAGCGGAAAGAAAAGATCTCTTGCAAAGAGCAATATCAGTATTAGGCAAAGACCGTATAGCAGGCTTGTTAGGAGACCGTGAGTTTATAGGAGTTCGTTGGTTTAAGTATCTGATAGATGAAGGAATAGAATTCCATATTAGGATTCCAAAGCAGATAAGGATTGGTTCAGTATTGGCTTCAAATAGAAACCCGGTAAACTGGTTATTCAGGCACTGGAAAGAAAACTCGAAAACAGATTATCCGAAGCCTGTATTGATACTGGGTTATAAGCTGTGGTTATCAGGTATGAGATCAAACAAGGGCTTTTGTGTTGTAGTAAGCAACAAAGATAATCACAATTCATTAGAAAAATATCAGATGAGATGGACAATAGAAAATATGTTCGGTTCATTAAAGACAAGGGGCTTTAACTTTGAGCAAACCCACATGAAAGACCTGAAAAAAATCAAAAAACTAATAGCATTGGTAAGCATTGCATACGTATGGTGCATAATGGTTGGAGTCTGGGTTAGTGAATCCATAAAGATCAGAATAGCAACACATGGGAGAAAAGAAAAAAGCATTTTTAGGGTAGGCTTTGACTACTTAACTTCATTTATTAAAAGGCTCTTAGCAAAAGAAATATCTAACACTTATGAATTTAATGAAGTTGTACATTTACTGTCGTGTACTTAG
>JAIOIK010000023.1 GCA_019912545.1 Ignavibacteria bacterium | reverse complement strand
GCCATTTCAATTGATTCACGGCTTAGCTCTACTCCATGAACGCTTTTTACGAGTCCGGAAACATATAGAGATATTGCACCGCATCCGCAGTAAAGATCAAGCACATTTTCGTTTTTTGTGAATTCCCCAAGCATAACAACTTGTTCAAATAGTCTTTCGCATTGTTTGGAGTTTGTCTGAAAGAAAGATCCGGGAGTAATCTTGAACATGTACTTGCCAATAATTTCTTCAATAAAACCTTTGCCGTAAATCACATTGTGTATTTCAGCATTTGCAACCTGTGCCCTTGAAGCTGAAATTGCGTTTACTAAAGTGGTTACCTCAGGTACTTCTTTCTTTAGACTTTCGGAATACCCCATGATCAAATCAGGTTCTTCACTAAATGTAATAAGGTTAACCATAAGATCACTTGTATTTGCTGATTGCCTAATAACAAGAAATCTCAGATAGCCGGAATGAATTTTCGATGAATAGATTGAGGTATTTTTTTCTTTGAAATAATCACGGGTGAAGTTAAGTATTCTGCTTGAAACATCAGACTGAAGGTAACATTTCCTGATATCAAGTATTTTGTCGATAAATCCGGGGATATGATAACCAAGCGCAAACGATCTATCAGCATTTGGAATATCCATGTCTTCATCAGTTAGCCACCTGTCATTTGAAAAAGAAAACTCAAGTTTATTCCTGTAAAAGTAAATATTTTCAGATCCCAATACACCCGTTATTTCAATATCACTAAATCCGCCTATTCTTTCAAAAGAATCAAGAACAATTTTCCTTTTGATCTCAAGCTGTTTAAGGTAGGTGATATTCTGCATCTTACACCCGTTGCATGAATCAAAGTATTCGCACTCGGGATCAACTCTAAATTCAGAGGGTGAAACAATGCTCTCAAGTTTGGCTTGAGCGAAGTTTTTCTTTGTTCTTCTTATGTTTACGGTGACTTTGTCCCCCGGTACAGTGCCCGGTACGAAAACAACGAATTCACCATTAATTCTGCCTATTCCATTGCCTTCTGCTCCAATATCATCTATTGTAACTTCATATATTTCGTCCCTTTTGGGTTTATCCATTAATATTAGCTTTAATTAATATTCTAATTTTATTATTATATACAAATATAATTATAATCCGGGACTATTAAATTGACAATTCGTGAAAAATAAAGCAATATCTGATGCCAAACGGGTCATACAAATTGAAAGAAAAGCCTTAAGCAGCCTTGAAAGAAGATTGAACGGCAGTTTCTCGGATGCTGTTGATATTATCTACAAATGCAAAGGGAGAATAATTGTAACCGGTATCGGTAAATCAGGGATTATTGCACAGAAAATTGTTGCAACTCTAAACTCAACCGGAACACCATCAATTTTCCTGCATTCTGCAGATTCGGTTCACGGCGATATGGGAATAATAAGACGCGGTGATGTAGTGATCTGCATTTCAAAATCCGGAGATACATACGAACTGATACAATTGCTCATTGCTATTAACCAATTTGGTGTTAAAGTGATCTCAATTGTTGGCGATGTTGATTCCAAACTGAAGGAACTTTCCGATGTGATTATAGACGCTTCAGTTGAGCAAGAGGCATGCCCCTACAACCTGGCACCAACCACTTCAACAACGGCAGCGCTGGTAATGGGAGATGCACTTGCGATCGCACTGCTGAAAAAGAAAGAGTTTACAAAAGAAGAATTTGCAATGCTCCATCCCGGGGGAATTCTTGGCAAGAAGTTACTTCTTAGAGTAAGCGATCTGATGGTAAGCAATAAATCCATACCGAAGGTGAACGAAAAGACACTATTCAAAGATCTTGTATTCGAGATCTCGTCTAAAAGGCTTGGGTGTACCTGCGTAGTAGATAAGACCGGGAAGCTTAAAGGAATAATTACAGATGGTGATATCAGGCGTACATTGCAAAACTACGAAAATGTAGCTGATATCAAAGCAAAGGATATAATGAACAGTTCCCCTAAGATAATTAACGAAAACATGCTTGGCGAAACCGCACTTGAACTCATGGAAAAGTATTCAATTACTCAGCTTGTTATTACTGATAAGAAAAAGATCCCTTCGGGTGTAGTTCATATGCATGATCTTGTAAAAGCAGGTTTGGGCTGATCAATTTAATCCCCTGAAAAGAAAATTCCATAACTTTGTTTTATGCAGGAATTTATGAAATCAAAGTTCATTTGTTTTATCACACTTGCATTGAATCTTCTGTTTTTGTATTCATGCAGTTCAGATAAATTTGAACCTCCCAAAACAGATATTGTTTCTTCCGATAGCATCCCATCCCAGGAAAGTTTTCATACTACGGTTACATTTTCGGATTCAGGGAAAGTTAAAGCCATACTTCAGGCAGGAAGAATACGAGTATTTACAAAACTCAATTATACTTTGATCGACAGCGGCGCAAAGGTTGATTTTTACAAAGAGGGTGTTTACAGCTCAACGCTAACAGGCAAACGCGGCAAGATATATGATAATACAAAGGATGTTGAAGTTTACGATAGTGTTAAACTGGTTTCCCAGGATGGCTCTGTGCTGACTACTAACAAGCTGTTGTGGGTTAATAAAACCCAGAAGATAAAATCCGATGAGTTTGTTCATATAAAAACAGTTAATGAAGATATACAGGGTTATGGGTTTGAAGCTGACCAAAATCTTAAAAATTATGTAATTTACAAAGTTAGCGGGGAAGTGCTGAAATAGATTTGAAACTCATTTTAAAATACTTGTTAACATTGTTGATCCTGATTTCCTGTTTTGCCACCAATGCGCAGGATAAGATAACTCTGAACTATGCCGATAGCCTTGTTGGCAAGACTGTAAATGGCGAACAGGTTAGGGAAGCAATAGGCAATGTCTCTATGAATCACAATAATGTGAAGATAACATGTAACCGTGTAATACAGTATTATGATCAAAACAAGGCTGATCTGTATGGAAACGTTAAGGTTGTTCAGGATACTCTTACTATTTATGCACCCACCGGTATTTACTATGGCAATGAATCGAAAGTTGTTTGTCCTTCCGGCGCAACATTAAAAGACCCCAAAACCACTTTAAAAGCAAATTATGGCGTTTATTTCTTTAACCAGGATCTGGCGAACTTCAAAGGTAATGTAAGGATTACGGATAACAGATCATATACAATTGATTCTGATGAGCTTGATTATTACCGCGCTGTTCAGAAATCATATGCTCGCGGAAATGTTAAGGTTGTTAGTGATTCTTCAGTTATATATAGTGATAACCTCGTTTATGAAAAACTCATCGGTATCTCAACTGCAACCGGCCATGTTAAGATTGAGAGCGACTCTACGGTCATTACGTCCAATAAGGCAACATATTATGATTTTGAAAAGAAATCGATAGCCGAGGAAAATGTCAAGATAGATTTCCTGGCGGAAAATGCCGTTATATACGGGGCATATGCAGAGAATTACGAAAATAAAAATTATTCATTCATACGCGGCAAGGCACGGCTTATTCAGATCGAATCTAAAGAAGGCAATCAGGATACAACTTTTATATTCAGTGAAAAGATGGAGTCTTTCAGAAATAAACCTGAGCATTATATCGGTAGAGACAGCGTAAAAATTATCAGGAATGATTTTCTTTCTACCTCACAAGTGGGTTATTATTTCAGAAATGATGACGAAAAAGGCGGAGTGATATCTCTTTCAAAAGAGCCGGTTGTCTGGAAGGAAGAACTTCAGGTTACGGGTGATTCTATTTACGCCTTTTTCAGAGATGACATAGATGATATTTATATCAATAAAAGCGCGTTTGCACTTCAGTCAAAAATCGATCAGCAGGATCGATATGATCAGATCTCCGGAGTTTATATGCATCTGAAATTTCTAAGTAATGAAATAAATTTCATTCAGGTAGATACAAATGCTGCAAGTATTTATTTTGTTTATGATGATGATTCACCTGCCGGCGCTAACAAAAGCAATGGTGAGATAATAAAATTATTATTCAAAGAAAAGAATGTTGAGAGAATTAAGATCACCGGGAAACCTAAAGGTACTTTTTTTCCTGAGAATTTGGTTAACCCCTCCGAGCTTCTGCTGCTAGGTTTCAGACTTAGAAAGGATAAACCTGTAAGACTCTCTGAATAAGAACAGATTTTTTTAAGAAATTGCACTTAGAAAAGCCTAAAAATTTTGTATTTTTGAGCTTTTTTTTAGGTGCTTTTTTTTATGAAATTTCGACTATTTGACAATAAAAAATAAATCATTATATTAGTGCAGTTAGTATAGTGCTTTAAAGTAAAGGTTTACATAGAAAGCATTATATAGAGTAAAAAGCATATTAGAAATTCAAAGAACAAATATCATTCAATTATGCCTAAAGTCACTTCGCATACTATTGCTTAATAATTATGAAAAGGGTATTTTTAATTGGTTTATCATATCCAATTAAAAAACTATAAATGAATACAATCGATTTAATAAATAATCTTTCCGTAAAACATGATATCACTTCAGGCAGGGCAGAAATGATAGTCAGCATAATCGTTGAACGGCTTGTTGAAAAGTTAAAAAAAGAAGGCGAAGTCAGGATTATGAATTTTGGAACATTCAGGGTCCTGCAGAAGCAGCCGGATTCAGGTTCTTTCCTGAAGCTAAGTGAGCCGGTTCAGCTTGCAAGAAATTTGCTTGGTTTTGTGCCTGATAAGGTTTTTATTGAAACTATAAACTCTCAGTAAAAAATTACCCGCAAATTAATTAAGGGTTATGATAAAAGAAGAAATAGTAGAGAAGATCAGCAAGTATTTTAAACTCACAAACTATGAGGCTGAGAAAATATATGATGATATTTTTTCAGGGATCATCCAGGGAGTGAAAGAAGATAACATTGCCGATGTTACAAATCTTGGTGAATTTATCATAAAATACAATAGCGGCGATACCAGCCAAAAGAAAACAGTTGAGTTTCTCCCGACTTTATCCCTTGAAGAAGAAGTAAATCAGAGATCTTTCGAGGAGCAAAGAACATTTCAGCCGGCACCTTTTACCAGCCAGCAGTCTGAGTCTAATCTAAATGTGCCAAAAGCAGAGGAAAAAGCCGAATTTAGCTCTATTGAAAGCAAAAATGACGATTTGAAAACAGTGGAAACTTTTACTGAAAAAACTATTGAAACTGTCTCATCAGGCACTGAAAGTCATTCAGTTGAAGATGAGATCAAGAAGAAACGTGAAGAGATCTTAAGCAAGATCACTAATCCTAAACATGAGTATATCCATGAAGTGCACGTTACAGAACAAAAGATAACTGAAGTGCCGCTTTTTGCACCTTTTGTTATACCGCAGGAGAGTAGTTCGATAAAAGAACCTGTCAAGGAAGTGTTTGAATCAACCAAAGAAAACCTCACAGAAAGTATTCAGAGTAATATTACTAACACTGAAAAAGAGGTTGAAGAGATAAAAGAGAAATCATTCTCAGACTTTTTCTCTGAGGTAAAACAGGAAGCAAAGCAGGAAGTAAAACAGGATTTAAAACAGGAAATGAAGCTGGGAGAAAAGTTTGCCGGTGATTTTGGAAATAAGACATTTATCCCGCCTATTGAAAACGTAATCCCGCCAACTGCTGTTGAGCTTCATAACCAAATTACAGGCGACCAGAACAAAAATATTAACTACCAGCCCACCCCAATGCCTTTGGCCGGCGGAAACGGAAATGGCAACGGTAACGGCAATGGAGACCTTTCCGAGCACAGGTTATCTGATAATTCATATTACATCTGGTATAAAGATAGCGAACCTAATACTGCTGATACTCAGACGATGTCTTACGAGTATGAGCTGTTGTACCAGGCAACAAAGGAGGCTGAGTATAAGTCTAAGTTAAGGATTTACGTTACAACATTTATTATGTTTTTCTCTGTTGTTCTGTTGTTACTTATTTTCTCTCCCGTAATTTACAAATATTTCTTTTCACCAAAGGAATCGGATCAGAATACTGAAGAAGTTCAGGAAGAAACCGGAGTGAATACGCCGGAAGATAATACACCATCAACTGATAACCAGGCGTCAGTGAATAAGCTGGAGGATAATAAACAGAATAACACACCTCCTACAACTACAACAACTGAATCTCAGAATAATAACTCACAGCCTATTCAGCAGGAGCAGCCTAAACAGGAGCCTTCTAAACAGGAAGTAACCAAGCAGGAACAACCGAAACAAGAACCTGTTCAGCAAAAGACCGAAACCGCTCCTCCTCCTCAGCAGAATAATTCTCCTAAAGTAACCGGTGTTACAAAGAATGCAATGGGGTGGATGGATGATGTTAACAAAGTGATATATGTTCAGCTTGAAAACGGCAAATTTACCATACAGGAATCAGCTTGGGATTCTGATTCAAAAGCCAACAAGCGCATCAGCGCCGTAGGTGCAATTATCCCGGGATTGAAAGGTAATGTAGTGATGGTAGATCTTGGTACAAAAGGTACCTGGTACAGGGCTAGATTTGGTGAATTCAGTACAATTGAAGAAGCAAAAACTAAGGCAGAAGAACTTAGAACAAAAGAAAGAATAAGGCTTCAGGCTCTGCTTTTAAGCGTTTTTCTGTATGCATAAATAACAAAGCACGAAGCAAACCCAAGCATAAATACATAGAAACTAACCCTTCCTGCAATATCACCGTGTAAAACATAAAATGTTTTTTCATTATTTGCAATTATTTTACGGTCAATTGCACCCGTTGAGCCGTATGGTATTTCGTCATACTTATTGCCCAAAGGATCTATAAAACATGAAACCCCTGTTTGTGCGCATCTTGCTATCCATTTCCTGTTTTCAATTGCTCTAAGTACTGCATATTGATTGTGTTGTTCCGGCCCGGATGTATTTCCCCACCATCCGTCATTTGTAACAATTACAAAGTACTCTGCCCCTTTAGCAGTAAACTCTGTTACAAATTCACTGAAGACAGATTCATAACATATCAGTGTGGCGAAATCTGTGTGAATATTTATTGAGTCGTTATTCAGCTTGAAAATAGTATTCTCAGTACCGCGCTGCCAGCCGCTTATGCCAACACCCCATTTTATCCAGTCCTTTAAGAAAGCAAGCTTTTCCTGGTAAGGAACCCGTTCGCTAAACGGCACCAGTTTAACTTTCTTGTGAATTGTCAGAGCACTCCTGTGCTTTCCGGGCTCAATCAGGATCGCAGAATTAAATGTGTCATAATATCTCCCGTTATTGCTCATTTTTCTGCTGTCATTCTGGGCTTTTGTTGAATCCTCATAATATTGCAAGTGAGGAATACCCATCAGCAGGTACTTCCTGTTTCTTTCAACAAAATCAAAAAATCTCTTTGATTTCAGCAGGTTGTAATCTTCAAGGAAATAATAAGGCGTTGCGGTTTCGTGGAGTATCAGCAAGTCAGGGTTGAATTTTAATCCACCATTTAATCCATCAAGATACGTATCTAACAACTTGTCTTGGTCTCCGCCCCATTTCTTGAATGGATCTGTATTTGTCTGCACTATACAAGCGTCAACAACTTTACTACTATCTGAATTACTGAAATATTTCGAATTATCAGAATCATGCCTGAGATTTGAATAGATATTAGGAAAAGCAATCAATGCAAACAGTATCAAATATGAACAGATGGCTTTGGGTGATTTGAAAAACCAATTCCTTAAATATAACCTGTTAATCAAAATATACAAAACGCTTGTGAAGATACATATTAACAATGATATACCATGAACACCAACAAATTCAATATACTGGATCCTGTTTAGATTGTACGTTTCAGTATTACCAAGCTCAAGCCAGGGGAAAGCAAACTGCCACTGGTTTGTGAAATACTCAAAACCTACCCAAATCAACGGAAAGACCAATATTGCCAAATCTTTTTTGAATTTTGATATTCCGTAAGTGATCATTAAGGGCATCATCATAAAAAGTGAGTTAACTAGAACGCTTACAATACCACCAATTTTCAGGAAGGTATCACTGCTATGCCAACCGGAGATCCAGTATAGCGATATCTCGTTAAATACTAAAATCAGTAAAAACGCCCTGCCAAATGCCTGCCTCAAACGCGAGGAGTCAATAATCAGAAAAAGCAGTATCATCAATCCGAAATAAACAAAGTACCACGTTTTAAAAGGTGGGAAGCTTAGACCGAGAAGTGCTCCCCCTAAGAGACATAAGAGCAGGTTCCTGGTCTTTGTATTTTTCAGTAATATTTCCAAGTGCTTCATTTAAGCAGGCAAACTGTGTAAGCCTGGCATCCTTTTTTTGTGCCAACAAAGCCCAGTCCCTCTGATGTAGTCGATTTTATTGCAATCTGGGAAGGCTTGATCTTCAGTGTTTTTGTAATATTCAATATCATTTTATTTATATAGGGAGAAATTCTGGGCTCTTCAAGTATCAGGGTTGAATCAACATTCACGATCTTAAGCTTCTTTTTTTTGATGTGTTTGTGGCACTCTTTTAAAACTATAAGGCTCGAAATGTCTTTCCATTTTTTCTCATTATTGGGAAAGTAATGGCCAATATCCTTTAGCCCTGCAGCCCCAAGTAGTGCATCACAAATGGAATGTAGGAGCACATCAGCGTCCGAGTGGCCGAGCAACCCTTTGTAGTGCGGAATATGTACTCCGCCAAGAATGAGCTTCCTTCCTCTGACAAGCTTATGTACATCGTAACCGAATCCTATTCTCATATTCTGCAAATATATCATTATAAAAATTGTGTTTTAAGAGCCGATTTTATGCCCCTTAATTCAAATGAAAAAGTCTATTTAAATTTGCAACCGCACTGCAAAAATACATAACATTTATTAGTATGGTAATATTATCATTTAATGAATATTTTAGCAAATGGCAAAACCGGTTACAAAGTATATATGTCAAAATTGCGGTTACTCTTCCTTAAGATGGCTGGGCAAATGCCCGGAATGTGATTCCTGGAGTTCCTTTGTGGAAGAAATAGTGTATTCAGATAAGCGTAAATTAAGCTCGAATACCCATAATATTGTTGAGAGCAAGATAACTAATCTATCGAAAGTCTCTGATATTGATATAACCGAAGATAAACGAGTAGTGATCGGTATGGAGGAACTTGATCGCGTGCTTGGCGGGGGAATTGTACCTGGCTCGGTTGTGCTGGTTGGAGGAGACCCCGGAATCGGAAAATCCACACTGATGATGCAGCTCTCGGACAAGATTAAAGACCACACGATATTGTATGTTAGCGGAGAAGAATCACAAAAGCAAATAAAACTCCGCTGCGAGCGGCTTGGATTTGAACACGATGAATTTTATATCCTTTCTGAAACCAGCCTGGAAATAATAGCCGCTATTGTAGATAAGCTTAAGCCTGAGATTGTAATAATCGATTCAATTCAGACAATTTACCGCAATGAACTTGAATCAAGCCCGGGAAGTGTTTCGCAGTTAAGAGAATCAACAGCTGCGATAATTCAGATAGCTAAAGCAAAGAACATTTCATTCTTCCTGATAGGGCATATTACAAAGGAAGGAGTTATTGCCGGTCCAAAAGTTCTTGAACATATGGTTGATACAGTCCTGCAGTTTGAAGGTGAAAGAACACATGCATACAGGGTTTTGAGGGCTATCAAAAACAGGTTCGGCTCAACAAATGAAATAGGTATTTTTGAAATGACGGGAACAGGACTTATAGAAGTAAAAAATCCTTCTGAAGTTTTTCTTGCACAGCGCAGCCGTGGAATTTCAGGAAGCTCTGTATCGGCAAGCATTGAAGGCTCGAGGCCTATACTAATAGAAGTACAGGCCCTTGTATCATCATCAGGTTACTCTGTTCCGCAAAGAACAGCTACCGGATTTGATTACAAAAGGCTTGCAATATTAATTGCCGTTCTGGAAAAAAAAATAGGAATTCACCTTTCAAAATTTGATGTTTTTGTAAACATTGCCGGTGGAATTAAGATCGATGAACCTTCAATAGATCTTGCTGCGGCAATGAGCATTTGCTCAAGCTTTAAGGACTCTCCCTTAGATGCAGATATGCTTATTCTTGGTGAAGTTGGACTAAGCGGCGAAACCCGCGGGATCAGTTTCGCCGATAGAAGAATACAGGAAGCAATTAAGCTCGGATTTAAAAAAATAGTTCTGCCAAAGAATAATTTGAAAAATATCAAAAAAAGTAATGATCTTGAATATATCCCTGTGGAAAATATTCAGGATGCGATCAGACTAATACTTTGAAAAAGAGAAAAGAAAATTCAATATAATCTATGCTTAGAAAATTTGTTACACTTTACCGCCACATTATTGACGAAGAAAGAAAATATCCCGATGCGACAGGTGAATTAAGCGACTTGCTTGCTGATATTGCTCTGGCTTGCAAGGTAATTTCGCTTGAAGTAAACCGCGCGGGTTTGATTGATTTAATGGGAGTTACAGGAACTGAGAATGTTCACGGTGAACAGGTGAAAAAGCTTGATGAGTACGCGCATGATACACTTGTTAGAGCCATGGAGGTCAGCGGGCATTTATGTGCAATTGCTTCTGAAGAGAGTGAAGATTACATTCCTGTCAATGAAAAATTCATGGGTGAGCGCCCTTTAAGCAAGTACATTATTCATTTCGATCCGCTTGATGGTTCATCAAACATTGATGCAAACATTAGTATAGGTACAATATTTTCAATTTATAAGCGTAAATCTGAAAGCGGTCCGGGTACGCTCGAAGACTGCCTGCAGCAGGGGACGAACCAGGTTGCAGCCGGATATATAATCTATGGTTCAAGCACAATCATGGTTTATACAACAGGCAGGGGAGTGCATGGTTTTACTCTGGACCCAACTGTAGGTGAGTTCCTTTTGTTTTATGAAAACATTAAGATACCAAAACGCTCCAAAACATACAGCATTAATGAAGGAAATTACACTAAGTGGAGCGAGGGTTTGCGAAAATATGTTGATGACCTGAAATCTGATAATAAGGCGGCAGGCAGACCCTATTCTGCACGTTATGTTGGCTCACTGGTAGCTGATTTTCACCGTAACCTGCTTTATGGCGGTCTCTTCATGTACCCGGGTGATACAAAAAATCCAAATGGCAAGCTTAGGCTTCTATATGAAGCAAACCCCCTTGCATTTATAGTTGAACAAGCCGGAGGCAGAGCCTCCAGTGGTTCTCAGCGGATACTTGAAATTGTTCCTTTAAATTTACACCAGAAAACACCACTGTTTATTGGCAGTGAAGAAGATGTTGTTGAAGCAGAGAAATATTTGAAAATGAAATAGAGTTTATGAATTTTAGTCCCGTAAAAATTAATATTAGAGATTCACGTTACCTTTGCATTAACTGGGATGATGGCAGCGAATCAATGCTGCAGCTTGCCAATTTACGCAAAAGTTGTCCCTGCGCAAGCTGTGTTGCTGAAAAGCTGAATAAACCTGCATCATACATTCCTCTGCTTGCTTCACCGCAGCTTACAATAAGAGATATTAAAATGGTTGGATATTATGCTGTTCAGATTGTGTGGCAGGATGGACATGATTCAGGAATTTACACATATGAGAAGCTAAGAGAAGGTAAGTATTGATTATTGTTTAGACAAAAGTAAAATTACTCAATAAATAATAAATCGAATATTCAATATGAAAAACAAATTAATCATATCAGCCCTTTTTTTGATGTTCATTTGCGTATCAAGTTATTCACAGGATACAGTTTCTTCCAAAGATGCAAAGAGTTTTATTGGTGAAACAAAAATAGTGAAAGGACTTGTTGCAGGTGTGTTTGTATCAAACAAAGGAACTGTCCTTATCAATTTTGATGAAGATCATCCCAACTCCACATTCGTCGGAGTCATCAAAGTTGCTTCCAGTATTGATTACGCAAATATCAAAAAGGGTGTTACCCTGGCCATTTCAGGTAAGATCGAAGATTATAAAGGTAAACCCGAGATAATCATAACTGATCAATCACAGATTATAAAAATCGAGTGACTCTTTTAACCGGCTGATTGCGGAATTTTATATTTATATCAAGCGGTATCCTGTTTATCCTGATAGCTGCAGGGCTTGTTATTACCGGCTCAGGTGAGAAAGGTCAGTTTCTTATCATAATTTATGCAATGGCAATTCCATTTTTGTATACAGGTGTGTGGAATTTACTGCAGGTATATTATGAATCAAGATCCGATAGCAGTAATAGCGAGTATTTTACATATTCTTCAAGAGGGCAATATGGAATCGGTGCATTTTACAGCAAATTAGTCGTAGTTCCGGTCTTTACTATTATGTTTGGAACAGTAAGCTTGGCAATTGGGGCTGCACTTCTTGCTTCAAATAGATCAACTGAAGACATATCGATTGCTCTTGCTGCATTCAGTTTTGTATTTGCATTAACAATTACTGTGATCTTTATAAGGAGAATAAACAAAAAGATTAAGAATCGTAAAGTGAATTGATATAAAAATTTCTACCTTTTAACTACTATAATCGTAAGGTCATCATGCAGAGGTTTGCCTGCGCAAAACTCAATAGCTTTTGATTGAATTTCATTCACTATTTCTTTTGAGGATCTATCAGCGCTTTGTTTTAGAATATCTATTATCCGCTCCTGCCCAAACATATCGCCCTCACTATTCATAGCCTCTTCAAGACCATCAGTGAAAATCGCCAGAATAGAGCCTTCCTCCAGATCAACTACTTTCATTTCATACTTTTGATCGGGAAGCACTCCAAGTATCAGGCCGGTTGCGTCCAGGGTTTTTATGTCTCCGTCTTTATCAACTAATACTGCGGGGTTATGGCCTGCATTGATGTAATGAAATGTGTTTTTATACGGTGTCCATGCGCCTATAAACAACGTTATGAATTCAGAAGTAGATGTATTTTTATGAATATGGTTGTTAATCCTGTAAATAAAATCAGCAAAATCCTCGCTTATCTGTAATCCAACACGTATTGAAGCCTGAAGGTTAGCCATTATCATAGCCGCCCCTGCTCCTTTGCCGCTTACGTCTGCAATAACCATGAATGTATGCCCTTCATCGGTATTAATAATATCATAATAATCTCCCGCAACTTCAAAACATGGCCTTGATTCACCATAGACATCCACTCCATTTACCTGCGGAATTTCCTGCGGCATTAGCCTTTGCTGGATGTCTCTTGCCATTTCAAGCTCTTTATCCATGCGTTTCTTGTCTAAGTATGCCGATTGCAGAGTAAGATTCTGAAGAGCAAGCGCTGTCTGTGCCGATGCCTGTGTCATTATATCCAGATCTTCGGCAGAAAAATCTTCATCATTTTGTTTCTTGCCAAGATTCAAAACTCCAACAAGCTCCCCCTGTGAGATCATCGGAATTGTAACGGATATATCGTTATCTCTAACCCATTCAATCTCGTTTTCATCTACATTAAATCTGGATCTCTCCGAAATTTCATCCCAGAAGAATTTATCACCGTTTCTTATCCGGTGAATTACACTATCGGTATCATGCGGCCTGAATGGGGATTGTAGTGCAAGCTGAGTTCCCGTTGCAAACGGAATCACAGGATGTATGCCTATGGTTGATTTTATCCAGGCTCCCAATTCATTAAGCAGTTCTTTTGACTCGACCTGTCCTGATATTCTGTGGGTATAGCGTTTTAGTGATTCGGCGTATTTGGTACGCTCGGGATAGAATGACTCATCTATCCATGCAAGGATCCGTTTATTTATCGGGGTAAATGTTAGCGAAAGCAGCAAAACTGAAACTATGATTACTGTAGGATCGGTCAATTCAAAAATGCTCACTGAGAGCCTTACAATAACAAATATTGCGAATAAGTATATGCCCAACAGTCCCAGAGTAACTCCAACATAGCGCACTCTTCTTTTTAAAGCACTTTCAGTTTCAAGCAGCCTGTTCTGGAAGAATGAATTAAGGAATGTAAACGGAATGATCAGGCCCCCTGTTTCGCACAAAAGGAATATGAAAAGGCTCACAAGAAGCAAATTAGCGCTTATCTGGTTTACGAGAAAAAATTGGGTAAGCAGAATCAATAGCCAACCGATACCTATTGAAATCGCACCGTATTTAATACCATATAGCATTAATCTTACCTGGCGCTTTTCAAGCGCAGTAGAAACTTTTCCCAGGTTTTTGGAGAGCAGTGCAACACCAATACCCATCTGGAAAAATAATAGAGTAAAGATCAGAAAAGTTATGGCATTTGTGTTTAAGTTCATTATCGAAGAAATGATAATAATAAGCGGCAGCAGGAAAATAAAAAGAAGCGAGATGAATTTGTGGTTATCATATATCCTGTTCCGCCTGGGGAATGTCGCAAACAGCAAAACCCAGAAGCTTGGCCCAAGCCACATTATGTATGTTACAAACTCCTTGAGCGTATCAAAATAAAGATTATCCTTCAGGAATTTGCTAGGTCCGTCACCTACATTCACAGTTGCATACATGAAGCATCCAAAACAAAAACAAAACATTGCGATCAAAAGTGTTTCGGTTGAATAAGGACTTTTGATCACCCCCCAAAGTCCGACAATTAAGTATGCTATCAATAGCAATACCGGAACTGTCCTGAACAGGAATACAAGAACCTTTTCAAGAGGAATTAAGGGCGCCAGAGTAAGTTCATAATCTTTTTCAGATTTACCGCTTCGGATGGTGTAAATTACCTTATTGCCAACAACTCTGTTTTCCTGTGCCTTCAAAATAGCTTTTTTGTCTGAAACAGGAATGCCGTCTATTCTTATCAAAGTGTCTCCGGGCTGAATGCCGGAATTAAGCGAAGGGTAACTTTCAGATACGCGCGTTATTAAAAAGTAATCCGGGTTTTCAGTTTCATTTTGATACTTTATTCCGGTTGAGCCATCTCGGTTGATATTTAGGACAGCTGTAAATCCTTGTATAGCTGCCATGAGCGCAAAAAGAACCAGGAACACTCCCAGGAATCTTACGAAATATGAAACTACGAGCTTCGAGGTTTTTACCTGCTGCATGATATACAAACAAAGTGTAAATAATGCATTTTTTCAAGTGTAAATATTGGTGCAGGGGGAAAATATGTAAATTGATTTTATAGAAAAATTTGGGGATATTTGTACTTTACGTTCAAAATAATTGCTATTTTTGGTAATTAGGACAGGTAGCTCAGTTGGTAGAGCAACGGCCTGAAAAGCCGTGTGTCGCCGGTTCAATTCCGGCCCTGTCCACAAATAGAGGAGCAATAACTTAGAGGAGCAATAGCTCCTTTTAAATTATGTATTATACCTATATTTTACAATCAAGATCAGTAGGTAGTAAATATATTAGTCAATCCTGTGATCTAAAAGTCCTGATTAATAAAACTCCAATGACGGGGAAATTTTTACGTATAAGTGCGATTGTGAGTTAGTACTTATTATCAATTAGATATCAATTTCAATTTCCGATGTTATTGAATTTATATGGGAAATGAAATCTACACCAAATAAAACCATTACTAAAATTTATTGCGGCAAATGTGTTATACTGAAGACAAGTCTAAAAATATTTTTGGCAGTTTGATATCTAAAAAATAGTTATATTTTGCTCATTTAAAAAAAATCAGAAAACAGTTTCATGAAAATTGTGAGAGCTGTAGTTGTTCAAATTATACAAGTATAAGAACCTAATTGTTGTAAACTAGATCCTTTAGCTTCTGGATTATCCACTTTTTCTCTATGAATGTATTCTGTTCCTGCGCTAATTTAATTAATGAAACATCAATTTTGTGTTTTTTTATTTTATATTGAATTATTTTTGCAAGCAGTCTGAAAAATGTCTTGTAATCTCTGTCCAGATAACCCGGTATTTCCTGGTTTACCAAAAAATGTTTAAATGAATCAATTGAAGAAATTAGTTCTTCCCAGTGATTGAGCTCAAAGTGACACTTCAGAATAAGAACTCTTACATCTAGATTAATAATAATATCCTTCAGTTTCACTTTTGAAAAATGTGAAAGGGCTTTCCCAAAATTCTTTTCCTGCATTCTGCACTGCCCGATTAAATAATTATAGGTATTATCTCTAAGCTCGGGACTTAAATAATTATGATATTTTTCAACAAATTGTTCAGCCCATTTCCAATCATTTTCAATTATAGCGCAGGAAAAGATACTTCTTATATTATTATCGTTAACATTATTCTCATGCTCAGATACATAAGCCCCGTTTTCTATAAAGTATATGTTTAATACATGCGATTTCTTTTTAAAACTCTTATCATAATAACTTAAACTGAAATCAATTGATTTGGTCATGATATCCCAAATCTTAAATTTATCATTAAAGTTAAATCTATTTAAATTTTCCGTGACCAATTTTTCAAGCTTATAATAATTTTCTGATTTGTTCTCACCGTACAGGATTAGATATTCAAGCAGTGACATTTCCAGCAGTATAGCATCATTCTGGTCAAGTTTGCCTGCCTGCTTAATAAGCCTGTTAAAGTCCAGACTATCCCAAATTGCTTTAAACATAAGTTTCTTCTCATTTGATGGAAAAAATTTCTCATATGCGAAAATATTCCCTGCTATCTCAATCATTTCAAGTATCATTTTATAAGCAATTACCTCTGCCCTGATTACTTCATTATCAATAAACTTATTGTGCTCAGCCGTCAGCAAAAACAACTCCGCCTGTTCTGTGAGCAGCAGAAATCTTCTGTTTAACCTGTCGGTCACATTTGTGTTTGATGTATCTATTTGTTTTAATCCGGAGTCAATATTTTTAATTGTTTCTTTAAAATATTTCCTTGACCTAAACTGCTTTGTTAAAAATAGATGTCTGTTAAATTCATCGTTTTCAAGCTGAAGCTGAATAATGAAGTCTATGAATAATTTGTTCAACGCTGTAAATAAATTAAGAAGCATCTGCCTGTTGAATTTTATGTTCCCGTAAACGTAATTAAATATTGTTTCCGCTTTAACGGAGATTTCTCTTTTAAAAGGATACTCTTTACAAAGATATTCTGAAAGCTTAAACAGTTTTCTATTAGAATTAAAATATGGTGAAGTCGCAAATTTTTTAAATTTTTTGATTTCTAAAGGATGTAAATTTTTTATGAATATGAGTGTTTTATTGTTCTTCAATATAATAATCAGCTAAAAAGTTATTAATATTAATTACAAATATATGCTTAAAACAATCAATTATCAAAGAATATTTCGAAAAACCCAATCAAAAAGTTGTTATTAGAACAATAACTTTTCTTTTTTTTAGAAAACACATCAATGTATGTTTGTACGGCTGGTATATCATGAAATTAATTAACTTAAATATTGTTGGTTCTCAGAATCCTGAAAATTGCAAGTCAGTTTTCTGTATTAAATTTAGGTGCATAGTAACACATGTTTCGTATGTGCCAGCCAAGGGGTGTATCATAAGTTCATGATGCACCCCGATTTTTTAATGTTAAATGCAATTTTTACAAAATTTAATATAATCTACACTATGAAAACAAATAAAAGCTTTAAAATCATTTACATTTTTTTTGCCGTTTTTGTGATACATACAGTTCGTATAAATTCTCAGCCGGTATCTTTATTGTGGAACCAATTATATGGCTACTCATCCAATACAAACGACGTTGAAAGGGATATGGTCAGTGACGCATCCGGAAATATATATATTACCGGCATTACTTTGATAAGCGCGGGAAATGAAGATATTATTACACTGAAATACAATTCATCTGGTGTATTACAATGGGCAACAAAGTATTCCGGCAGTGCAAACGGTAATGATGAGGGTAAATCAATAGCAATTGATAACTCAGGTAATGTTTATGTTACCGGTTTTACTGCTTCACCATCCTCACAGGATTTTATTACTATAAAATATAATTCTCAGGGTGTGCAGCAATGGGCTAATCTACAAAATGGAGTAGGCAATACGGCGGATGCAGGATATGCAGTATTTGTGGATAATTCGTCTAACATTTATGTAACAGGCGCTCTTGAAAATAAACTTGCTGTAATAAAGTATAATTCTTCCGGCGGGCAGCAGTGGATACAATACTTTAATGAATCAAATTACAGCTACGGTCAGGGAAGCGATATTGAAGTTGATGCATCAGGAAATGTTTTTGTAACAGGTTCTGCATCTCATAACACAACAGGCAGAAATTATGTAACATTAAAATACAGCTCATCCGGCACACAGCTTTGGTCGCAAATTTATAACGGTCCCGGAAACAATAACGATGAACCTTATGCAATGAAACTTTGCAATAACGGAAATGTAGCTGTTACGGGAAAAAGTAAAGGAAGCGGAACAAATGATGATATAGCTACATTGTGCTATAATTCCAATGGAATATTACAATGGGAACAGCGCTATACGACGGTTGGAGATGATTACGGTTACTCTGTTACAAGCGACGCTTCCAACAATGTTTTTATATGCGGTTTAACCGGCGGTAACCCGGAAAAATATATTATTATTAAATACAATTCTTCCGGTGCTCAGCAATGGTTTAAAGAACACCAGGGCAGCTCCTCCTCTAACGTGTTTGGCGGAGCATACAAAGTTGTCTGTAATACAAACGGTGATGTTTATGCGACAGGCATTGTAGAAAACAACTCTACTTATCTTGATATTTTAACAGTTAAATACAATTCTTCGGGTACATTAATATGGTCGCAGACTTATGCATCGCCCTATACACAAAAGGCATATTCATTATTTGCAAATGACAATGGCGTTATTTATGTAAGCGGATTTTCTTTCGTCGATGCAACTGCATTAAATGATATTCTGACCTTAAAATACCAGGATAATACTGTTTCAGTAAATCAAATAAGCAGCCAAATACCTTCTGGGTTTTCTTTAGACCAAAATTATCCTAACCCTTTTAACCCGTCAACAAAGATACGATACTACATCCTCAATAGCGGAATTACAGAACTTAAGGTGTTTGATATTACAGGAAGAGAGATGGCAGTATTGGTAAATGAGCAACATGCACCCGGTATTTATGAAGCAGAATTTGACGGGACGTATTATTCAAGCGGAATTTACTTCTATACACTAAAGAGCGGAGATTTTGCTGACACCAAAAAAATGATACTTGTAAAGTAAAAAGGATGTCAATTACTAAATTCAAAATCTCAGGAAAATGAAAATAATAATAATTTCAATTTTTATCTTGCTTGCATTGAATGTTTCATCAAATTCCCAGCAGTGGCAAAAAACCATGGGTGGCGTAAACTCTGATGATGTTACATCTGTTAAGCAAACAACAGATGGCGGTTATATAATAGGCGGCTATACTGCTTCTTTTGGAGCAGGTAATACAGATATGTATATTGTAAAACTTGATGCCGCGGTAAATCTTCAATGGACAAAAACTATTGGAGGAGCACAGCAGGAAAGATGTCATTCTGTGCAGCAGACATCTGACGGAGGTTATATTGTAACCGGTTTCACTTCTTCTTACGGCGTGGGAGGTTTTGATATTTTTACAGTAAAGCTGGATGCTTCAGGAAATATTTTATGGAATAAAGTTATCGGGGGTATTCTGTCTGAAGAGGGGCTTTCCATACAGCAAACAACTGATGGCGGGTACATAATAGGAGGGGTTACAAATTCATTCGGCGCAGGTAACTATGATGCATATGTAGTTAAATTAGATGTAGCGGGAAATTTAGTCTGGGCAAAAACAATTGGAGGAACTTCTTCCGATAGATGTGCAGAGATAAGACAAACTGCTGACGGAGGATATTTTTTCGGAGGTTACACACTCTCTTTCGGACAGGGTAATTCGGATTTCTATGCCGTTAAACTTGACGCATCGGGAAACTTACAATGGTCAAAAACTATCGGCGGCTCAGGTAATGAATATTGCAATTCTGTAAAGCAAACAACTGACGGCGGTTATATATTATCAGGTAATACAACATCTTTTGGCTCTGGTGGAGATGTATATGCAGTAAAGCTTGATGCTTCCGGCAGCCTTATATGGACAAGAACTGTTGGAGGAACTGATGGTGACGGCGGGTATTCAGTTATCCAGACAACTGAAGGAGGAATTGTAATATTAGGCTTTACAATATCATTTGGACTTGGAATTGATATGTATTTGGTTAAGCTTGATACATGGGGAAACCTGCAATGGTCTAAATCAATTGGCGGTCAAAATGAAGAACGCGGATTTTCCATAATTCAGCTTA
>JAIOIK010000022.1 GCA_019912545.1 Ignavibacteria bacterium | reverse complement strand
CACCGATCAGGGCTGTAAATCCAAATATTTCTGAAGCACTTGAGAATGTAATAGTAAAAGCCACTGAAAAGGATGTGAATTACAGATTCCAGAGCTGCGATGAATTTGCGCGTGCAATAGAGCAGAGCGGATTCAGCTATGTTTCACAAAAAACAGTATACCAGCAGCCGCAAAGCAAAATTGTTTTTCAGCCGCCCATAACAATGCCTCATGGACCCGAGGGAACAAAGAAGACGGGAAATAAGACACCTTTCTATATAATTGGGGGATTGCTTTTCTTACTACTTGCCGCCGCAGCATTGTTCTATATTACAGGTGAGGAAAACGTTGAAAAAAATGTCGTACAAACTCAGCAATTAAAGAAACTTACGGAAGATGAAATTAAATCATTTATAAATAATTGGCTGAGTAATCAGAACAACAAAAATATCAACCAGTATCTATCTTCATACTCGCCGGAGTTTAACGGTATAAAAAGAACTAAAAGCGGAAAAACAACTTATCTGAATTATTATGAGTGGAGTGATGACAGAAGAAAAATGTATGAAAATGCAGTTGACCTGAACATTTCGATAGGAAATATTGATATTAAGGAAATCAGTCCTCAAAATGGCACGGCAAAAGTTGAATTTGTGCAGTATTATCAAAGCGCAAAATACAGCGATGAAGGGAAGAAAGTAATGAACTTAAAAAGAGCAAGCGACGGTACAATTAAGATCGTTTTTGAAGAACTCATTTACGCAACGGAAACCGGGGAATGACTATTTATAAAAGATCATCAATAGGACTTATAATTGCATGCTGTATCTTACTTATCAGCTGTAATGAACAGAAAGTAAAACCCAAACAAGAGGTTGTTGAGAGCGGTCCGCAAAAACTTTATGCTGTTTCAAAGTATCCAACTCCTGTATTAAACACTCCTTATATAGATAGTGTTTATGGAGGTAACGACGGCAATACACTCAAAAAAAGCAAAACGGGACTTGTCAAAGAACTGGAATATGTTGCTTATGTTGGATCTTCATTCGAAATACTGAATATTGTAAATAAAGGATCGCATTCTATATATGAAGTTAATGCAGCAGATTATTCAATTCCTGAACTGAAAATAGATCTTTTTATTGATTCCAGATTTGTTGATACAACTTCATCAGAGCCAAAGAAAAGGACTGCTAAACTTCCTCAAAAAGATGAAATTATTAGATTCATGTATGATAATATTGGCGCATTGTATGTATGGGGAGGGAATAATATTGAAGGAGTACAGCAAATGTTGTCATTTTATCCTCCAAAGGGAAAACTGGATCAAAAAGAGGAAAAAGAATGGGGACTAAAGGGAGTTGATTGTTCCGGGCTTTTGTACCAGGCAACAGATGGATACACTCCCCGCAATACGCACCAGTTAGTGCATTACGGCAGCCCTGTAGAAATAGAAGGACTAAGCGCAGAGCAAATAGTCTCCTTAGTTGAGCCGTTAGACCTGATAGTTTGGAAGGGTCATTTGATAGTCATTACTGATAGCAATACAACTATTCAGAGTGCGCACAGCTCGTGGGGTGTTGTAAAGAAAGATCTGGATGACGTACTTAGACAGCTATTGCTTAAAAGGAAAGCGGTAAATGAATGGGTAGATGACAGTACAAAACAGTTCGTGATAAGAAGATGGTACAAAGGAGACTGAGTTACTTTCAGAAAACAGTTTGCAATTCGACGAAATTCTAAGAAACAAATTAGTGAATCAAAAATAATTCATGTAATCTAATGATCAATTCAAACATACTAAACTACAAAGTCACTACGCTCATAGGTGAAGGCGGCATGGGTTCGGTATACCTTGCCGAGCACCAGACTTTAGGCAGAAAAGCGGCAATAAAAGTGCTGCTGCCTGAGCTTGCCCGGAACCAACAAATAAGGGATAGATTTATTAATGAAGCGAAGACACTTTCGCTG
>JAIOIK010000206.1 GCA_019912545.1 Ignavibacteria bacterium | reverse complement strand
TGTTGGAGAGCTTGAATAAAGCTTAATGCCGTAAAAGTAATCTGTAACTGTATTTTTGTTTATTATGCATGAATACGAGTTATCTGCTCCAATACCAATATTATCCCCGGGGTCACCTGTTGCAGTAATTGTGTTATTTTCCACAAAAGCATCAGTGTTAGAAAGCGATATGCCAAGCCCCATATTCTGAATAGTATTTTCAGTTATACTGACACTATTTCCAAACACAATACTTATGCCTGCACTGGTTATGGATGAGTTTGAAGTAACAGTATTTTTGGAAATATCAACATTATCCGAACCAGTTGAAAGCACTCCAAGCACAGTCGGTGCATCGCCGGAGCTGTATGTAAAATCACAATTTTGTATTGTTACTTCTGCGCGGTTTGTGATCTGCACCGGCGAATTACTGAACGTGCATTCATCAATTGTAATCTCAGGATATTCAACATCCCCTTCTTCGCTTTCAATAACAATCGGAGTTGAAGTATTCAGAAATGTGCAGTTCTTGAGAGTCCCTGCGCCCGAGCCCTGAAACTCTATTCCGCCCCACGTGCCGGATTGCGAAGTGAAAGTGATTGCATTACCGGATGAAGCATCTATCGTACCGCCGGATTGGACTATGATTTTTTTTCCTGCTGCCATCTTGATTGTACAGCCATATGGAATTTTTAAATTACCGTTTGAACACACTATAATATCATTAACAACGTTTAAGCCGCTCGTAGCCGGATCACTGTTTAGGTATTCAGTACCTTTTACGTAAACAATTCCTCCTGCATCAACTTCCCAAACGCCGCGGCCCCAGGTTGCTGCTCTGAGCTTGCCCGAGTACAAATTAAAATCTAAATCTGTTACAATGCAATTTGGCAAAGTCTCTTGTGCTAATTCGCGCCAGCTTTGCCCTTCATCAGAACTGACATAAACACCCAAATCAGTCGCTATAATAATATCTCTTGAGCTGCAGCCCGTGTTATGTATTACTAAATCATTTACCGGTATATCCGGTAAAACATTTTCTGTACCGCTTATGTTAGACCAGTTTGTACCACCATTACTGCTTTTCCAAACATGACCGCTTGTGCTCGGATAATAATAGCCCGATAAGGTCAAAAATACTTCCTGCTCGTTTGCGGGGTTAATTTCTATATGTGAGATATATCTATCCGGTATTTGATCATCAAATGATTGAACAACACTCCAATTCACTCCTCCATTTGTTGATCTGAATAATTTCTGGTCAATGTCTGCGGGATAGCTGCCTGAAGATAAATAAATCAAGTCTGAGTTCGACTTGCTAACAGCTATTTGTAAAGGTGCTTTGTTATTTGCTATATGAGATGATGGATTTACCTCATTATAGCTTACCCCATCATTTGTAGATTTCCAAAAAACAATATTGTTTGATCCGCTTGCCTCACGTCTTGCAGTATAAAAAATTCCCGGCTCATTTGGGTGAGGAAAAAGAGGAGTAACCCAATCATTATGTCCATCCCAAAGTCCCGGTAAATTGTAGCTTGTAAAACTAAGGCCTGAATTTGTAGAATACCAAGGGTCAAATTTGTTATCACTGGGGTAGTGCGCACCAGTGCTGGCGACTATAACATTACTTTTAAAAGGTGAATACACTATGTTAGTGCCGTCACAACATGATTGTCTTGATGTCCAGTTAACAGTTCCATTATCCTTCTGTAAATGACCGTTATCCGTTACACCTATAAAAATTGCATCCGGATTCGACGGGTTTACAGATAATTTATAAGCTTCCGATAGAGAAAGTGTGCCATTTAAACCGAACCAGTTTGTGCCTTTATCTGTAGAGCGAAAGATACCGCCATCACAACCATAGAAAACTACATTTTCATTAGTTGGATGAAAATCGATTGCGTGTGCATCATTGTATGCAAAACCACTGCTACTGAAGTTAGCTCCTGCGTTAGTTGACCTAAACTGAGATATATTGCCAAGTAAGATTAATTTATCATCAACTGGTGAGTAGCCAACAGTTAGATTAGTGTTTGCCATACTGGATCCGAGATCTATAAAAGGATAGTACTGTGATGTCTGAGGATCGACATAGCTTCCATATGAAACAGAAAAAGTGTTTCCACCATTACTGGAATAGTAGCCTTTGATTACTTTGGAATGCCCTCGAAAAAATGGACAAAAAATTAAGAGTGATTGTTTAAGTTTTCAAATTGCACAGGAGAGAGATAGTTCAGTTTAGAATGTCTCCTGTACCGGTTATAAAATATTTCTATATATTCAAAAATCTGCTGCTT
>JAIOIK010000205.1 GCA_019912545.1 Ignavibacteria bacterium | reverse complement strand
TCCTTACATTTTTTAATTGGCATTTGTAGAGGCCTGCCTACCGTCTAAGCCGGACAGAGGTCTGCAGGCAGGCGGGTTTCAAACCCGTCTCACAGCTTGTGGAGTAAAATCGGTTGTTGGGGTATGCTGAACAAATGTATTTCCTATAGCCGGGAGACAGGTCTAAGACCTGTCTCTACATAAAAAGACTTCAATTCATATGCGTTACAACCTTTTTGAAGGGAGCAATAACCCGCGTCATTTCGGGGTTAATGGCTACATGCTTTCGGACTTTGCGTTTACCGATGGGGTCGCTTTCAACAGACATGGGACATGATGCATCATGTCTAGTCAGTGGTTTTGGAGTGTAGAGCTTGTACAAATTCTTCTTTAGCCACTGGAAAGCCTGCGAGTGCAGCACCTGCACCTGAATTTGCGTCTGCAGATTAGAAACTGAGTTTATTCTGATTTTTTTCATGGGTTGAGATATTAGTTTTTCCTGTTTGTAATTTCAAATTATTGTTGGTGATCCCGCCAGCGGGATTTCACCCGCACAAGCGGGCTCAACAAACACCAACAATGGGGGGAACTGATTGATTTGAATTAATTTAGCAATTCATGTACTTAAGTAACGCATTATATTTTTAACTTGTGAATGTAAACGAATTCACAATTTCTTCAAGTAATCTTTCACCGGATTTGTAATCTTCTTCCTTGCAGGCTACAGTGACAATATACATCTTACCGTTTTTTATCATTAGATACTGCTTGGCAATTAACTTAACAGAATCCTTTGTAAAGCTGTACTTAAAATAACACGCGGGATTTGTATTTACTTCAGTATTGCCGTAATCAACCAGAACAAAGTCCTTTAGTCTTTTTTCAAATTCATTGAGAATGATCTGCTTCAGACTCTCAAGTCCGAAATCTTCAAGTGTCTTGCCTTCGAATATTGCATTTTTCTTAACAGCAAGATTCATAGAATAGCTATCTCCTTTAATGGCTGAGACCTCAGGAATAGTCTTTGATTTATCGATGGTCCAGTCATCCGGGAAAGTGATGGTGAAAGTATTCACTTTGCTTTCGAATACCTGTTGAGAAAATGCAGAAGATGAAACCAAAAGCAGAAAAAGAAGTATTTGTTTTTTCATGTGTTATTTTTTAATATGCGTTTCAAAACTTACACGACTGATAACAGCGTCAGGGGAGACATGACGCCTACATGACTATTTTAATCCAGCTTCGCTTTTTTCAGTATCATTGTGTTGAGTCCATCTATATACATATCCCGGACTTTTTTGTTTTTCAGGTAAACTATCTGGTTATAATATAGAATAATCATGGGTGAATCTTCGAGCACTACTTGTTCCATTTCGTTATAAAGTTTTGCGCGTGTGTTGAATTCGGTTAGCCTCATGGCAAGCTCGTAGAGTGAATCGGCTTTAGGAGTTGCGTAGTGCGTATAGTTTGGCCGCCAATTAAACAAAAAAGTAGCGGCGAGGAGGAGGCTCGAACTCCTGTGTGCCGAAGCACGCTACGTTCTCAGTGTAGTCCATTAACCATCTCTGGCACCTCGCCACATCGAAATCTAAAGTTAAACTGGTAAAGAATAATAGAATTTCTTCAATTGGTGCCACACTGATATATAAGTTGTAATAATACTAAATTTTGGTAAGTGTTTAAAGGAAAAGAAAAAGGCAGGCTTTTTGAGCCTGCCTACCAGTTTTATATAGCCTATCGAGCATGGACTACACTGAGAATACACAAATATACACATTCAATACCAGATTTGTCAATACCTCTTGACAAATAGATTCATAAATAACTGTAAATATATTATTTAAAAATCCAATTCTATTCTAACTTCGCTTTCTTCAATATCATTGTGTTGAGTCCATCTATATACATATCCCGGACTTTTTTGTTCTTCAAGTAAACTATCTGGTTATAATATAGAATGATCATGGGTGAATCTTCGAGCACTACTTGTTCCATTTCGTTGTAGAGTTTTGCGCGTGTGTTGAAGTCGGTTAGCCTCATGGCAAGCTCGTAGAGTGAATCGGCTTTAGGAGTTGCGTAGTGCGTATAGTTTGGCCCCATTGGTGAGTGGTTTTTGCTGTAAAAAAGCGCCATGAAGTTTTCGGGGTCGAAGTAATCCGCGCCCCAGTTGCCGCGCCAGAAAGCGATCTCTCCCCCAACCTGCGAAGAGCGGAGAGTTGATGCCTGCATGAAATCAAGCTGTGCATCAATGCCTAGATCCTTTAGCTGCGCCTGCACGGATTCGCCTATTAGCTTTTGAGTGTCCTCATTTGAGACTGTGAGCCTGAGAGTAAGTCCTTTTCCATCGGGATAGCCGGCTTCTGCCAGGAGCTGTTTAGCTTTTTCCTTATCAAAGCTGTAACCTTTAAGGTCTTTATTGAATCCGGGCATTCCGGGTGGTATTGGTCCGTTGACTCCGGGTGTACCGCGAAACTTGAGGACATATTTAATGATCTTCTCTCTATCTATGGCGTAGTTTATTGCCTGCCGAAGTTTGCGGTTATCGCTAAGTACGTTCCCTTTGCCGCCGGGGACATTTTTATCGAGCTGAACTCCAAGATAAACCGTATTAAGCCAGGGCTGTTTGACGAGATCAAAATCATATTCCGGTTTTAGTGCACCGTTTTCGTCTGTGATCTGGCTAAGCACTTCGGGAGATGGGTCATAGTAATCAAACTTCCCCTGCTGGAAATCGAGGAAGGCAGTCTCTGAGCTTTTGATGAAGCTGACTTTGATTCCGCTTAAATGTATTGGTGATTTACCCGCTTTGTTGAGATTCCAGTAGTTTTCATTCCTGGCCATTTCAAGCTCGCGGTCAACTTCCCACTTAACAAACTTAAACGGGCCTGTGCCAACGGGATTGTATCCGAAATTATCTTTGTAATACTCAACGGCTTCTTTGGGATAGACGAATGAGTATCCCATAGTGAGGATACTAAGGAACGGTGCAAATGGTTTTGTGAGCGTAATACTCAAAGTTGAATCGTTTGGAGCCTGAATGCCCGTGATCTCGTTTACATTATTGTATTTTTCTTTTATTGAGTTGATGTATTCAAGCGCGCCTTTAATTCTATCACGGAAGAGCCATGCGCCGCGGGTTTTTGTGCGGGGGTCACACACCCGCTCAAAGCAATATTTGAAGTCACTTGCAATGAGTTTTCTGCCTTTGCCGCCGGGGAAGCAGGGATTATCATGAAAGTAAACATTTTTACGAATGGAAAATGTATATGTTAATCCGTCCTCTGAGATATTGTATGACTCCGCAAGACAGTGTTCGAGGTTCATAGCAGCCGAATATTCAAGCAAACCCTCAGCCATTTGCTGAAGCGGCCATCCTGCGGCATAGTTGCTGCACATAACGGGATCGAGATTTTCAATCCCCTGCGCTTCGTTGTATTTGAAAATGTTATCGGATGTTTGCTGTTTGGTGCATGAAGTTAAGAAGATACAGAGAGCAAGTATTGCCGGGTATTTAAGTGCGTTCATATTCAAATTGAGTTCGAATTAATTTACAATTCAAAGATATGGTTTAATTGAGAAAGATAAAATTTAAATATGGATATTCCTTACAACTATATTTTTAATTTACTGATGCATTTGCAAAAAGACACTTACACCTCTCCCACGTCCCCTCTCCTCAAAGGAGAGGGGTGTCCGCCTTCTGGCGGACGGGGTGAGGTAGAAGATAGAATTCTTATCTATCAATTAGACTGTGCATTGGAGTGTAGCAATTGTGTTGATGCATGCACATGCCGCTCCTACGGAGCTAAGTTGGATTTGAGTTTTCCACATTACAAACATTGCGCTCCTAAAGGAGCTTTGCAGAGGCCAGTCATTAGGCTGTAAGGCATAGCGCTAATGTGCTTCGACTCCGCTCAGAACGACAAGATATTATGAATTAATTCAGGTTTAAAAGCTTGAATTTCATGATGTAAGGGCTATGCACTGACACAGTCAGTGCACTCCAAAAATAATTTTCCCTTGACAAATCTAAAAAAATAAGTTAATTTTGGAAACCAATAGAACGAAAATAGTTTCCGATGAATACAGTAGAAACAATAATTAAGCCTAAATCACTAACCGAAAGAGATAAGATACTCCGCTTTGCGCAGGAGAATTTCTTTGTTGATGGTTTTTATAAGATCAGCATGGATGAGATTGCCAAAGAACTTGGCATGAGCAAGAGCACTCTCTACAAGAATTTTGATTCAAAACTAGATTTAGTTACCGAAGCAGTTCGGATGCTGATAAAAGGCACTAAGCAAAAGATAGAATCAACAATAACTGAAGAAACAAATGCGGTTGAGAAGTTTGTTTTTATAATTAAGATCCTTACGGCAACGATCACAAAATTTACCGATAAATGGATGAGCGATTTGCAGCATCACGCGCCGCACATATGGCTGGAAGTTGATGAGACCAGGAAAAAACTTATGTATGAGAATATCTCAAAGATCATCCGCCAGGGACAGAAAGAGGAATTGATCGTAAAATTCCCGCCTGAGATCATCATAACAATAATTACGGGCGGCATGCGGGCAGTTGTTAATCCCCAATTCTTAATAGCAACAAGCTTTAGTTACAACGAGGCAGTTCATCATGCGTTCAGGATACTTCTCAACGGAATATTGACCGATAAAGGAAAAGTAATTTTAGAGAACTTAAATTTACAGCAATGAAACTCTACACATTAAGCCTGGCAATTATATTGATCGTTTTATCCGGCTGCGGGAAAGAGCAGGAGATCAATTCAATAAAAGCAAGCGGTACGATTGAGTCGGTAAATGTAACAATAAGCTCAAAGACTGCCGGAACAATTAAGATGCTGAATTTTAACGAAGGTGACAGGATCAAAAAGGGCGACCTGCTTGTGGAAATAGATCATGAGCTGATGGATATACAGTTGCGCCAGGCTGAGGCAGGAGTTGATCTTGCAAATGCGCAGCTAAGGTTATTAAAAAGCGGTGCAAGAAGAGAAGACGTGAAGCAATCCGAAGAGCTTGTGAAGCAGGCAAAGATAAATCTGGACCTTGCCAAGCTTGATAGAGACAGGGCTGAGGAGCTTTATAAACAGGACGCCGGAACACAGAAGCTTTATGACGATTCAAAAGCGCGATACGATCTGACGGTTGCACAGTATAACTCAGCAAAGGAAAATCTGCATAAAGTAAAGACTATCATAAGGCCTGAGGAAATTGAGTCAGCACAGGCAAACCTGAAGAAAGCAATTTCGGCGGTTGACATGCTGAAAAAAAATATTGAAGACTGCAAAGTACTTGCTCCCTCAGACGGGTTTGTATCAAAGAAATTCATTGAAGCCGGTGAAAATGTCTCTCCGGGTGCCTCACTTCTGAGAATATCAAACCTGGAAACAGTGAACCTTGTAATTTACATTCCGGAGACTGATCTCTCGAAAGTGAAGCTGGGGCAGAATGCAGAGATCTCAATTGATGCATTTAAGGATAAGACTTATACAGGAAAGATAATTTTTATATCTCCCGAAGCGGAGTTCACTCCGAAGAACATACAGACTCCTGAGGAACGGACAAAACTTGTATTTGCAGTTAAGATAGAGATAGCAAATCCACAGTTTGAACTGAAACCGGGCTTGCCTGCCGATGCGAAGATAATCTACCAGTAATATTGGATACGGCGATCAAAATAGATGGATTGACCAAGGCATATGAGGAGATACTTGCTGTAAACGAAATATCATTTGCCGTGGAAAGAGGTGAAGTGTTCGGGATTGTTGGCCCGGATGGAGCCGGAAAGACGACTCTTATCAGGATGCTTTGCGGACTTATTCTGCCGGATAATGGGCACGCCAATATACTTGGTTATGACCTGTTAAAACAGCATCAATCAATAAAGAATGAGATTGGATATCTTTCACAGAAATTCAGCCTTTACACAGATCTGACAGTAGATGAGAACATAGAATTCTTTGCCGAGCTTCATGGAGTGAAGAATTACAAGGAGCGCAGGAATGAACTGCTTGAATTTACCCGATTAACAAGATTCAGAAAATTCCTTGCGGGGAAACTTTCCGGAGGTATGAAGCAAAAGCTAGCCCTTGCATGTACACTTATTCACAAACCCAAAATTATTTTTCTGGATGAGCCGACAACAGGCGTTGACCCGGTATCGCGGCGTGATTTTTGGAAGATACTTTCAGAGCTGCATAATGATGGAGTGACAATAGTGATATCAACTCCATACATGGATGAGGCGGAGAGGTTTAACACTATTGCAATGATGAATAACGGGAAACTGCTGATGCTGGACTCTCCGGCTGCAATTAAGGCATCAATGGACAAAATGATCCTTGAGATCGTCACTCCCCTGTTTCGGGAAACATATAAAGTAATTTCAGAAAGTACGGAATTTGAAACACAGTTGTTTGGCGACAGAATAGATATAGCCGTAAATGATTATGAAAAGGACTATGAAACCATTTTGGCTTTGTTGAACAAAAACAAGATTGAGCTGACGGATCACAGGAAAAAACCGGTTTCGCTTGAGAATGTTTTTATACATTTACTGAAGAAGCCCCAACCTCCGAAAGCAGTCTTTCAGACCGGCTCTCCTATTGATGGAAGGTTACACTAACAGGAACGCTCACGAGCGTTCCCTACAAGATAATTTGAATTTGGTATCCGTGAAATAAAAATACTTGGCATTGACATAGTCAATGCACTCCAAAAAAAAGCAGAAAAAAAGCAGTTTACAATGAATTCGATAGAAGTTAAAGATCTGACGAAAAAGTTTGGCAAGTTTACATCAGTTGATAGTATTTCATTTGATGTTAAGCAGGGCGAGGTATTTGGATTTTTAGGAGCAAACGGCGCGGGCAAATCAACTACCATTAAAATGCTTTGCGGGATACTCGAGCCCACTGCGGGTGATGCCCTTGTTGGCGGGTTCAGTATTAAAAAGGATCCCGATAACGTTAAGAGGAATATCGGATATATGTCGCAGAAGTTCTCTCTGTACAGTGATCTGACAGTAGAAGAAAATATTAATTTCTTCGGAAGTATCTACGGTTTGAAAGGCGATAAGTTATCCAAGCGGAAAAAATGGGTATTGAACACCGCGGGACTGGAAGAGAGAACTGATTCCTTGACAGGTACGCTTTCAACCGGATTCAAGCAAAGGCTTGCACTTGGCTGTGCGGTAATTCACGAGCCGAAAATTGTGTTTCTGGATGAGCCAACCGGCGGCGTTGATCCGATCTCAAGAAAGAACTTCTGGGACCTGATAAATGACCTATCCAGCGAAGGGATCACAGTATTTGTTACGACCCACTATCTTGATGAGGCAGAGTTCTGCAACAGGATAATTATGATAGACGCGGGAAGGCTTATAGCAGCGGGGAGTCCGGCTGAGCTTAAAAGCAAATACATGATACACCCCATAGTTGAAGCAGAGTGTGATCATTCAGATAGAGCGATCAAGATACTGGAACAGACAGATTTTATCAAGAGCACAGCATATTTTGGCGAGTATATTCACATTACATTAAAGACGAATGAAATAGGTAGCCGCGATATTGAGCCTTACATTGAGAAGATCAGATTGAGGCTTGAGGAAAATGGAATTAAGGTGGACCGTATCGGTCAAATAGCAGCTTCACTTGAAGATGTATTTGTAAATTTGCTGGAGAAGGATGAATAAAGTTACAGGTTACAGGTTGCAGGTTGCAAGTAAAAAAAGTAAAAAAGCAAAAATAAAAGAAAAACAAAAAGTAGTAGAAAACTAAGAAGCAGAGTATATTGACTAATAGAATATATGCAATGGTTAAGAAGGAGTTCCGCCAGATAATGCGCGACGGGAGGACTTTGTTCTTAATATTCATATTCCCTGTTTTCCTTCTGATGCTGTTTGGTTTTGCATTAAGTCTTGACGTAAAAAATATTAAAATTGTTATAAAGAATAACGATAATTCCGAGGAGACAAGGAATTTCATTGAGATGCTTCAAAGTTCAAGTTACTTTAATGTTGTTGGCTATATTCATGAAGAAAGAGAAATAAACAGTTTCCTGGATGAGAATAAGGCGCAGTGTGTTGTGGTTTTTCCGCCAAACTTTACTGAAGACTTAAGAAACGGCAGGCCTGTGAAGATACAATTTCTGGTGGACGGAGTTGACGGCAATACTGCAACAATCATAATGAACTACGTAAACAGCGCGACTCGCTTTTATACGCAGCAAATAACGCAGGAATACCTAGCCAGGACGGGTATGAAGGCGTTTGTACCGATAAATCCGCAGCCGCTTATTTGGTATAACCCTGATCTTAATACTACAAAATTCCTTATACCGGGATTATTTTCAATGATACTTATTCTGACGGCAGTGATACTTACAGCGCTTTCTATTGTACGGGAAAAAGAGCTAGGTTCCATGGAGCAGTTAAAGGTATCTCCGCTTGGATCACTTGAGCTGATAATAGGCAAGACAATCCCTTATACTGTTGTTGCGCTATTTGTTGCTGTGTTTACTTTATTCATAGCTAATATTGTATTCGGGATAACAGTTAAAGGAAGTTACTTCTTATTGTTCATCTCAACTCTGATCTTTCTGGTTGCCTCACTTAGTATAGGGATATTTGTATCGACAATTTCAGACTCCCAGCAGGTTGCATTCCAGATCTCATCAATTGCAACAATGCTGCCTACATTTATGCTATCGGGTTTCGTTTTCCCGATAGAAAGCATGCCATGGGTAATACAGATACTAACAAATATTACTCCTGCTAAATTCTATATTATAGTCCTTAGATCTATCATTATAAAAGGAGTCGGATTAGAAGCATTCTGGAAAGAGATCGGTTACTTATCTATATTTGCATTCGTTTTGCTTGGAATTGCAACGCTAAGGATAAGAAAGGCGCGGGTGTAATGAATTTAATACTAAACTTCATAAAAAAGGAGTTCCTGCAGTTCAAGCGCGATAAGAGAATGTTCGCTGTAATATTAGTTGCGCCGGTTTTGCAGCTGATCTTCCTGGGATATGCCGCAACACTTGATGTGAAAAATGTTAAGACTGTTGTTTGGGACCAGGATAAAAGCCAGACAAGCAGAGAATTTATTGAGAAGTATGAAAGCTCGGGTTATTTTTCGATGGATTATTATGTATCAAGCTATAACGAGCTGACTGAGCTAATTGATAATGGTGATGCACTCATGGGAATTGTTATCCCCCCTGATTTTGAGAAGAATCTCTTGAGCGGCGGGACTGCTGATCTTCAGACGATCTTTGACGGCTCGGACGGCAACAAGGCGCTGATAGCTGCAGGATATTCACAGGGAATAACAATTAGTTTTGCCTCGAACATATTAAACCAGTTTATTGAAAGAAGCGGAAAGAAAAGTGTACTTGTTCAAAAGCTCCCGGTTATAGAAGCTGAAACCAGGGCGTGGTACAATCCGGAACTTACTACAAGGAATTACATGCTTCCGGGAATTGTTGGCTTACTGATAATGGTCGTTACAATAAATTTAACTTCCCTGGCAATTGTGAAAGAAAGAGAGGTTGGTACATTTGAGCAGCTTATTGTGACTCCTTTGAAGCCATACCAGATAATTATAGGAAAGCTTGTACCGTTTTCGATACTTGGGTTTGTTTCCATAACAATAGTTATGACCGTAATGAGATATTGGTTTGAGATAGAAGTAAAAGGAAGCGTTCCACTGCTGTATTTGGCGGCATTGTTATTCATGCTATCAACCCTTGGACTGGGGCTTTTTCTTTCAACAATTTCAAAAACACAGCAGCAGGCAACGATGACGTCGTTTTTTGGTGTGATGATGCCGATGATATATCTATCCGGGTTTTCTTTTCCGATAGAAAATATGCCGGTGTGGGTGCAGTATATTACTTATGTAATTCCCCTTAGATATTTTATTACTATCGTTCGCGGCATAATTTTAAAGGGTGTGGGAATAGAACAATTGTATGACCAGTTCCTTGCTTTGTTCATTTTCGGTGTAGTGATATTATTAATGAGCTCGCTTAGATTCAGGAAGAAGCTGGAATGATCATTATACGTGAAATGTGAAATGTCAAAAGTGAAACGCCCATTCCTGCTATAGCGGGACAAGCTGCGAAAAGAAAGTAAGAATGCATCCTGCGATGCAACAACACTGGATTTCATCCTTATGTATCGGGATTCAAGATATTTGATTTTATGAATATTTGCTCAAAATGAGTTTGAATTCAATATAAATTATTTTTAGTATTGACTTCGCAAAAATGATGCATTATGTTGCATATACATCATCCAAGAAACTCATGCATAAAGCCCTCTGAATTCATAGTTTCATATTTTAATTACTAAAACTTAAGTAATTATGAAAAACCTTAGCTTCCTATCCTTTAGTTACCACTATCTGAATACTAAATCTATTTTAAACTTTAAGCCTTATGAATAAAACAATATTTATTTTATTTATTTTAACGTTTTCTATTTTTACAAGAATGCAGCCAGCCCAATGGCTTGACGCCTACATCCCTGATTTTAAGGTTAATGATGACAACTTAAACAGCTACCATGAGTATTCTCATCTGGGAGTAGATAGCTCCGGGAATTTTATAGTTTTATGGAATGATGTCAGGAGATACCCCGGCGAACAATACCCCAGCGAGATTTATTGCCAAAGATACAATAAAAACGGAAGCGCCTTAGGCGATAATTTCAAAATTGTAAATCAGGACTCTGCCGCGCTTTTGGATTTTACAATGTTAAAAGACGGTAGGTTTATCGTAGCATGGTCGAGAACTCATATTGACTCAGTTGGATACCAAAGATATGAATTGTTTTTCCAAAGATTTGATAATAATGCTAACTTCCTGTCTAATCCAGTAAGGGTAATTGATAGCAGTTTCATTGTATTTTTTCCAGTGATACTTCAGGGAATGTCGATTTCTTGCGATGATATCGGAAGATTTGTTATTTGCTGGTCAAAGGGACATGATCTTGGGACCAAGACCCAAGTTTTTTTTCAGAGATATGACAGCGCCGGCACTAGAATCGGAATGGTTGATAGCGCATGTGAAGGAAGTTCTCATGCACTTGCTCCAAATGTTGCGATGAACAAAGATGGCAGTTTTGTGATTGCATGGGATGACGATAGAAACCCGCAAACAACACCAGATGTTTATATGCAGCGTTATAATTCCAACGGACAAAAAATAGGCAGTAACATTAAGGTAAGTGATGATAATTCAGTTAGTGTCAGGCAGGCCGGAAATTCCTTAAGCATAGATGGCAATGGCAGAATTATTGTAGCATGGACAGACGATAGAAATTCTGAAAATAGTATATATTATCAGTTGTATGATAATATTGGTAATCCTACAGGAGTAAACAGAAAAGCAAACATACTTTCGAATCAGTTTTCAAGGGCAGGGTCAAGGGTCAGCATGAGAAGTGACGGCAGATTCGTGATAGGGTGGCTTGATGTTGGTTTTACAGGCAGAGAGCAATTTTATGGAAGAAGATTTGATTTTAACGGCGACCCGATTGGGAATCCTTATATGATCCCGATGAGTTCAGTTGCCCCTACCGAGCAAAGAATAAATGATATATCTCTGCATGGAGACAGAGTATATTCTTCCTGGATGTCATATGTAAGCATGAATATTAATAAAGATATCTGGTGTAACGTCCGTGGCTTCCAGAATCCCGATACAGTTATCGGAATTTCACATAATACAACTATTGCAAAAGAGTTTAGATTATGTAGCCCTTATCCAAATCCATTTAATCCAATTTTAAATATAAAATTTGTGAATTCAAATAAGAGCTTCGTCACTCTTAAGATTTACGATATTCTTGGTAATGAACTAACTACACTTATAAGAGGCATAAAGAACCCGGGAGAATTCAAAGTACAATGGAATGCAGAAAACTATCCAAGCGGAATCTATTTTATTAAGCTTGAAAATGAAGCTGGCTTTAGCGACATCAAAAAAATAATACTTACAAAATAACCTACCTGAAGGAGGCCTAAAATGCGTAAAAACCTTTTTACCTTAAGTGCAATTTTATTTGCTTTGTTCTTTTCGTTACAAATATCCAATTCACAGGCATGGAAATGTGGTAATGAGACTAATGAAGAACTCGAGTCACCCTATATAGGGTCAGTAACTCAAAACGTAGTGTTGGTCTATCTTGATTTTAGAGATGGAAGAACAATTATTGGCGATAAATCACCTGAAACAGATGAAGAACTCACACAGGTTCAGAATCTTGATGCAGTTGGTCTAATGGGATACACTGAATCCGAAACAGATGATGGAGTATCATGGTTAAAAAAAGCAAGGAAATATTCATATGCAGATTGCTGGAACAGAATTTTTTCTGTAAATACTTTTTTGGGGAGCACTCATCCGGACTGGCAGTCACATGGCAGATTTGGATATCCAAAATCATCCGGCCCTTTAGGATGTAACCAACCACCCGGTGATACTGCAAAAGGATTTGGCAGCGTTAAGGAATACTTCGCAGAATGTTCATATGGCAACCTGACTATACAGCCATATGAAATAAGGCCCGGTATGCCTGCACCTTACAATACAGGTATTGTGAATAATATAACAGATGAGATCAATGGAAAGAGGTATATTATTCCAGTCAAAATGCCGTTAACCAAATCAGAATATAACTTAAATGGTGGCGTAGCAACATTTGACGATGCTGTAAATGCAGTAAATTCGCAAACCAGTTTTCATCTCACTACTTTTTTAAACTCATCACCGAATAATAAAGTGATTTTTGTATATGCAGGGTTTAATCCAAATGTCGGAGGGTATGCTGAAATGAGTGGACAGAAGCTTATAGTAAGAGAAAAACTAGACCCCAATACTCAAACCGGTTCATGCAGGTCAGTCATTGATGGCATTAGTATAATTTGCCATGAATATGGCCATTTACTTGGCTGGAATCATACAAGCTTGGGAAATTATTGTATTATGAATACGGGAAGTGATAACCAGAACTGTCCTACTCATCCTAACATGTTGTACAAACTGCAAGCCGGCTGGGTACAAAATGTGAAAAAGATAAATAGCAATACTGAGATAGAAACACTTGAACCTTCTATTACCACTCAAAACGAGAAATGCGGAGTAGTAACAATATACGGTAAAGCAGGTTACGATGATAATTATGAACATAGTGAATTTTTCATTATAGAAAATAGAAGAATGATTTGGGACAATCCAGATGTTAAATTCGATAAAAAAATCGTTTGGCGAAAAGATCTTGATCCACAGACACCAGATGGCTTCAATGGTGGTTTATTAGTTATTCATTATAGCCCATATAAAAACCTTCATGAATATCCTGCACTTGGAATCCAAAAAAATCATGTTTTAAAGTCGGCTTCAAGGGAACTCATTGCTGACCCGAATTATCCACAATATAAAATATTTGTTGATGATGGCAATTCAAGAGATTTCTTTGGGGTTTATACTACAAATCCTGACCCGCACATTATAAACTTACTGCCAGACAATAATACATTGTCGTCTTATAGTTTACCTACCGGAATTACATTGCAGAATATAAGCACACCTACAGGTACAAAAAATATAAACTTCAAGGTCCAGTACAATCTTGGTGAACCACCGAATTATTCATTTGTACATTATAAAAGCCCGCTCCCAAGCATAACAAACTTTAGCGGCAATGTTTTTTTACAAGGTATCCTTATACAAAATACGCAGTTAAACATTGCGCCCGGAACTATTATTGATGAACCGGATCGAAATATGACTGTTACCTCAAACGCAAATATTGATGCAAATGGAATGCCCTCGAAAAAATGGACAAAAAATTAAGAGTGATTGTTTAAGTTTTCAAATTGCACAGGAGAGAGATAGTTCAGTTTAGAATGTCTCCTGTACCGGTTATAAAATATTTCTATATATTCAAAAATCTGCTGCTT